>NZ_JAHKRL010000078.1 GCF_019396405.1 Nonomuraea rhizosphaerae | reverse complement strand
GGTGGCGGTGCCCTCGACGTGCACGGGCCGCCCGTCGCGGCCCGTGCCGTCGATGACCCAGTCCACGATCAGGAGCGCGACGTCGCCGATGGTGTAGACATGCCGCGGCCGTACGCTGATCGGCACCCCGAGCCCCACGAAACGCCCATTGGCCGCCTCCGCTTCGGCTCCCGTCAGCGGAACACCGGGCTCAGGCACGAACACCGCCCCGCTCTCGTACACCTCCGCCACCGCCGCCGGATCACCGCTGTTGAACCGCTCGGCGAACACCATGGGCACGTCCTCGGGCCGTTCGGCAAGCACCATCACCACATCTCCCGCAGAAGGTAGAAATCACTGAGACGCGGCAACGCTAGGAGGCGCCCTCGTGACTCACCAAACGGTTGGCCACCCGAGCCACCCGCTTCGGCCCGGGCTGCCCGACGACCCCCTCGCCCAGGTCACCGAGCCCACCCCCCACTGCCCGGTGGAGATCACCCTCGCGGCGTTGCGCGGCCGCTGGACGACCCTGGTGATCCGCGAACTCCTCCAGGCCGACCGCACCTTCACCGAGCTTCGCCAGGCGCTGCCCACCCTGTCCGACAAGGTCCTGTCCGACCGCCTGGCCCACCTCACCGAGGCCGGCGTTCTCGACCGCAGCCGCCGGCCCGGCTGGCCACCCCGCACCCACTACAGCCTCACCCCTGCGGGCCGCCGCCTCGGCCCCGTCCTCCAGGCCCTCTGGGACTGGGGCGCCCAGCATCAGCCACCGAGCTGATCGTCCTCACGACCACAACCACGACCACAGCCCCGGCTCGGCGTGGACGTCTCGCCGACCTTAACAAGATCCCCAAGAGGTTCCGCGCGCACTGTCAGCCGGTCACCCGCCCTGCTGCCGCCACTTTCATGAAGGCGCACGACTCCAGCCACCCACGGGCGAAAGGCTCCGCAACCAACAAAAAAGCATCCGCTGCGGAAGTAGCCATCAGCGAACCTTGCGGAAAAACGCCCGGATGTCGCCGACCAGCAGATCCGGAGCCTCCATAGCGGCGAAGTGACCGCCACGGTCGAACTCCGACCAGTGGATCACGTTGTGCTCGCGCTCGGCGACCCGCCGGATCCCGCCGTCACCGGGAAAGACCGCAACCCCGTGCGGAACCTCCGAACGCTCGACCGGCACCCCCCATTGCGCCGACCCCTCCTTGTAGAGCCGGGCGGACGAGGCGGCGGTGCGGGTCAGCCAGTAGATCGTCACGTCGGTGAGCAACTGGTCAAGGTCGACCGCGTCCTCCGGCAGGTCGTGCGCAGGGTCGGTCCACTCCTTGAACTTCTCCGCGATCCACGCCAACTGGGCGGCGGGGGAGTCGTGCAGGCCGAAGGCGACGGTCTGCGGCCGGGTGACCTGAATGATCGCGTAACCGGAACGATCCTGGTCGGCGTAGGCCTCCAGCCGGGCCTGCTCGGCCTCGGTGAGACCCGCCATCTCGGCCGGGTCGAAGGCCGGGAAGCCGAGCGCGCCGTTGACGTGCACGCCCACCACCCGTTCGGGGGCGATGCGGCCGAGGTCGGGCGAGATGACCGAGCCGCTGTCGCCGCCCTGGGCGCCGTAGCGCTCGTAACCGAGGCGGCTCATCAGCTCCGCCCACGCACGGGCGATCCGCCGCAGGTCCCACCCGGTCTCACGGGTGGGCCCGGAGAACCCGAAGCCGGGCATGGACGGGGCGACGACATGGAAGGCGTCGGCGGGATCGCCGCCATGGGCGCGCGGATCGGTGAGCGGGCCGATGACCTTCATGAACTCCACCACCGACCCGGGCCACCCATGCGTGATGATCAACGGCAGCGCCCCGGGCTCGGAGGAGCGTACGTGCAGGAAATGGATGTTCTGGCCGTCGATCTCGGTGGTGAACTGGGGATGGTCGTTGAGCGCCGCCTCGTGCTCGCGCCAGTCGTAACCGGTACGCCAGTACTCGGCCAGCCGCCGCACGTACGAGACCGGAATGCCGTACGACCAGCCGACGCCAGGCAACTCGTCGGGCCAGAGGGTACGTGCCAGCCGGTCGTGCAGATCGTCGAGCGCGGCCTGCGGAACATCGATGCGAAAGGGCTTGATCTGCGTCATGGAGAACACGCTAGAAACGAGTTAGGACAGGATCGTTCCTAGGAACAGGGCAATCTTGACCGCATGGTGGAAACCTCGGCACGGTTGCTCAAACTGCTCTCCCTCCTGCAGACCCACCGGGAGTGGACAGGCGTGGAACTGGCGGAACGGCTCGCTGTGACCACACGGACCGTCCGTCGCGACGTCGGGCGGCTGCGCGAGCTCGGCTACCCCGTGCACGCCACCGCCGGCGCGCCCGGCTACCGGCTCGGCGCGGGCACCGACCTGCCGCCGCTCCTGCTGGACGACGATGAGGCGGTGGCGGTGGCGGTGGGGCTGCGGACGGCTGCCGGAGGCTCGGTGGCGGGGATCGAGGAGACCTCCGTACGGGCGCTGGCCAAGCTGGAGCGGGTGCTGCCACAGCGGCTGCGGCATCGGGTCCACGCGCTGCGGTCGATGACCGTGCCGATGGGGCGGGCCGGTTCGGAGGTGGCCCCGGCGTCCCTGACCGCGATCGCCGCCGCCTGCCGCGACCACGAGACGCTGCGCTTCGACTACCGTACGCACGACGGACGGGAAAGCGCCCGCGCCGCCGAGCCCTACCGGCTCGTCCACTCGGGATGGCACTGGTATTTGCTGGGCTGGGACGTCGATCGGGCCGACTGGCGCACCTACCGGGTCGACCGCCTGAGCCTGCGGACGCCGAACGGACCCCGGTTCGCCCCCCGCGACCCTCCCGACCCCGACCTACCGGCCTACATGTCCCGGGCGATCTCCAGCGCGCCCTACCGATATCAGGCCCGCTTCACCATGCGCGCCCCGGCCGAGGTCGTCGCCATGCACATGCCGACCACGGCAGGGACGATCGAGCCGATCGACGAACGGTCCTGCATGTTGTCCAGCGGCGCGAACGACCTCGGTGAGCTGGCCGTCTGGGTCGCGCTGCTGGACATCGACTTCGAGGTGCACGAGCCGCCCGAGCTCATCGACCGCATCCGCGCCCTCTCCACCCGCCTCGCCAACGCCACCGCATCCCCCAGCGACTCCCCCTGAGCGAAAGCAGCAGCGGAAGACCGCCTGCGGCGTGCTGGCCCGCGCTTGCCCTGTCGGCCCGTGCTGGCCTATGTCAGCCCGTGCTGGCCTGTGTCGGTCTGTGTCGGTCCGTGTGGCGATGCACCGGGTGGTGACGCGGTCGAGTCCCTCTCGCCCGACCACCACGATGGCGCGTCACCACTCCTCCACCAGCAGGTAAGTTGCGGTAGTGGCCGACGACCTCCCCACAATCCAAGGAACGGTCAACGGCGGCAAGGCACCGAGAATCGGCAACCGGCCCACCACGCGAGGGACGGTCAGCGGCGGCCGGGACTACCGAAAGCCAGCAGCCGCCCCACCATGCGAAGGCCGGTCAGTGCCGGTGAGGCTACCGAAAGTCGGCAGCCGTCCTGCCGTCAGGGACGACGAGGCGGACGCTGACAGTTGACGTCCTGACCACCATCCGGAGATCAGGTCGGCGAGGTCGGACGGTGGTTTTCGGCAGCCTCACCGCCACCTAGGAAGGGTGATGGGGAGCATCCACAGCACCATCCCAGGGTGGTGATAGGTGGCGGCCTCCCCGCAGTCCAGAGGCGGGTGAAATAGGCGGCAGCCTCATCGCCGTCCTGCGGGCGAGCAGGGGGTGGCAAGACCTAGGCTGCCAGATCGCCTCGTCCGGCAGCTCCGCCCCGAGCCTCCGACTCCCCGAGTCTCCGACCCCCATTCGGGACGCGTTCACCTTCCCGGCTCCACCACGCCGTGCTCGTACGCGTAGATCACCGCCTGTACGCGATCACGGCAGCCGATCTTGGCCAGGAGGTTGGCGACATGGGTCTTGACCGTGGAGACACTCACCACGAGTGCCCGGGCGATCTCGACATTGGACAGCCCACTGGCGATGAGCACCAGCGTGTCATGCTCCCGCCGGGTCAGATCGGGCAGCGGCTCGATACGACGTTCGGCCTTGGACGCACGAGCGAACTCGGCGATGAGACGGCGAGTGACCCCCGGCGCGACCAGCCCCTGCCCCGAGGCGACCACATGGACGGCCTCGACGAGTTGGTCGGGTTCGATGTCCTTCAGCAGAAAGCCATGGGCGCCGCCACGGAGCGCGGCGAAGACGTACTCGTCGAGGTCGAAGGTCGTCACGACGAGCACCGCGATCGGTTGCGCGACACCGGGCCCGGCCAACTGCTCCGTGGCGGCGATGCCGTCGAGAACGGGCATGCGGACGTCCATGAGCACCAGATCGGGAACGACCTGCCTGGCGACCCTGACCGCCGCCTCACCGTCGGCGGCCTCACCAACGATCCTGATATCAGGCTCCGACTCCAGAATCGTGCGAAACCCCGCCCGAACAACGGCCTGATCGTCGGCGATCACCACCCGTATGGTCACCTTTCCTCCCAGGTAGGCGCCCCAGAGGCCCAACCCGGCGTGGCAGGGGCCCGACCCGGCGTGGCAGGGGCCCGACCCGGCGCGGTAGAGGCCCGACCCGGCGCGGGGAGCAGCCCTTGCGCGGTAAGGCCCGCCATGGAGCGTGCCGCGGTCACCTCTCTTCCGCTCGGTCGGTGGTCGGAGGGGTGAGTCGGCGTGGTGCGTGCCCTGATCACGTCTCCTCCACGGACGGCCAGGCCGGCGGTACAGGCCAGCGCCGGGCGTGCTGTGGCCACTCCTCTTCTGCCCAGCGGATATTCAGCGACGTGAGCCGATGCAGCGCGGGCTCTGGTCACGTTTGCTCCGTGGGGAAGGTGGCGCTGACCAGCCAGCCGCCGTCGGGCTGTGGACCCACGGTGAGGGTGCCGCCCGCGTGGTGGACGCGTTCGCGCATGCCGAGCAGCCCGTACCCGCTTCCGGAGCCATGCCCGCTCCCACCACCAGAGCGGGAGCCGGAACCGGGAATGGCGCCGGAGCTGGAGGCTGGAGTGGCGCTGGAGGCGGAGACAGAAGTAGCGCTGGAGCCGGAGGTGGAAGAGGTGGCCGGGTGGGCGGGGGCTCTGTTGCGGATGGTCATCTGGAGGGACCCGTCGTGGAAGGCGGTGGTCACGGTGACGGGGGCGCCGGGGGCGTGGAGGCGGGCGTTGGTGAGGGCTTCTTGCAGGAGGCGGGAGGCGGCCAGGTCGATGGTGACGGGAAGCGGGCGGGGCTCGCCGGAGGTCTCGGTGTCGACGGTCATGCCGGTGGCCTGGGAACGCCGGATGGTGTCCTCCATCCGCGCCAGCGTAGGGGCGCGGTCGTCGGGACCGTCGTCCCGCATGATGCCCACGAGGGCGCGCAGTGACGTGAGGGTGTCGCGGCCCTGGGCCCTGATCGCGCGCAGGGTGGCCCGAGCGGCGGCGGGATCTCGGTCGAGCAGCCGGTCGGCGGCGCCCGCCTGGACGACGATCGCGGACAGGTCGTGGGCGGCGATGTCGTGCAACTCCCTGGCGATCCGCGTGCGTTCCTCCATGACCGCCGCCTTGGCGCGTTCTTCGCGCTCGCGGGCGATCTGCGCCGCCCGCCTGGTCACGGCCGCCCGGCGGGCCTGGACGTAGAAACCGGCGGTGGCGGGCAGGAAGTAGGCGGCTGCGGCGGCGGCCACCATGCCGGTGGTGTCGCCCGGCGTCACGCCCCAGAACGTGAGCAGGCCGCCGTGCTCACCGCCCGCGGCCGTGATGGCCAGGCCACCCAGGACGTGGACTGCGGCGCACGCGCCGATCACCAAGGTCGCCCTGGTCTGGGAGAGAAGAGTGGCCACCGTGTAGGCGCACACCACGACGCCCACGCCGAGGAAGGCGGGGCGGGTGGGCAGCGTGGCGCCCAGAAGCGGGATGACGGTGGCGACGGCGAGAGCGAGCACCGGTCGGCGCCGGCGAACGGCGATCGTGCCCAGATCGACCGTCGCCAGGAGATAGGCGACCCCGACCGCCCAGACCGGGAACAGGGTGAGCAGGCCGTTCCGGATGGCGGGCACCAGACGGGCCAGGCTGAGGGCGATGAGAGCGGCGGCGGCCAGCGTGTCGCGGCCTTCCGGCGTGCGGACCCCCAGCCGGGCCGTCGCCTTGGTCCACGTCCTCATGTCGCTCCGCGAGCTCCTCCGGCGTTCGCGGCGCCGCCGATCGGCAGCATCCGCCAGTATGTGACGCACCGCCAGGCCCACTCGAGCGGACCGTAGCCGAACCTCCGCAACCACAGACTACTCACGACGGCCTGGACGACGAGGATGGCGACGCCCAGAGCGACCGCCGTGGACCAGGCGGCGGAACCGCGCAGGCCGAGTGCCGTACCGATCGGGACGAACAGTACGGCCGCGCTGAAGTAGTTCGTCAGCGCCATCCTGCCCATGGGGGCCAGGACCCAGGACAGCGCGTGACCCGCCCGCGTACGGAGCAGAAGCAAGAAGAGCGCCAGGTAGCAGCAGGCCATCGCCAGCGAGAGCATCATGCCGAGCCGGATCTGGGCCGGATCGGGCAGGGGCAGCATGATCAGCCAGTACGTCACCAGGCCGGTGACCAGCGCCGCGGCCCCCAGGATCAGGAGATGTCTCCGGCGGCCGTCGAGGCTCTCAGGCACCCGCATGTCGGCCAGCGCGAACCCGAGCGCGAACAGCCCGGGCAACAGCCCCAGCCCTCCGACCCCGGCGAGCACCCCCGCCACCGTCAGTGACACGGCCACGGTGAACAGCGCCCGCCCCCGCAGATAGCTGAGCGGCAGCAGCACGACCAGCCCGGTGATGGCGAACGGCAGCAGCACCTCACCCGGCTGCAACAGGTGCAGCACGCCGCCCAGGACGGCGAGTGCGGCGAAGCGCCGCAACAGGAACACCCGCGGACGCGTGGACCGCTTGGCGGCCGAACGCAGGAAGATGCCGAACCCTACGCCGAACAGCAGGTAGAAGATGGGATAGAAGCGCCCGAGGAAGAAGATGCGCAAGGGGTCGGGCAACTGGCCCGCGTACGTGAACATTCCCATGGTCTGGGGGATGTTGATGAAGATGATCCCGCACAGCGCGAAACCGCGGAGCGCGTCGAGAGCGGAGATCCGGTTCTTCGGCGTGACGGGGGTCTGCGTCGTCGTGGGGGAGTCGGGCATGGTCAACATGTTGAGGTGCGGCGGGTCCCGGCCGCTTCGGGCGCGTGGCCATGATTGCCTCGGTCGCTGGGCCCAGTCAGGAAGCGTCTCGCTCATCCGGAGGGCCCAGTCTCACAACCTCGCGTACCGACTCCTCCCTGCTCAAGCGCCCGCCGCCCCACGCCATGCCCACGCCATGCCCACGCCATGCCCACGCCCACCTGCTCCCGCGCCCACCTGCTCCCGCGAGATCCCCTCCAGAGCCGCTCAGCCAGGCTCGGCGATGCTCAGCTCCGGATCGGCTGCCTGGCGAATCGGCGATCCAAGCCGGCCGCCGGGGATTGTCCCTGCCGGGGTGTAGAAGTGGACGCGTGAGAACGCAGCTGACCTGGTCCAAGATCCTCGCCTGGCGCCTGAGCAGGCAGTTCGTGAGCGCGGGTGACGGCCCTGACGCGGTGGCCGTCGCCCGCAGGTTGTGCGGGGTGCAGGCGCAGGTGGCCTCGTCGGCTCACCTGGCCGTCGCGGTGCGCTCCGACCGGCCCGGTCGCGACGAGATCGACCGCGATGACATCGACCGCGATGACATCGATCGCGACGAGATCGATCGCGACGAGATCGATCGCGACGAGATCGATCGCGACGAGATCGATCGCGACGAGATCGACCGCGACGAGATCGACCGCGACGAGATCGACCGCGCCCTCTGGCAGGACCGTACGCTCGTCAAAACGTGGATCATGCGAGGCACGCTCCACCTCCTCCCCGCCGACGAGCTGCCCGCCTACTGCGCGGCGCTGAGCACGTTGCGCACGTGGGAGAAGGGCTCGTGGCAGCGCGGGCACGGCGTCACCGCGGCCGAGATCGGCGCGGTCATCGAGGCGGTGCCGCAGGCACTCGACCCCGGCCAGGCACTGACCCGCGAGGAGCTCGTGGACGCCGTCGTGAAGGTCACCGGCGACGCGCACCTACGCGAGGCGCTCACCTCGGGGTGGGGCGCGCTGCTCAAGCCGCTGGCCCGCCTCGGCGAGCTCTGTTACGGGCCGCCGCGTGAGGGGCGGGTGACGTTCACGTCGCCGCGCCGCTGGCTGTCCGGCTGGCCCGGTGAGCTGCCGACGTACGAGGAGGCCGGGGTACAGGTGGCACGGGCGTTCCTCGGCGCGCACGGGCCGGCGACGCCGGAGATGTTCGACACGTGGCTGTTCGGCGGGGTGGCGAAGAAGGCGGTGCTCAAAGGGTGGTTCCAGGAGCTGGCGCCCGAGGTGACCGAGGTGGAGGCCGACGACGGCCGTACGCTGCTCGCGCTCACCGAGCATCTGGACGGTCTCGCCGTCGCCGAGCCGTCCGAGGCCGTGCATCTGCTGCCCGGCTTCGACCAGTACATCCTGGGTGCTCCCCGCAACCTGGAGCCGCTGCTGCCGGCGGCCGCCAAGCCCAAGGTGAGCCGTCAGGCGGGCTGGATCTCGCCGGTCGTCGTGCACCGGGGGCGGGTCGCCGGGGTCTGGGAGGCCAAGGACGGGCAGGTCACGCTCGACCTGTTCGATCCCGTGCCCGAGAAAGAGCTCGACAGAGCGGTGGCCCGCGTCCGAGCCCTGCTTTGAGGAGATCGGTTTGCGAGACGAGGAGATCGGTTTGCAGGACGAGGAGATCGGTTTGCGAGACTGGGGCCCATGACTCGCCCCTTCCGCCAAGTTGACGTTTTCACCGCCACGCCGTACCAGGGGAACCCGCTCGCGGTGGTCCTCGACGGCGATGGCTTGAGCACGGAGGAGATGCAGAAGTTCGCCAACTGGACGAACCTGTCCGAAACCACATTTGTCCTGCCGCCCACCGAGCCGGGCGCCGACTATCGGGTACGGATCTTCACGCCCTCGACCGAGCTCCCCTTCGCCGGACACCCGACGATCGGCAGCTGCCACGCCTGGCTGGAGGCCGGGAACGTCCCCAAGGAGCAGGACACCATCGTCCAGGAGTGCGCCGCCGGGCTGGTGACGCTACGCAGGATCGAGGCGGGGCTGGCCTTCGCCGCGCCTCCGCTGCTGCGTTCCGGCCCGGTGGAGGAGCCGCTGGTCGAGCGCATCGCCGGGATGCTGGGCATCGCCCGTGACGAGATCGTCGACGCCGAGTGGGTCGACAACGGGCCCGGCTGGGTGGCGGTGCTCCTGAACAGCGCCGACGCGGTGCTGGCGCTGCGTCCCGGCACGGTGGACCTCGACCTGGGCGTGGTGGGACCGTACCCGCCGGGGTCGCCCTGCGCGTTCGAGTTGCGGGCTTTCCTCCCGCTTCAGGGCAGTACGGTCGAGGACCCGGTGACCGGCAGCCTGAACGCTTCGGTGGCCGAGTGGATGCTGCGCACCGGGCGCGCCACCGCCCCGTACGTGGCCGGTCAGGGCACGGTCCTGGGCCGGGCCGGCCGGGTGAGCATCGCGACGGACGACAACGGCGCGGTGTGGGTGGGCGGCTCCGCCGTCACGTGCGTCACGGGGGAGGTCGAGCTGTAACCACCGCGAGGGCGAGCCGTCAGTGGCGCGCAGGGGGCAAGGCCGCCGCCTGGGCGGCTTCCTGTGGAGTCAGCCGTCCGCCCTGCTCGAAGGCCTCGGTGAAGGCCGCCTGTCCCAGGGCGGCCGTAGCAGCGGCCGTGATCCGGTCGACGTCGCCGCGCTCGGCGGGCGGCAGCGGCGCGCCCACGCTGCGGCGGGCCGCGTCCGCCGCGCCGAGCAGCAGAGCCGCGCACTTCGCGCGGTCCCCGGAGAGCGACGCCGCACCCGCCAAGCCCTCCAGGGAGAGGGCCAGGGCGCGCGGCTCCCCGATGGCGGCGGCGATCTCCAGGCCGTGGAGGTGGTGCGCCGTGGCGAGGGCCTGGTCGCCGCGCCGCTCGGCGACGAACCCCAGCTCCGCGACCAGCAGATGCGCGCCCACCGGTGAGGACGTGTGCTGGTCGCGGAGCAGGATCAGGTACTTCTCGGCCGCGTCGAGGTCGCCGGAGCGGCGGGCCCCGAGGGCGAGACCCATCACCGCGTGCACCTCGCCGTTGACGTGGCCCTGTTCGACGGACAGTCGCCGCGCCCGTTCGTGCAGCTCACGGGCCCGGTCCCAGTCCTGGGCGAGCAGGGCCAGCCGGCCGAGCCCGGAGTGCCGCGCGGCCACCTCCGTCACCAGCCCCAGCTCCTCGGCGACACGCAGCCCCTCGTCCTGGAGCCGCGCGGCCTCCGCGTAGTCGCCCTTGATCTCGGCGAGCGTGGACAGCGGGGACACCGACTGCAGCTCGCCCCAGCGGTCCCCGGCCTCGCGGAACAGCTCGGCGCTGCGCAGGCCGTCCCGCTCGATCCCGGCGAGGTCACCCTGGATCAACGCGTACGTGGCGCGCAGCGCGAGGGCGGCGGCGGTGCCCCACGGGTCGCCGGACAGGAGGCCGAGGGCGCGAGTGTTGCAGTATTCGCTGGTGGTGGGGTCACCCGCGTTGTACAGGGCGTACGCGTACAGCCACATCGCCCGGCCACGCCGTACGGGATCCTCGATCGACTCGAACGGCGGAGCCGGCTCGGACAGATCGCCGGTGAGCAGCGCGAAGGCGCCTCGCAGGACGCGGAGTTCAGCGGCCTCGGGGGCGACGGCGAGCACCGCTGACAGGGCGCGGCGGCCCTCACCCAGCCGGCCGCGCAGCAGCCACCACCAGGAGAGGGCGGTGGCCAGGCGCACCGCGTCCGTCGCAGTGGCGGTCTTGTGCGGAGCTGGGCGCAGGTGGGTGGTCTCGTGCAGGTTCGTGCGCAGGCGGGTGGTGTCGTGCAGGGCCGTGCGCAGGTTGGCGGCTTCGGTGTCGAGGCGGGCGAGCCAGGTGCGCTGTTCCGGGCCGCGAAGGTGCGGCTCCGCGCGTTCGGCGAGGGACAGGTAGTGGCGCAGGTGCCGGTCGCGTACGGCGGCGGGGTCGTCCGTCTCGGCCAGGCGCTCCAGCGCGTACGCCGCCACGGACTCCAGAAGGCGGTACCGGGGCCCCGCCGCCCCCTCGGCCATCACGACCAGGGAACGGTCGACCAGTTGCGTCACCAGGTCGAGCACCTCCTCACGCGCCACCCCGTCTCCCGCGCACACCGCCTCAGCGGCCTCCAGCGTGCAGCCGTCGGCGTGCACGGCCAGGCGGCCCAGCACGACGCGCTCCGGCCCGCTCAGCAGCTCCCAGCTCCAGTCGATCACCGCGCGCAGGGTCTGCTGGCGTGCGGGCGCGCCCCGCTGTCCCGAGGTGAGCAGCCGGAACCGGTCCTCCAGCCGCGCCGCCACCTCCCGCACGCCGAGGCCGCGGACGCGGGTCGCGGCCAGTTCGAGGGCGAGCGGGATGCCGTCCAGGCGGCGGCAGATCTCCTCCACCGGCGCGCGGGTCCCGTCCAGGGAGAAGCCGGGGGCGGAGGCGGCGGCGCGTTCGGCGAACAGGCGTACGGCGTCGGGCGGGGTGAGCGGCTCGACCACGAACACCGCCTCACCCGCCAGCCCGAGCGGCTCCTGACTGGTGACGAGGACGCGCAGGGCGGGGGCGGCGTACAGAAGCAGCCGGACGAGCTCGGCAGCCGCTTCGACGACGTGCTCACAGTTGTCGAGGACGAGCAGCGTCCGGCGATCCCGCAACGCCGTGACCAGCCGCTCCTGAGGGGACGCGGACATGGCGGCCGGCAAGCCGACGGCAGGGGACGGGGCGGTCGCCGGAGCGGTGGCAGAGGTGCCGGTGCCGAGCGTGCCGGAGGGGGCGTCGTCGCGGATGCCGAGCACGGCGGCGATCGTCTGCGCCAGCTCCGCCACACCGCCGCGCCGACCGGCGAGCTCGACCAGCCACACGCCGTCGCCCACGCTCCCGTCAGCCGCGCCTCCATCGGCCACGCCTCCGTCAGCCGCATGGGCGAGTCGTGTCGCGGCCTCGACCGCGAGCCGCGTCTTGCCGACCCCGCCCGCCCCGGTGAGCGTGACGAGCCGCGCACCGCCGAGCAGCCGGCCGACCTCGTCCAGGGGGCGGTCGCGACCGATCAGCGCGGTGAGGGCGGCCGGAAGATTGGACCGGGGACGCTCACTCCGTCCAGCGCCCAGAACGTCGACACCCGCCCCGCCGGCAACACCTGTCCCGACCCCCGGCACGACAGCGACGCCCGGCACGACAGCGACGCCCGGCACGACAGCGAGGCCCGGCACGGCACCGACGCTCGGCACGACAGTTCCCGGCACCAGCGACGCGTCCTGCCGCAAGATCGCCTGATAAAGCGCCCCCAGCTCCGGCCCAGGATCAAGCCCCAGCTCCTCCGCCAGCACCCCCCGCAACTCCGCGTACGACGCCAGCGCCTCACTCTGCCGCCCCGCCAGGTACAGGGCGCGCATCTGGACCGCCCGTAGCCGTTCCCGCAGCGGATGCCGGGCCACCAGCCCGGCGACCTCCCCGGCGACCATGGCGTGGTCGCCCGCCTCCAGGAGCGCCTCGGCCCGCTCCTCCAGGACGGCCAGCCGCTGCTCGGTGAGGCGTCGCACCGCCGTACGCGCGAACGACGAGTCGGCGAAGTCCGCGTACGCGGGCCCGCGCCACAGCCCCAGTGCCTCGGTGAGCAGCCCGGCCCGCGTCCTGGCGTCGGTGACGGACCGGGCGTCGCCGGCGAGCGTACGGAAGCGGTCCGCATCCACCTCGCCGGAGCCGGAGCCAGACCCGGAGCCGGACCCGGGGACGAGGCGCAGCCGGTACCCGGGCGGCTGATGCACCACCCGGTCCCGCCCGAGAACGGCGCGAAGCTGGGACACCTTGGCCTGCAGGGCGTTCGCGGGGTTGCCCGGCAGCCGTTCACCCCAAAGGTCGTCGATGAGCCGATCGGCCGGGACCAGCCGCCCTTCGTGCGCCAGCAGTACGGCGAGCAGCGCCCTGACCTTGGCCTCGGGAACCTTGACAGGCCGCCCCTCGCTGTCCCAGACCATCAACGGACCAAGCACGCCGAAACGCATAAAAGCACCGTACACACCGCAGAAACCACACCCAGCCGAGCCGATCCCCAGCGCCTCCGAAGCGCCCTAAAGCGCCTCCGAAGCGTTCCCGAAGCGCCCCCCGCCACAGTGATCCCCGTAACGACACATGACCACGCGCCACGGAGCACACCATGACCACCGCAGTGACGTCCCGTCTGCTGACCCCCGCCCGCCTGGGCCCCCTCCACCTCCCGAACCGCCTGGTGGTGGCCC
>NZ_JAHKRL010000077.1 GCF_019396405.1 Nonomuraea rhizosphaerae | reverse complement strand
GCCGCCCGATCCGCCGGGCCGGCCGGCCAGGCGCGGCCAGCAGGTAGACGCCCGCGAAGGCGGGCAGCACCAGGTACGCCTGCAGCATCTTGGTGTTGAACGCCAGCCCGACCAGCAGCGCCGCCCCCAGCAGCGGGCGCGTGCGCCCGCCGTGGACCGCCTCCAGGCAGAGCCAGGCGGCCGCGACCAGCAGCAGCACCAGGAGGGTGTCGGGGTTGTTGTCCCGGTTGATGGCCACGGTGATCGGCGTGAGCGTCATCACCAGGGCCGCGATCAGCGCCGCCACGTGGGCGTGCGGGCCGTCGAGCGCGCGCCGCACCGCCGAGTGCACCAGCGCCACCGCCGCGACGCCGGCCGCCGCCTGGGGCAGCAGCATGCTCCACGTCCCGAACCCGAAGATCCGCGCCGACAGGCCCATCACCCACAGGGCCAGCGGCGGCTTGTCCACGGTGATGTACGAGCCGCTGTCCAGGGCGCCGAAGAAGAACGCCTTCCAGCTCTGGGTGCCGGACCAGACCGCGGCGGAGTAGTAGTCGTTGGCGTACCCGTTCCGGCCCAGCGCCCACGTGTACAGGACGGCGGCCAGGGCCAGGACGCCCCACATCGCCGGGCGCGCCCATCGCGGGCCGGAGGGCGGCGCGGGCCTCCTGGGGGCGCGGTCCTTCTCCTCCAGGCGCACCGCCCGCACGTGCGGCAGCTCACGGGTCAGCTTCGCGGCGATCTGCCAGGTCTTGTCCGTGCCGACGTTGCCGGCGATCGTGGTCCGGAAGCCGTACGGGAAGGTACGGGTCAGGTAGGCGTGCAGCCGGTGGACGCTCCGCGCCAGGACCCGTCGTTCGTTGTGGACGGGAACCACGACCTCGACCAGGCGGGTCCCGCGTGCGACCTCTACCCGAGGCGCTGTAACCGTCGTCGTGCTCATGACTCGACGGTCGGCGACGCCCTTGTGACCGGCCTGAGGCCGTCATGAAGTCCGGGTGAGAACTCTCGGTGACATGGCTCATACTCCTTGTGGCGCATCAGTGTGAGCATGAGCCGCGCGGCTGCTGCGGTCTACGCCCTCACGGTGCGTGGCAAGGTGGCGCGGGTGGCCATGCGGGCGCGCAGGTGTTCGAGCGCCAGACGTTCGACAACCTCGTCCGTGGGTGTGCAACCCACGTGGCGGGCGCAGTCGGCCGCCGTCTTGACCATGCTCTCGACCTCGTGACTGTCCATCATCGGGAAGTCCTGGTGCAGGCGGCCGAGCACGGCGCTGTAGTGGTGGGATCGGTTACGGATGGAGCCCATAGGTCACGCGCCTTCCCGTCACGAAGGATCGCGGGCTCCCCAGCTCCGCTCGCCCCCGTATCGACGAGTTTGAATCACCCCAATTGCGTCAGATACAGGATATAAGGCGATTTTGGAGGTGCTGGACGGCTTTAGCGGGTTTTGAGGGGTTGGTTGCCGAGACTGCGCCGTCTGTTTCCGTGGCGGTCAGACGGGGGCGGCCGCCGTCGCCGCCTCCCACGTGCGCAAGTATGCCTCGGCGCCGCCCGCCATGTCCTGGACGAGGTCCGGACCGGCGATTCTGCGCATGTCCTCGATCCAGTCCGGAACCAGGCCGTAGTTGGCCACGCCGTCCACGTTGACGTCCCACGTGCGCTCGCCGGTACGCAGCCGGTCCAGGGTGACGCTGCCGTCGAAGGAGGGGAAGGGGTAGGTCACCGAGCTGCCGGGGCGGGGGCCGGGGAGCTGGCCGAGGCCGTTGACGTCCAGGCCGTAGCCGTACCCGGCGACCTGGTGCGCCTGCCTGAGCGGCTGGGTGCGGCGCCACTCGGCGACGAAGTCCTGGGCGTCGTGGCCGTACTGGGTGATCATCCCGCCGAGGGCGTAGACGCGCTCGAAGTAGTTCGGGTCGGCCCAGCTGTGGGAGGAGATGACGCCGGGGTAGCCGGCCGCTTCGAGCAGGCCGAGCGTACGGGAGGCCGCCTTGACGCTCATGTGGTCGATCTCGATCAGCATGCCGCGCCGGATCATGCCCTGCACCATGTACTCGCCCAGGGCAGTCAGGCCCTTGGTGTTGCAGTGCGGCGCGGGCGGATAGACCGGCAGCGACACGCCGGGCGGCAGCAGCGCGGCGAGCTGGTCGGGCAGCACGCCGCCGGGGTCGATCGGGTTGTCGTGCTCGGGCCCGGTGCAGGTGCGGGCCTGCCAGAAGGAGCCGGAGCTGAGGAGGTTGCCCAGGTTCACGATGGCGCCCTGGGTGCCGGAGTCGAACCGCACGCCGCACAGGGCGTTGTCGTACTTGTGGCAGACGAACATGCTGCGCACGCCGAGCGCGTACATCTCGTCCAGGCCCCGGTCGATCTGCGCCCTGGTGCACTGCGGGATGCCGAAGACCTGGCGGCAGCCGAACGGCTCGGACGTCTCGATCCCGAGCACGACGGCGAGCTTGCCGGCCGCGGCCGTCGCCCTGGCCTCGGCCGGGTCGCGGACGAGCCGGAACCAGCCCCGGCCGGGGCCGCCGTTCTGGGCGTCGATGTAGTCCTGCAGCTCGCGGGCCCGCTGCGCCTGGAGCCTGATGATCGTCATCTCGTCGCAGGAGTTCTTCTTCAGCGGGTAGATCGCGCAGAGCTGGCGGTTGGCCACCAGGTCGTTGACCATGATCCGCAGCCCGCCGCGCCAGGCCCGCTCCACCCACGTGTAGTACGCCTGCTGGTGCGTCAGAGAGTCATGCGCCGGCCAGTCGCGGAACGTCGGCCAGCCCACCGGGTCGTGGGTGCCGGTCGGGGAGCCGGTGCGGGTGAAGTTCTCGAACCAGGCCAGGGCGCCGTTCGGGTAGTGGTCGGAGCAGTCGGTCAGGGCCTTGGCGATGCCGCCGGGGTCGAACGGCTTGCCGCACAGCAGCATCCCGCCGAACGCCTCGTACGAGAACAGATGGCTGTGCCCGTCCACGAACCCGCGGACGTCGGAGGCCGCCGACGACCTGCCCGGAAGGGAGATCAGAGTGGCGGTCAGGAGCAGGAGGACGACGGCGACGGATCGGCGGCGCATCACGGACACCTCTCACGGCTGAGCTTGACCTGCCGTCAGCATCCGTCGTTATCGTCGGGTCAACAAGGCCCAAACGTGAGCGAGTCTCACCAACGCATGCGCCCCAGATGGCGCTGCGACCGCACCACCAGCCGACCGGCCCGCTGGTGGCCGCGCACCACGAAGTGCAGGCCCTCCCCGGGGAACGGCGAGGTCGTGATGCCCCGTACGGCGGACTGGCTCGCGATCAGCTCGACGCCGTCCAGGTCGACGGACGAGCCGGCCGGCAGGATGAGCGTCGTGGAGCCCGCCCACACGTCCAGCTCGATCTCCACCACCCGGTGCGAGATGATCGCGTCGGTGAAGTCGAGCTTCACCGACCCGGCCTTGGCGCTGGCCCGCAACCGCCTCGGCACCACCCACTTGCCGCGCCGCTTGAGCGTCGAGGCGGTGGTGCGGATCTCCGCGTACTCCGGCACCGCTCCCGCCACCGGAGCGCCGGGCAGGTCGGACACGAACGGCACGGCGTCGCCGAACGTCCGCGCCTCCATCACGCCGTTCAGTCGCTGCTCGAACTCCTCCAGCGTCAGCCGCCCGTCGCCGACGGCCTCCCGCAACCTGCCGGCGACGCGCTCGCGGTCCGCGTCGGACATGCGCGCCTCTGGCGGCTGCGGGATCAGGTCTCCGCTCACGCCGCAACTCTAGATGATCGAGCGCTTGGCAGGGCTGCTCGGAATGGTCACGGGAGTATCGCGGTGTGAGGGGCGAAGTACGGAAAACAGACTTCCCCGGTACGGGGGATGCGGGGATGGTGGCGGGATGAAGGGATACGGGCAGTACTGCCCCATCGCGCTGGGCGCCGAGGTGTTCGCCGAGCGGTGGACGCCGATCATCCTGCGCAACCTGTTCGTGGGCTGTCACCGGTTCGGCGAGATCCTCGAAGGGGCGCCCGGCATGCCCCGCAGCGTGCTCTCGCAGCGGTTGCGGCGGCTGGAGCGCGACGGGGTGATCACCCGCGGGCAGAACGGCCGGGTCATGGAGTACCGGCTGACCGACTGCGGGCTCGACCTGATCCAGGTGTGCATGGCGCTGGGGACCTGGGGCGCGCGGTGGCGGGAGGTCCCGCCGGAATACCTCGACCCGTACATGGCGCTGTGGATGCTGTCGCGGATGATCCAGCCCGCGTCGCTGCCGCGCCGCCGGATCGTGGTCCGCTTCGACCTGACCGACGGCTCGCGGCCGGACCGGTACTGGCTGGTCCTGGCCAGGACCGGCAACGAGGTGTGCGTCCAGCCGCCGGGGTTCGACGACGACGGCGTGGTCACCGTGGACACCGCCTGGCTGGTGCGCTGGTACTCGGGCTCGGCCACGCTGGCCCAGGCGCAGCGCGCCGAGGGCATGGCGGTGACCGCGCCGCCGTGGCTGGTCAGGGAGCTGGCGGGCTGGGGGCGGCTCAGCCCGTTCGCCGACGTACGGCCGGCTGGGCGAGCCGACGCGCGCCCGGCCGGGCAGGCCGACGCGCGCCCCGCTGAGGACGTCACCGCTCGTCAGTGGATCGGGTGAAGAAGGCCGCCAGGGCCTCCGCCGTTCCGCGCGGGTTCTGGGCGTGCAGCAGGTGGGTGGCGCCGGGCAGGACGAAGGGCTCGGCGTGCGGGATCCAGGACAGCAGCAGCTTGTGCCGTTCGCCCCAGATCGGGGAGAGCTGTTCACTCAGCTCGCCCATGACGGCCAGCACCGGCCGGGTGAGGCGCCCGGCCTCCCGCGCGCCGAAGGTCCACTGCCGCACGATGGACAGCTCGTGGCCGAAGAACGTGCCGGCGTCGCGCACCGCCTCGTCGAAAGCGCCGGGAACGGCCCGCTCCAGCACCCGCCGGTAGCCCGGCCCGCAGACCCCGCGCAGGAACGTGTCGACCGCCCCGGCCCTGTCCCCGGCGCGGTAGCGCTCCATCGCCGGGACGAAGACCGTCCGCGACCACTCCGGCCCGCTGGGCGCCTGCTGCAGCGCCGCCTCCAGCAGGGCCAGCGACCGCACCCGGTCCGGCGCGTCCAGCGCCAGTTGCAGGGCGATGGCCGCGCCGGAGGAGTGGCCGACGACGTGGGCCCGGTCGACGTCCAGGTGATCCAGCAGGCGCAGGCAGTGCCCGGCCTCCCCGGACAGGTCGGCCGAGGGGCGCCGGGCGGTGCTGCCGGCGTAACCGGCCCGGTGGTAGCGGATGAGGCGGTACCGCTCCGACAGCGTCGGCTGGTCCGTCAACGGGGCGAACCAGCGGGCGCACAGCCCGGCGTGGATCAGCACGACCGGCTCGCCGGTCCCTCGATCCTCGTACTCCAGCTCCACGCATTCCGATTCCGTGTCCGGCAGCTCCACGCCGGGGAGTGCGGCTCTCTTCGGCGTGGTCACTCGCTGACCCCGGGGTCCCCGAGGGTGACGCGGCCCGCGTACGAGAGCGTCGCCTCCGGCGTGAACGGGTGGAAGGCGCCGGCCCTGACGTCGCGATAGGCCCGCTCCAGCGGGAAGCGGCGGAAGTACGAGCGGCCGCCGGCCAGGTCCATGGCCAGGTTAACCACCTCGACGGCGGCCTCCACGGCCTCGCGCTTGGCGAGCATCATGGTCACGACGGCGGGCGGGTCGCAGGCGTACTCGTCGCCCAGCTCGTCCAGGGAGCCCATGAGCGCCCACCAGGCCACCCGGAGCCGGGCGTCCATCAGGCCGATCTGCCGGTGCACGCGGGACAGGCCGGCCATGGCCGAGGGCCCGCGTGACCCGCCCGCCGCCTGGGCCACGGCGACGTCGCGGGCCGCGGCGGCGATGCCGAAGTAGACGGCCGAGACGACGGGGGCGAAGTGCGCGCCGGCGGTCATCAGCGGCGCCCCGAACTCGCCCCAGGGTCGGCGGGCCTCCACGCTGTCGCCGCTGACCAGCACGTTCTCCAGGACGAGGTCGTGGCTGGCGGTGCCGCGCATCCCGAGCGTGTCCCAGGTCTCCTCGATCCGGACGCCCTCGGCGGCCAGCGGCACCGTGAAGTGGATGACCTCGGCGCCCTCGCCCGGCTCGCCCACCACGGCGCAGGTCGTCACGACGCTCGCGCCGGGAGCCTGGCTGCAGAACACCTTGCGCCCGCTCACCCGGAACCCGTCCCCGTCGGGGACCGCGACCGTCTCCGGCCACAACCAGTCGGAGCCGCCGCTGGTGGCGATGACCAGGCCCGCCCCGGCGACCCGGCGCAGCGTGTCCTCGGCGCCGGGCGCGCCGTGCCGGCGCAGGTAGGCCAGTGTGAGCGTGTTGAACTGGTGCATGGCGATCGCGAGCGCGGTGGCGCCGTCGTGGCGGGCCAGCTCGGCCTGCGCGTGGCAGACCTGCCGCACGGTGGCGCCCAGCCCGCCCAGCTCCGCCGGCACGGCCAGCCGCAGGTAGCCCTCCGTGCGCATCGCCTCGTACGCGGGCCGTACGAACGTGGCGTCCCGGTCGTGCTCGGCGGCGTGCTCGGCGGCGACGGCGCCGATCCGGGCGGCCATCGGCACGAAGCGTTCGTCGCCGGCCCGGGTTGGGACCGGGTGCCTGGTGCCTGCCTTGTTCACGAGGTCGGTGGTCATGGGGTCAGTCCTTTCGCGGCTCGTCCGGCCCTGAGCGTAGGAATCCGGGGCGGCGGCGGACAGTGCGTAATTCGGACCGCGCCGCGTCGGCCGGTGACACCAACCTTGCTCCACGGAGAGTATTGAATCAGTAACTGAATGTGCATGATGAGAGGCGTCCCGCGGCGAGCGGGGCTCGTCCCAAGGAGCACAGTGAAGCGACTCGTCCTTGTCCCCGCCCTGACGGCCGGCATCATCGCCCTGACCGCCGGCGCCGCGTACGCCTCCCAGTACATCGCCTACGAAGGGCCCGGGTTCACCGGCAGGAGCGTCCTCATCGACGCCTGCGGGCCGTCGAACATCCCGTACGGCGGGTCGTACAAGTGGTACGGCGACGGCCAGTCCGGGCGCATGTACAACCAGCCCAACACGGGCGGCGTGATGCACTTCAAGCTCCCGTCCGACCGCAACGCGGAGCAGCGGACGCCGGTCGGCTGGAAGAGCATCTTCATCGAGTGCTGACACCCCTGAACGAAAGGGCCGGCGCACCCCCTGTGCCGGCCCTTTCACATGTTCGGCATGTCGGGACATCTCCTACTCTGGGGCTGACCGATCACAAGGGGGCAGCATGGAGATCATCGTCGACGACCTCTCCGGGCCGGAGATCGCCGGCTTCCTCGACGAGCACGTCCAGCAGATGCGCTCCATCACGCCCCCGGAGAGCAAGCACGCCCTCGACCTCGACGGGCTGCGCAGGCCCGAGGTCACGTTCTGGTCGGTCAAGGACGGTGACGACCTGGTCGGCTGCGGCGCGATCAAGAGGCTCGGCCCGCACCACGCCGAGGTGAAGTCCATGCGCACCGCGCCGGCGCGTCAGGGGAGCGGGATCGCCTCCCTCCTGCTGGGCCACATCATCGCCGAGGCCACCCGGATGGGGTTCACGCGGCTGAGCCTGGAGACCGGGTCGGACGCGTTCTTCCTGCCGGCCCGCAGGCTGTACGAGAAGTTCGGCTTCGAGTACTGCGAGCCGTTCGCGGACTACCGGCCCGACCCGCTCAGCGCCTTCATGACCAGAACGCTCTGAGGCGACATAGGCGGAGCGTGACTGAGTCTGTCGCTCGGGTAGCATCGTGGGGTGGGATGGGTCGCGTCAGAGCGCTACAGGATGGTTCCGGCGCCCTCGGGTCTCGCCTTCGTCCAGGACTTCCTCAACACCCGCGCCCGGGCCGGCCGTACGGACGATCTGCTCGGGACGGTACGCGACGCGCAGACGTGGGCCGACGGCGCGGTGGACGCCTGGTCGGGAGAGACCGGGGCGAACGCGCGCGGGCCGCGGCTGCGCGCGGCGGACCTGCCACGCCTGCGCGCACTCCGTGACGCCACCGTCGAACTTCTCGGCGGGAACGGCGAGGGGGTCGGCGACGTCGCACTGGTCGCCCGCGTCGACTCGACGGGGCGTGTCGTCCTGGAGCCGGCCGGCTCGGGTGCGGAGGTCCTGGCCGGGATCCTCGCGATCGAGGTCTTCCGGGCCCAGGAGGGCGACGTCTGGCGGCGGCTGAAGACCTGCCGCAAGGAGACGTGCCCGGTGGCCTTCTACGACCGCTCGCCCAACAACGCCGGAGCCTGGCACGACGTGCGCGTCTGCGGGAACGCGGTCAACCTGCGGGCCTCCCGCGCCCGCCGCCGCGCCGCCACCCAGGAGTAGACGGCGTACGCCAGGGCGTAGGCGGTGATCAGCCGACCGGCGGCCGAGCTGCTCACCCGCGGCGAGCCGGCCACCTCGGGCAGGACGCCGGCGATGACGAGGCTGTCGGTGCCGACGGCGAACGTCGCGAGCGCGAGAACGAGCAACCGGCGGTACATCTCACTCGCCCTCTTCGAGGGGCGTCAGGCGCGGTGCGGACAGGGGCATCGTCGTCTCCTCACCTCGCTGAGACGTAATCAAAGCCATAGTGCCTATGTCAAGGAGAGGGAGGTCTCCGATCATTTGGCCATTTCATGACCCGCGTCCCGCGTGGTGAGGTCACGACCCCACCGTCCCTCGTGGCTACTCTATGTGTCGTAAAACTACGTTGCGTAACAATCGGGGGTTCTTGTGAAGGTCGCCTGCGTCGGCGGCGGACCCGCCAGCCTGTACTTCTCCATCCTGATGAAGCGGATGGACCGGTCCCACGACATCACCGTCTACGAACGGAACCCGGTCGGCTCCACGTACGGCTGGGGCGTCACCTACTCGGACGAGCTGTTCGACAACCTCCACGGCGCCGACCCCGAGTCGGCCCGCGCCATCGCCGACAGCTCGGTCCGCTGGGACAGCTGGCAGGTCGACGTGCACGAGCGCGCGACGGTGATGATGGACAACGCGGACGTCGGCATGGGCATCAGCCGCCACCGGCTGCTGGACATCCTCGCCGAGCGGGCCGGCTCCCTCGGCGTGCGCGTCGAGTACGAGCGCGAGATCGGTGGCGAGGAGGAGCTGGCCGACGCCGACCTCATCGTGGCCGGCGACGGCGTCAACAGCGCGCTGCGCGAGCGTCACGCCGACCACTTCGGCACCAAGGTCGACGTCGGCAGGAACGTCTACACCTGGCTCGGCACCAGCAAGGTCTTCGACACGTTCACCTTCGCCTTCGTGACGACCGAGCACGGCTGGATCTGGTACTACGGCTACAACTTCAGCGCCGACCACAGCACGGTCGTCGTCGAATGCGCGCCCGAGACCTGGAAGGGCCTCGGGCTCGACGAGGCGAACGAGTCCGACGGCCTGGCGATCCTGGAGAAGCTCTTCGCCGAGACGCTGGAGGGGCATCCGCTGATCGGCCGGGCGCACGCCGACGGGAGCGCGCAGTGGCTGACGTTCCGGACGCTGACCAACCGCACGTGGCACCGCGGCAACCTCGTCCTGGCCGGGGACGCCGCGCACACCACGCACTACTCCGTCGGCGCGGGCACCGCCCTCGCGCTGGGTGACGCCGCCATCCTGGTCCACGCGCTGCACTCGGAGACGGAGCTCCCACGGGCGCTGAGGGCGTACGAGCGGGAGCGCAGGTCCGCGATCCGGGGAGCCCGCAAGGCGGCCCGCAACAGCTCCCGGTGGTACGAGAACCTCCCGCGCTACATCGAGATGCCGCCGCTGGAGATGGTCACGCTGCTGGGGCTGCGGCACTCCTCGGTGATGCCGTACCTGCCGCCGAAGGTGTACTACCGGGCCGGCCAGACGATCAACTGGCTGGGCTCGGTGATCTCCCAGGCCCTGCCCGGCAGGCGGCACTGAGGCGACCCGGCCGGCGGCGGCCCCGTCAGTGCTGCCGGCGCCACGTCGGGTACGGCAGCGGGAAGCGCAGCCACACGGTGACCGTCGTGTTCCTGAGCACGCGGGCGCCCGGGGCCGGCTGCTGCTGCACCACGACGCCCTCGGTGGGCGGCGGGTCGGGGTCCATGCGCTGCAGGTCCAGGCGTACCTGGGCGCGCAGCGCCCTGATCCGGGCCTGGTTGATCGGCATGTCGGTGAGGTCGGGGACGGTGGTGACGCGGGCCGGCTGGGGCCAGAACATCGTCTCCGGCACGAGGGCCAGGTCGATCAGCTTGTTCTCGAAGTAGGGGCTCGCCCAGGGGCGGTAGCTGGTGCCCGCCTCCCAGTGCGGGCGCTCCTCCCCGTTCGCCGTCACGACCTTGCGGATCACCGGCTCCAGGCCGTCGGCCAGGCGGGCGGCGTCGGCCGCGCACATCGGCACCGGGCGGGAGACCCCTCCCGGCGGCGTCCACGGCACGTCGCCGGTCGACAGGCCGTGGC
>NZ_JAHKRL010000076.1 GCF_019396405.1 Nonomuraea rhizosphaerae | reverse complement strand
CGGCCGGGCGCCGGCGATCCGGTCCAGCCATCGGACCGCCTGCCCGTACCGGACGAACCGTTCGCCGACCACGGTCGCGCCCCGCGCGCGCAGCCGCCGGCGGGCGCTGGCGTGCACGAGGCGCGGCCAGACGTAGTCGTTGCCGAACAGGAACCAGCGCCGCGCCTTGCGGTGCTCGACCAGCCACTCGATGCCGGGTTCGAGTTGCCTGCCGGGGGTCTCGCCGAGGAAGTAGACGCCGGGGGCGTGGCCGCCGCCCTCGTACGGGGGCGCGTACACGAACGGCACCCGCCCGCCGATCGCCCGCACCACCCGCACCCGCACGTCGCTGGCGTGGGTGCCCGTGACGGCCTGCACGGCGCCGACCCTGACCAGCTCGGCCACCTCGGCCGCCACCGCGGCGGCGGGCCGCCCGCCGTCCACCAGCACCAGCTCGACCGGCCTGCCCAGGATGCCGCCCGCGGCGTTCAGCTCCTCGGCCGCCAGCGCCGCGCAGTTGATCGCGCACGGGCCCACCAGGCCGAGCACGCCGGAGACGGGCACGACGAGGGCGACCCTGAGCGAGGAGGAGGGCACCACACTCGCTTCGAAAGGATCGACGATCGTCGCCACGCCGACGAGTATCCTCCTCCTTAGCTCTCGGGTGAAAGGACCTGATTTCCATGGCTACGACCGGGCTCGGGTCCTCCCTCGCGTACTTGCTGAGCAGCGCGGAGCGCAGCGTCAACCGCGGGCTCGCGGCCGCGCTCCAGGGGGAGGACCTCACGGTCGAGCAGTGGCGCATCCTGCGCGCGCTGGCGGACGGGCGCGGCCACTCGATGGGCGACCTGGCCGCCGCCGTGCTGATGCCGCACCCGACGCTGACCAAGGCGGTGGACCGGCTGATCGACCGGGCGCTGGTCTACCGGGGGCCGTCGGCGGGGGACCGGCGGCGGGTGGCGGTGTTCCTGGCCGACCGGGGGGCCGAGCTGCTGGTCAGGGTCGAGGGCGCGATCGCCGGGCACCACCGGCTGATCGCCGCGGCCTTCGGCGAGGAGCGTACCGAGCAGCTCATGCGCGACCTGGAGAGCCTGGTCGAGGTCCTCGACCGCGACTGATCCTCCTGGAGATCCCCGATCGGGACTAACCCTCGATCATCGCGGCGAAGAGCGCGGTGTGCCGCTCGATCCGCCCGCGGCCCAGCTCGCGCTGCTCCCGTGTCGCCTCCTCGTGCAGCCACATCACCCGGGCGTGCGCGATCGGCCCCAGCAGCGCGTACGCCAGATCCTCCGCCGCCCCCAGGTCCGCGCGCACCCGCCCGTCGGCCAGCCAGCGGGCGAACACCTCCGCCAGCCCCGCCAGTGCCCGCTCGATCCCCAGCCCCAGCATCTCGTCGTGGATCAGCCCGTCGCGGGAGACCAGGCTGACGCTCTGCCGCGCCTGCGGGGTGTCCCACGCGGCCAGCACCCGCTCGCCGAACGACCGGACGAACGCGGCCGGGCCGTCCGGCGCGTCGTCCAGCGCGACCAGCGCCACCTGCGGCCCGGCCAGCGACATCGCGGCCTCGTAGATCGCCTTCTTGCCGTCGAAGTGCGCGTACAGGACGCTCTCGCTCAGCCCCACCTCGCGGGCGATGGCCCTGATCGAGGTGCCGGCGTACCCGTGGCGCGCGAACAGCCGCAGCGCCGCGTCGACCAGTGCCGCCTTGGTGTCGCCCGCCTCGGCCTTGGGCGGGCGGCCCGGCCGTCTTGTCGTGTTCACGCACGTCATCCAATCACCCTTGCAAAATAATCGATCGCTCGATTAGTTTATGGGCATGACGATTCCCGAGCGAGAGATAGCCGAACGCCCCGACGGTTACGGTGGCCCGAACCTGTCGCCGGTCGGGCTCGAACTGGCGCCGCACGCCTTCGCCGACGGCGTGTGGGCGCTGATGGCGAACATCCCGCCCAAGGACAACAACGGCCTCGTCGCGGGCCGCGACGCCGCGCTCGTGGTGGACGCCGGCATCACGCCTGACATGTCACACCAGATCCAGCGCCTGGCCGCCGGCCTCACCGACCGGCCCGTGCGCTACCTGGTCAACACGACCTACCACGGCGACCACACCTTCGGGAACGCGGCGTTCCCGGCCGAGGTGGTCATCCTCTCCTCGCGGCGCAACAGGAGCGAGATGTCCGACCTCGCGTACGAGAAGGAGGTCAGGTCCGCCAACATGTACGGCGACGCGGCGCTGCTCGACGCGGTGCAGCGGTGGCGCAGGCCGGACGTGGTGTTCGACGAGTACGCCGAGATCGACCTCGGCGGGCGGATCGTCCAGTTGCACCACTTCGGCCCCGGCAACGGGCCCGGCGACACGGTCCTCTACGTGCCCGACACCCGTACCGCCTGGACCGGCAACTTCCTCTGCCACGCGGGCCTGGCGCACATGCTGCTGCAGGGCGGCCCCGAGCCGTACGCGCGGTCGCTGCGGCGCATGCGCGAGACGCTGCCCGGCCTGGACACGATCGTGCCGGGGCACGGGCCGATGGGCGACGGGCACGCGGCGATCGACGCGCTGCTCGGCTACCTGGAGGTGCTGCACGAGGAGGTGGCCGCCGCCGTCGCGGCCGGGCGGACGCTGGAGGAGACGTACACGACCTGCACCGACCGGTGGGCGTCGGGCGAGCTGGACCCGTCGCTGACGGCCGCCCTGGGCCGGTACCAGGTGCCGCCGGACCTGGCCAAGGCCGGGATCCTGGCGCTCTGCCGCGACCTGCACCGGCTGAACGTCCTGGCGACCTACCGGCTGTACTCCTAGGTCAGGTCCTCTTCTTGGCGCTCCTGGGTCAGGTCTCCTTCTTCTTGGCCTGGTCGCCCCAGATCGCCAGCCCCACCCCGGCCGCCGCGATCAGCAGGTAGACCGGGGTGGGGATGTCGAACCACCTGCGCAGCAGCCCGAACTCGGTGTCGAAGAAGACCCGCGCCACAAAGCCGCCCAGCCCCTGGATGACCAGGATCACGCCCAGAAAACCTCTCATGGGTTCAACCCTCGCGGGCGGGCGGGGCGGCGGCATCGTACGGAGGACGATGAGGGGGGCTACCAAAGTCGGTCCGGCGCGACCCGCGCCGGACCGACATGGCGGATCAGACGTGGCGGATCAGGGGTAGAGGCCGCGCATC
>NZ_JAHKRL010000075.1 GCF_019396405.1 Nonomuraea rhizosphaerae | reverse complement strand
GGCGCTCCCGAGAGGGAGCGCCTTCTGCTTTTCCCGTACATTTCAAGATTGAACGGGTGCTGGCCAGAGGAAATACGTAATTTGTTGATTGACTCTGTTGCCAAACGCCGTGCCACAGGTATGGTCGAGGGCGATCGTCTGGCTGATATCTCCATAAGTCCGGCGATTGAGGATCTCGCGGAGGAATGGGTGGGATCCATGAGCCCAGTAAGAGGAGTCGGAAGTGGCGCAGGGCACCGTCAAGTGGTTCAACGCGGACAAGGGCTATGGTTTCATCGCGGTAGACGGTGGTAAGGATGTATTCGTCCATTACTCAGCGATCATGATGGACGGCTATCGCTCTCTCGAACAGGGCCAGCGCGTCGAGTTCGAGATCACGCAAGGCCAGAAGGGACCCCAAGCGGAATCTGTCCGCTCGGTCTGACCACCACGCTGGCACGCCCCCGGCGGCTTCGCATGGCAGCGCAGTCCAGGCGAGACCGCTACAGACCTCCCGTCGACCACGGTGCGGCGGGCTCCCAAGGGCCCGCCGTACGAACCGTCCGCGCGAGCCGTCCGTACGGGCCCCGCCGTACGGACCCGCCGTGGGACCGCTGTAGAACCGCCATGGACCCGGCGTACGGACCCCGCGCCGGGTGCGGGCGCGTTCTGGCGCCGCGTGAGGCTTTGGCCAGGTGCGAGCCCTTTCGCCGACGCCTGTGGCTTTGACCAGGCGTGAGTGGCGCTCAGCTTGCACTCGACCCTGTAGAGTGCTAAACAGTTCGTTGGCACTCTCTGTTAACGAGTGCCAGCGCTGGATCGGGACGATGGGGCCTGCCGAACGGAGATGCAGGCCCATGCCGTCGCGGGCGTCGGCTCGGTCCACTGAAGCCACCCTGCATCTGGGAGGTCTAGCCTTATGGCAGCCAAGATGATCGCGTTTGACGAGGACGCCCGGCGCGGTCTCGAGCGCGGTATGAACCAGCTCGCTGACGCCGTCAAGGTGACCCTTGGGCCCAAGGGCCGTAACGTCGTGCTGGAGAAGAAGTGGGGCGCTCCCACGATCACCAACGACGGTGTCTCCATCGCCAAGGAGATCGAGCTCGAGGACCCGTGGGAGAAGATCGGCGCCGAGCTGGTCAAGGAAGTCGCCAAGAAGACGGATGACGTCGCCGGCGACGGCACCACCACCGCCACCGTGCTCGCCCAGGCGCTTGTGCGTGAGGGGCTGCGCAACGTCGCAGCGGGCGCCAACCCGATGGCCCTGAAGAAGGGCATCGAGTCGGCCGTCGAGCGGGTCAGCGAGGAGCTCTCCAAGCTGGCCAAGGACGTGGAGACCAAGGAGCAGATCGCCTCCACCGCCTCCATCTCCGCCGCCGACCCCGAGATCGGCTCGCTCATCGCCGAGGCGATGGACAAGGTCGGCAAGGAAGGCGTCATCACCGTCGAGGAGAGCAACACCTTCGGCCTCGAGCTCGAGCTCACCGAGGGCATGCGCTTCGACAAGGGCATGACGTCGATGTACTTCGTCACGGACTCCGACCGCATGGAGGCCGTGCTCGAGGACCCGTACATCCTGATCGTCAACGGCAAGGTCTCGGCCAACAAGGACCTGCTGCCGCTGCTCGACAAGGTCGTGCAGTCCGGCAAGCCGCTGCTGATCATCGCCGAGGACATCGAGGGCGAGGCCCTGGCCACCCTGGTGGTCAACAAGATCCGCGGCCTGTTCCGCTCCGTCGCGGTCAAGGCCCCGGGCTTCGGTGACCGCCGCAAGGCCATGCTCGGCGACATCGGCACGCTGACCGGCGGCCAGGTCATCTCCGAGGAGCTGGGCCTGAAGCTGGAGAACGCCAGCCTCGACATGCTCGGCCGCGCCCGCAAGGTCGTCGTGACCAAGGACGAGACCACCATCGTCGACGGCGCCGGTGACCCCGACCAGATCGCCGGCCGGGTCAACGAGATCCGCGCCGAGATCGAGCGGACGGACTCCGACTACGACCGCGAGAAGCTCCAGGAGCGCCTCGCCAAGCTGGCCGGCGGCGTGGCCGTCATCAAGGCCGGCGCGGCGACCGAGGTCGAGCTGAAGGAGCGCAAGCACCGCATCGAGGACGCCGTTCGCAACGCGAAGGCGGCCGTCGAGGAGGGCATCGTCCCCGGCGGTGGCGTGGCGCTGCTGCAGGCGGGCGCCAAGGCGTTCGACAAGCTCGAGCTGGCGGGTGACGAGGCCACCGGTGCCGCGATCGTCCGCAAGGCGCTCGAGGAGCCGCTGAAGCAGATCGCCGTCAACGCCGGCCTTGAGGGCGGCGTCGTGGTGGAGAAGGTCCGCAACCTGACCCCGGGTGAGGGCCTCAACGCCGCCACGGGCGAGTACGTCAACATGTTCGAGTCGGGGATCCTCGACCCGGCCAAGGTGACGCGCTCGGCGCTGCAGAACGCCGCTTCCATTGCCGCGCTGTTCCTCACGACTGAGGCGGTAATTGCGGAGAAGCCCGAGAAGGCGTCCGCTGCCCCGGCCATGCCGGGCGGCGGCGACATGGACTTCTGAGCCCTAGTCGCGTTTTTTGGGACCGGCTCGGACGCTTCGGCGTCCGGGCCGGTCTCTTTTCTTGTGCGGACGCGAAACCCCATTAGGCTTTTGCGGCTTCCGGTCCTCGCGTGAAGACTTTCTCTTGTACGGCAAGCCGCTCCCACCGCCACCCGCCGCACGGGGTTGACGGCCTCCAGGAATACGCCCGCTGACCGGATGACAGCCGGCCGCCGTGACGTGCGAATTCTCATCCGGTGCCGGCGATTTCCCAATTACGGATGCACAGGTGCAATCCCATATGTAAGTGCGAGTCCAATGATTGGGCGCTATGCGCACGACGCCGGCCCCGGTTCAGGGCAGCATTTTTACCCATCTCGACCACGTCGGCTGCGGGGCGTAACCGGCGGCCTGCCACGCTTTGTGAGCGTCCGTGTTGTCGTCCAGGACCATCGCGTCCGCCCTGAATGCGGCGAACTCCGCGAATCTCTCCTCGGCCGCCGCCAGGAGCTTTGTCGCGATGCCTTTGCGGCGATGGCCGGGATGGACCGCGAGGCGGTAGAGGTGGGCGCGCCAGCCGTCCCAGCCCGCGATGAGGGTGCCGACCATCCGGCCGTCCTCCTCCGCGACGAGCAGGGCCTCGGGGTCGCGTGAGATCAGCGCCCGCACCTTGTCGGGGGCGTCGTGGCGGTCGGTCGGCTCGCCGGCCACCAGCCAGAAATCGAGAACGGCGGGCACGTCGTCGCGCCCGCCGTTGCGTATCTCGACCGCCATCAGACGCCGAAGTGGGCGACGACGTGACCTCGGGCGAGGGTGTTCGCGGTGATGTTGAAGCCGACCACGGCGGGGCTGGCGTCGGCGCCCACGCCCAGCTCCGGCACGCCCAGGGCGTGGACCGTGTAGACGTAGCGGTGCGGGTCGCCGGGAGGCGGGGCGGCGCCGCCGTACTCCGTGGAGCCGTAGTCGTTGCGGGCGTGCTTGGCGCCCTGCGGCAGGCCCTTGAACTCCGGGGCCGTGCCCGCGCCGGTGGGCAGCTCGGTGACCGAGGCCGGGATGTCGAACAGCACCCAGTGCCAGAACCCGCTGCCCGTGGGGGCGTCGGGGTCGTAGCAGGTCACGGCGTAGCTCTGGGTCTCGGCGGGGGCGCCGGACCACTGCAGGTGGGGGGAGAGGTTCTGGCCGGTCATGCCCCAGTCGTTGAAGACATGGAGGTCGCTCAGCCTCTCCCCGTCGGTGATGTCACCGCTCCGGACCGTGAGCGAGGCGACCGGCGGCAGGTATTCATGTGGAAGCGGTGCGGGCACGGCATCCTCCTTGGTTTAGATCCTGGTTGCGATCCACTGCTGATCCTCTTCGTCATCCTAGGAGGACTCCCGTGCCCGTCCGGAGGTCAGGTACTCAGCGCGGCCGGCAGGGGCTTGGCGTGCAGGACCGTCAGGGAGGTGACCGCTCGGGTCAGGACCACGTACAGCCTGGCCAGGCCGCGTGGCTCGGCCGCCACGATGTCGGCCGGCTCGACGACGATCACGTGGTCGTACTCCAGGCCCTTGGCCAGCGTGGCGGGGACGACCAGCAGGCGGTGCTCGTCGGTGCTGTCGGGGTCGAGGACGGCGTGGGGGAGGCCGGCGAGGTGGCCGGAGACCTCCTCGACCAGGGCGTCCGGGACGATCACGCCGATGGAGCCCTCCCGGGTGAGCGCCTCGCGGGCGGCCTCGGCCACCGAGCCGCCGGCGCGTACGGACAGCGAGCCCACGCCGGGGCGGAGGGAGCGCGGCGGGGCCAGGGCGGGGGCGACGGAGGGCAGCAGGCGGGCGGCGAAGTCGAGGACCTCACGCGGCACGCGGAAGCCCAGCGTCAGCTCGGTGACCTCGCCCGTGTCCTGGCCGAGGTGCCGGAGCACGGCCTCCCAGGAGGTGGTGGACCACGGCGTGGTGCCCTGGGCGAGGTCGCCGAGCACGGTGGCCGAGCCGTTGCGGCAGCGCCGCCCGAGCGCGCGCAGCTGCATCTCGGACAGGTCCTGGGCCTCGTCCACGACCAGGTGGCCGAGCGAGGGCGTGCGCTCGATGAGGTCGCCCAGCTCGTCGAGGAGCGCGGCGTCGGCGGCCGACCACTTGGCGGACTTCCACCCCCGGTACGGTTTGCGCCAGAGCAGTGTCTCCTGCTCCTCGGGCGACAGGCCGGACCTGGCGGCGCGGGCCAGGAACTCGGCGTCCGACAGCAGCCTGAACAGCACCTGCTCGGGCGCCAGCTTCGGCCACACCGCGTCCACGAGCTGCTTGACCGGCTTCGAGCGGGCCACCGCGTCCTGGACCCGGTCGTCGGGCGACTCGCCGCGCTGCTCCATGCGTACCAGGACCATGTGGGCCAGGCGCTGCGCCAGCGCGGCCCGCCCGGGGCCGTAGCGGGTGGTGCCGCGCAGCGAGGCCACGATCTCGCGCACCTCGTGGTCGGCCACCCGGAAGCGGTAGGCGCCCTTGGAGTAGACGACGCCCTCGGTCGGCTTGATGATGTGCAGCCACAGCGCCCGCTCCAGCACGGCGGCCATGCGGGCGTCGCCCTTGACCGCCGACACCGCCGGGTCCTCGGGCGCGGCGTGCTCGCCGAGCAGCCCGGCGACCGTGGTCTGGTCGACCTTGACCTCGCCGAGGGCGGGCAGCACGGAGGAGATGTAGGACAGGAACGCGCGGTTGGGGCCGACGATCATCACGCCCGACCTGGCCAGCCGCTCGCGGTGGGTGTACAGCAGGTAGGCGGCCCGGTGCAGGCCCACGGCCGTCTTGCCGGTGCCGGGGGCGCCCTGGACGCAGACGGTCTGGCCGAGCGTGGCGCGGACGATCTCGTCCTGGTCGGGCTGGATCGTGGCGACGATGTCGCGCATGGGGCCCGTGCGCGGGCGCTCGATCTCCTCGGTCAGGATCCTCGACGGGCCGATGTCGCCGCCCTCGGCCAGGGGCTCGTCCTCGAAGGCGGTCAGCGCGCCGCCGTGGTAGCCGAAGCGCCGCCGTCGTACGACGCTCATCGGCTCGGAGGGGCTGGCCTGGTAGAACGCCTGGGACACCGGCGCCCGCCAGTCGATCACCAGCGGGCGGCTGTTGCCGTCGTGCACGTGGCGGCGGCCGACGTAGATGGTGCCGGGCAGGTCGTCACCGGCGGCCCGGTCGAGGCGGCCGAAGAACAAGGGGGTGTCGGGGTGGTCGGCCAGCGCGGCGACCCGCTTGTCGAGCAGGGACTGCAGGATCTGCTGGGAGACCCAGTCGCCCGCCGCGTCGGCCGACAGCGACTGGGCGTGCAGGCGCATGGCCTGCAGCGCGGCCCTCGACTCGGCCAGGTGGGCCTGCTCGGCGGCCAGGACGTCGGCGGGGGCGGCGGGGTCGCCGGGTATGTCGGGGGCCAGTTGGTGCGCGGGCATGCGGAAGCGCCTCCTCGGGAGGGGGAAACGGGGGTGGACAGGCAGCGAATCCACCAGCTTAGTAGGACGTCCGACAGGCTTCCAACGGATTTACCCGGGGTAGAAGGACAGCGTGGCGCGGGTGAGGTTCGGCATCTCTCCGATCATCCCCACGGTCGCGAGCTTCCTGCTGGCGGCCCTCTGGGGTTTGTCGGTGTTCGCGGGATGGGGGCTGGAGGCCTTCTGCGCGGGCGGGGAGACGGCGCAGGGCTGCTCCCAGCGGCTCGACTCGGTCTCGTCGGTGTCGGGGCTGTTCGCCGTGGCCGCCGCCTGCTGCACCGTCGCCGCCTGGCTGATGCCGGCGGCCAGGAGTGACCCGAGGGTGTTCAGCCGGTTCATGGGCGTGGGGGTGGTCCTGTGGATCGCCGCCGAAGGCGTGCTGTTCCTCGGCGGCATGCTGGCCAGATAACGACCACCTGGCAATCCCCGAGAAATCGGGCATATCAGGTGGATTTGCCGGATCATGGGGGTATGTCGCTGGCGGATCAGCGAATGCGGCGGCGAGAGTACGCCGGTGAGGGGGGTGGTTCGATTGTCGACGACCCGTGGAGTCTCCTGGACGTGACGGACGTCGAGCCTGGCCGCTCGGAGGGTGAGCGGCCAGGCGTCACGGGCTCACCCGGCGATCACACCCCACCGAGCACGTCGTCGGCGTCGATGATCTGGTACGCGTAGCCCTGCTCGGCCAGGAACCGCTGCCGGTGCGCCGCGAACTCCTGGTCGACCGTGTCGCGGCTGACCACCGTGTAGAAGCGGGCCCCGCCGCCGTCGGCCTTGGGCCGCAGCACCCGGCCGAGCCGCTGCGCCTCCTCCTGACGCGACCCGAACGTCCCCGACACCTGGATCGCCACCGCCGCCTCGGGCAGGTCGATGGAGAAGTTGGCCACCTTGGAGACGACCAGGACCTGGATCTCCTTGTCACGGAAGGCCTGGTAGAGGCGCTCGCGCTCCTTGATCCTGGTCTCGCCCTTGATCACCGGAGCGTTGAGGTGCTCGCCCAGCTCGTCGAGCTGGTCGATGTACTGGCCGATGACCAGCACCTGCTCGCCCAGGTGACGGCGGACGAGGGCCTCGGTCACCCGCGTCTTGGACGGCGTGGTCGCGCAGAAGCGGTAACGCTCCTCGGCCTCGGCCATCGCGTACGCCAGCCGCTCCTCGTCCGTCAGCGTCACGCGGACCTCGACGCAGTCGGCCGGGGCGATCCAGCCCTGGTTCTCCATCTCCTTCCAGGGCGCGTCGTAGCGCTTGGGGCCGATCAGCGAGAACACGTCGCCCTCGCGGCCGTCCTCGCGCACCAGCGTCGCGGTCAGCCCGACACGGCGGCGGGCCTGCAGGTCGGCGGTCATGCGGAAGATCGGCGCGGGCAGCAGGTGCACCTCGTCGTAGACGATCAGCCCCCAGTCGCGCGCGTCGAACAGCTCCAGGTGGCTGTAGACGCCCTTCCGCCTGGTCGTCATCACCTGATAGGTGGCGATGGTGACCGGGCGGATCTCCTTCCTGCTGCCGGAGTATTCGCCGATCTCGTCCTCGGTGAGCGAGGTGCGCTTGAGCAGCTCCTGCTTCCACTGGTGCGCGCTGACCGTGTTGGTGACCAGGATCAGCGTCGTGGCCTGCGCCTCGGCCATCGCGGCCGCGCCGACGATCGTCTTGCCCGCCCCGCAGGGCAGCACGACCACGCCGGAGCCGCCGTGCCAGAAGGCGTCGGCCGCCTCACGCTGGTATTGACGCAGCGACCAGCCCTCCTCCCGCAGCGTGATGCGGTGGTGCTCGCCGTCCACGTAGCCGGCCAGGTCCTCGGCCGGCCAGCCCAGCTTGAGCAGCGCCTGCTTGACGTTGCCCCGGTCGCTCGGGTGCACGGCCACCGAGTCGTCGTCGAGCCGTTCGCCCAGCATGGGCTGGATCTTCTTGGAGCGCAGCACCTCCTCCAGGACCGCCCGGTCGGTGGAGGTCAGCACCAGGCCGCCGGCCGGGTCCTTCTCCAGCTTGAGCCGGCCGTAGCGGGCCATGGTCTCGGCGATGTCGACGAGCAGCGCGTGCGGCACCGGGTAGCGGCTGTAGCTGATCAGCGCGTCGATCACCTGCTCGGCGTCGTGCCCCGCCGCGCGCGCGTTCCACAGCGCCAGCGGGGTGACGCGATAGGTGTGCACGTGTTCGGGGGCGCGCTCGAGCTCGGCGAACGGCGCGATGGCCTTGCGGCACTCGCCGGCCTTCTCGTGCTCGACCTCGAGGAGCAGCGTCTTGTCCGACTGGACGATGAGCGGGCCGTCGTTCACGGACATCCCTTCCTACTGTTGACGCCTATCCAACACGCACGACGGCGGGAACAGTCCCGGAACAGGCGATCAGTCGTCGAAGGCGCCGTTGAGGCCGAGAACCATGAAGACGACGAACGACAGCGCGAACCCCGCCCCGAACAGGATCCAGCTCCACACGAGCAGGCTGCGCGCGCTGGTCTCCTGGGTGCTCGCCCGCGACAGTGCCATGCCCGCGCAGACGGCTCCCGGGATGGCCAGGATGTTGCAGCAGGAGACGGTGGCGAGGAGATTGAGCACGAGCGCGACGATGGCGGTCGCCCTGGGCCCCTCGGATCGTGGCGGCGGGGGATAACCGTAGCCGTACCCGTATCCGTAGTCGGGTGGCGGCTGCTGACCGTACGGTGCGCCATAAGGTTGGTACGGATATCCGCCCGGATCTTCCTGACTCATGTCACCTCCGACCCCGTCGACGTTGTTTTCCCCGTCAACATTTATCACGGAATGGCTACGCGTCCGGCCCGCTCTGCCCGCTCGCCATAGATCGAGACCCTCCCACACGTCTTTAGAGGGCGAGACCCGGACCAGGGAGGCGTGTTGCATCCGGACGACCAACGAGTCTTCACGGCGTTCGTCACGTCGCGATCGGACAGTCTGATCCGTCTGGCGTACGTGCTCACCGGAGACCAGCACACCGCCGAGGACCTGCTCCAGAGCGCCCTGGCCCGGACCGCGGACCGGTGGCGGTCGATCAGGGGCGATCCCGAGGCGTACGTGCGCAGGGTGATGTACCACGAGCAGGTCGGCCGGTGGCGCAGCCCGCGCTGGGGCCGCGAGCACGTGGTGGAGACGCCGCCCGAGCGCAGCGACGGCGATGGCACCGCCCGCGTGGACGACCGGCTCACCCTCGAACAGGCGCTGCGCCACCTGCCCGCCAAGAAGCGGGCCGTGCTGGTGCTGCGCTACTTCGAGGACCTCCCGGAGTCCGACGTCGCCCGGATCATGGGGTGCTCGATCGGCACCGTACGCAGCCAGACCCACCAGGCCGTGAAGCGGCTGCGCGAGCTGGTGGGCGAGACCGTCATCCAGGAGGCGTGAGATGCCAGTCGACGAACGCGCGGTCACCGAGGCGCTGAGCAGGCTGGCCGACCAGGCGCGGCCCGTGGACCCCCAGTCGGTCGCGGCGCGCGCCCTGCAGGGGCGGGTGCGCATGCGGCGGCCGAGATGGGGGCTGGCCCTCGCGGCGGCGGCCTGCGTGGTGGCGGCGATCGGGGTGGTGGCGACGCGCACCCGGCCGGAGCTGTTCCGGCCCGCTCCCGCCGTCTCCCCCTCGGTCCTGGCGACGGCGAGGCCCACGGCCACTGTCACGCGGCCCGTCCCGACGGCCAGCGCCACGCGCGGGATGCCGGACGCGTACGTGCCGGACATCAAGGGCCTGCCACGCAACACGGTCGCGCAGTACGCCCTGGTCGAGGACTGCATGCCCAAGGGCGGCCCGGTGCACAACATGGACGCCGACCAGGTGCTCAAGCAGTACGGGACGGTCAAGGACTACCGCTGGCTCGTGGAGGTCAAGGACAAGGTGGGCGTGACGCGGCTGGTCGGCAGCGTCAAGGGGTTCGTGCTGTGCACGCCGGCCGTCCGGCTGGTCAGTTATCCGGAGGAGCCGCACTTCACGTACTGGGGCGGTAAACCGCCGGGCAGGCCGGTGCTGCGCGGGAAGATCAGCGTGGACGTCTACGACACCCAGATGCAGTCGATGATCAACCCGGGCCGGGATCGGGACCCGCTGTTCGCGGTGGTGGCCGGGCGGGTGGCTCCCGGGGCCGTCCGCGTGGAGGTGGAGTTCGCGGACGGGAAGAGGATGACGGCCGGCGTGCGGAACGGCTTCTACATCGGCAGGACGCGCGTCCACTCCGGGGACGACGGGTTCTTCCGCTTGCCCACCATCCGCCGGGTGACGGCCTACGACTCGGGCGGAGCGGCGCTGGGCCGGGTGGAGAACATCACGTCCCAGGACAGGCTGCAGGGCGCGATCGACGAGAACGACTAGGTGGCTGGTGTTAAGCGGGTCATCTCGGCCGGATGATTCCGGGTGACTCGCTCAACGCCAGTTCTGTGTGGTGGTTGAGACACTGACCTGATGGCGTGGATCCAGCGATCATGTGGTCTCGGG
>NZ_JAHKRL010000074.1 GCF_019396405.1 Nonomuraea rhizosphaerae | reverse complement strand
GGCGCCCGAGACGGACGCCTCGGCCACCTCGCCGCCGGACCCGATCGCCACGACGACCTCGCGGGCGTGCAGGGCCTCGGCGGCGAGGACCGCGCCGTCCAGGACGAGGTGCGGGTTGCGGATGAGCATCATGGTGTCCTTGCAGCTGGCGGGCTCGCCTTCCGAGCCGTTCACCAGCACGACACTCTCGCGCGCCTTGGCGGCGTCGCGGACGGCGCGCATCTTGCGGCCGACCGGGAACGCCGCTCCGCCTCTGCCGCGCATGTCGACTTCGTTCACCTGTGCGATCAGGGTCTCGATATCACGCAGCACCGGCTCGCCGTGAAGCGTCCGGTGCGCCGGGAGATCGATCCTCCTGGTGTGGTCCAGCCCGGCGGTCAGACGGGCCGGACCCACGCGTAAAACGCGTGGGACCCGTTGCGGGATCACTACGAAGCCTCCTGGGCATTCCTGTGCGGTCTTATCCCGCTTGCCTGTACTTCCTGCGCGCGGCGTCCAAGCTCACCGGCGCGTTGACGTCGATCGGACGCTCGATCGGCGACCGGTCGACCTCGGGGGTCTTGACCCATTCAGGTGTGAGCTCCGGCCTCCGCATGGTGGCCATCACTCGCACGATCAGGGCTCCGCCCACCGCGGCCAGACAGACGATGTACGACCACGCGACCCACCAGGCCGGCGGGCGGCCCGCGGTCATTCCGTGAAGAATGCCCACGGGCCATGAAAGATACGCGCTCGCATGGAGAGTCCGCCAGATCCACGGCTTGGTGGTGATCGCGAAGCGCCCTCGCACGAAGCCCGAGACGATGACGAGCACGAACATGAGGAAGGCGCAAGCACCGAGGAAAACGGGGATCCCGGCCACCGGGGCGACGATCGCCGTGGGCGGGACGTGCCCCAGGGAGATCATGAGGGTGAGGTGCGTGATCAGGTAGGCCATCCCGATCATCGCGGTCGCCCGGTGTGCCAGTTGTGCCCTGACCCTGTTGGACGGGGACAGGAAGACGCGTTCGGTGGTGAGCAGGCCGAGCCCGACCGTCGCGCTCAGCAGCACCAGGGCGAACACGCCCGCGTAAAACTCGAGGAAGCCTACCCCGCGGCCGACCCAGCGCGCGCCGTCCTCAGTCATGGCCAGGGCGAACCCGGCCAGGATGAACAGCATGAGCGCCGAGCTGACCCCGAACCGGACCCATCTGGTGTCCAGCTTGGACGGCCTATGCCGGGGTTGTCTTCGATGGAACATCTATTCCCTCCGAAGGGTCGGTTGAGGGTGCGACTCGGGAGGGCCGAGCTACGTCAGCATCGCTGTCCGCGGTTGATGCAGTTCACTACGAACCTCATCAGGTTGTCCGGCATCACGTTGGCGAAGTCGGCGTGGTCGGTCACTGGGTTGTGCTTCTGCTCCGGGAAGGCGTCCACGGCGAAGGACGGTCCTTGCGGAACCGAGTACACGAGGGACATGCGCAGTGCCGGCACGGCCCGAGTTCCCTGCGGGCAGGCGCCACCCTGACCCGGGAACACGATGTGCGTACGGTGGTTCGCACTGTCGGTGTTCTGACCGTCCCAGCAGCTGGGGAAGTCCAGAATACGGACGACCTGGCTTCCGCGTGGGCAGAGCGGATATTTGTTATTAGTGATGCGGTTGGTGAAACCGGTACACGTCCACGCGGCGCGTGCGTTCGCGCCACCGTTGGTGGCCGCCTTGGCGTCACCGGTGATGACACGCAGGAACCTCGGCATCGCGACGACCCTGGAGGTGGCGTTGCCACGGAACTCCAGCGAGACCTGGCGGGCCTGAAGGACCGCGCCCACGTTGCCGTCGGCGTCTCCGCTGTTCGCGTCCGACTTGCGGTCGCGGAGCACGGGCCAGAAGTAGGTCGACTTGTCGCCGAACCTGCATGTCGTCCCCGCCGCCGCGAGGCTCTGGTCGGTCGAGAACCCGTCCGTGGACAGGTTGCCCACGTAGTCGTGGAGGTGGTGGGCGCCGTTGCTCACGCCGGGGGCGACGATGAAGTTGTCAGGGTTGTTGTGCTTGTTGCCGTTGGTCCCGCAGCGCGAGGTGAAGGTGCCCCGGGAGCCGTTGCGGCCGGCGCGGAAGTTGTCGAGCTGGCCGCGGCCGACCCGGCGGATGTCGATGAAGTCCTCGGGGAAGGGGCCGAGGTCGCCGCACTCCTCCTCGCCGCCGGTCGCGGTGGGGGAAGGCGTCGGCGTGGCGGTGGGCCGGTTCTGGTTGTTGTTGCCCCTGCGCCGAAGGTTGTTCTGGTTCTGGTTGTTGTTCTGCTGGTTGTTCTGGGCCTGGTCGTTGTTCTGCTGGTCGTTGTTCTGCTGACCCTGATCCTGCTGGCCCTGGTCCTGCTGCTGACCCTGGTCCTGGTTGTCCTGACCGGACGGGTCGGGGGTCGGCGCGGCGAGAAGGGCGCCGCCGCCCTGCTGCTGCTGGTCCTGCTGCTGGCCCTGGTCCTGGTTCTGCTGACCCTGGTCCTGCTGCTGCTGCTGGCCCTGATCCTGTTGCTGGCCCTGGTCCTGCTGCTGACCTTGGTCCTGGTTCTGCTGCTGGTCGTTGTTCTGCTGGCCCTGGTCCTGGTTGTTGTCCTGGTTGTCCGGAGCCTGCCGTTGCTGCTGAGACTGGCTCGGGCTCGCGCTCGCGCTCGCCTCGGCGGCCGGATCGCAATGGTCAGCGCGCGCTGGGCTGACGCCGATCACGGCGGCGGACACCAGGCCGCCCGCCATGACGGCCAGGGCCGACACGGCCGCGGCCGTGCGTCTGGATCTGCTCATCACTGTCTCCTCGTATCTGCCGCCGTGGTGGCGACGGGTGGAACAGGTGTGGGCGTGGGAGGTTCGGGAAGTTCGCCGTAGTCCACCAGGCCGGTGGCCTCGAGCAACGTCATGTGCTTCAGGACGACGGTGTTGGCCGTGTTGGCGAATTTCCGGATCTCGTCGTTACGAGTCCCCGCCCGCACGTTCGCCACGACGGCGAAGACCTTGCCGTGCGCGGCACGCAACAGGGCAGCGAAGTCCTTGTCGAAGGCTGATCCCTTCTCCGCGGACAGCTGGGCCATCCAGCTCTGCTGATCGGCGCTGGCGACGTCGGGAATCGGCACCTTGAGCTTGGCGGCGAGCGCGCGAGTCGCCGCGTCGAGCTTGGTGTGGTCCGAGACCATCTGCCTCCCGGCTTCCTTGACGCTCGGGGATTCGCCACGGGTCTGCGCCCATTGGCCAACGGGAATCTCCCAGAGGCCTGCCTGGCGTACCCTGACAAGCAGGTCGCGGTCCGCCGGCCCGATGGGGCCGGAGTCCATCTGCGTGTACTGAGTCGACCCCGCGAAGGTCCCAGTAGGCAGGACCAGCAGGATCGTGACCGTGGCGGCCACTGCGAAGCCACCGAACATGAGTAGTTCGCCGCGCAAAAGCCTGTGCATGATCGGAGGTACGCGGGCCTACCGGTACCGGTTCACTCATGGGTCGGAATAGTCAGAAATGACTGGAGTTATCGGAGTGACTACCGGAGTGATAACGAAGGTGTAAAGATGTGCCCCGTGCTAGGTCATCTCACCGGCAGGTTAGAGAGCGCCGACATCGACGCGGAACACCGGATCGCGGTGCTCTACCAGGAGTTCGGTGGCCCTCTGCTGCGCCACGTACGCAAGTCTACCGGGAACGATCTCCAATGGGCGGAAGACGTCGTCCAGGAGACGCTCGTCAGAGCTTGGCGTCACTCGGCAAGGCTGCAATGGGAGCCCAGCCTCATCTGGGCATGGCTGCTGACAGTGGCCCGACGCATCGTCATCGACGGACGGCGACGCAAGAGCGTCCGGCCCCATGAGGTCGAGCCGCCGGAAGTCGACATGCTGGCGGTGCCCGACAGCTCGGAGCGAGCCCTCTCGGCGATCGTGGTGGCGGAGGCTCTGCGCAGCCTCTCCGAAGAACACCGCGAAGTCATCGAGCAGACTTACCTCCGGGACCGTACGATAAGTGAAGCGGCGGAGATACTGGGGATACCGCCGGGCACGGTGAAGTCCCGTCTCTACTACGGGATCCGGGCGCTCCGTGTGCTTCTGCAGGACAAGGGGGTAGCCGGGTAATGCATGAAGGGGTGGCCGCCTACGTCCTCGGTGTCCTCGACGAAGAGGAAGTGGAGGAGTTCGAGCGCCACCTCGACACCTGCGCACGGTGCCAGGCCGAGCTGAAGGAGATGGCGGACATCCCGTCCCGGCTCGACGACCTGAAGCATTCAGCCGCTGCTTCCGAAGACGACCCCCCTCCGATGTCGATGTCGCGTTGACGTCTATCCCCTTTTCGGGTGATATCGGTACGGCAAGACGTACGCCTGGTCCCGTTGGCCGGGCGGCTTGGGGGAGGTGTTCGGTGGGCATCGACGGCGATGCGGCCGTGCCCCCTGACAGGCGGTTCGGTGAGGAGAGAAGGCTCTCCTACGGGGGCTACCACCGCCTGCCCGAGCAGGTCGACGTCCTGGAGACGATGACGCCCCAGGACTCCCTCGCGATCGGCCCCGCGCTGTCCTTCGCGCATCGCCACGGGCTGTCCCCCGCGAGTGGCTTCGAGCCCTCCCGGCTGCGCCGCAGACCCGGTGAGGCGATGCTGTGGGATGCTTGTCCCACCGCCCTCTCCCAGCGTGGCCTGCCGGTCTCCCACGATGAGACCGCCCTTCGGCGGCGGACCCGCCGCATGCGGATGGTCGAACGGCAGATCGGCGACAAATCGGGCACAAGAGGCTCGACAGACGCTTCCACCTGCGCGGTAGCACGCGCCCGTACTACTTCCCGTTGCCCGGGGAACCAAGAGCCTGGCCGTGATGGGCCAAGGCGAACCCTCACAAAGGAGTGAGAGCGAAATGCCGCTCGACGAGGCGAAGGATGAGCTGCTCCAGCGAGCCGCGCAACGGTGCGCGGTCGGCAGCGACCATGTGAGCCCCGAGGAAGCGCTGTCCTTCTTGCGCGTCTACTACCGGCACGTCGCGCCCGAGGATCTGCAGGACCGCAACCCCGTGGACGTGTACGGCCCGGCCATGTCGCAACGGCAGCTCGCCGAGGTGCGTCCCCAGGGCCGGCCGGTGGTGCGCGTGTACACGCCCACCCTGGACGAGAACGGCTGGGACCCCGGCCACTCCGTGGTGGAGATCGTCACCGACGACATGCCCTTCCTGGTCGACTCCGTGACGATGGAGCTGGCCAGGCACGACATCGGGACCTACCTGGTGGTGCACCCCCAGATGCGGGTCCGCCGTGACATGACGGGCAAGATGCTGCACCGCGGTCACGAGGACGTGACCGGCATGATGCTGGTCGAGTCGTGGATGCACTTCGAGATCGACCGGCAGTCCGACCCGGAGGCGCTCAGGGAGCTGGAGGCCGACCTCCAGCGGGTCCTGACCGACGTGCGGCACGCCGTCGAGGACTTCAGGAAGATGCGCGCGCAGGCCGTGCAGACGGCCGAGGACCTGTCGGCCAACCCGCCGCCGCTGGAGCCCGCCGAGGTCGAGGACAGCCTCGGCCTGCTGCGCTGGCTCGCCGACGGGCACTTCACGTTCCTCGGGTACCGCGAGTACCGCCTTGAGCGCACCGACGAGGGCGACGCGCTGCGCGCGGTGCCCGGCGCGGCGCTCGGCATCCTGCGCGACGACAAGATCGGCTCGGAGAGCTTCTCCGTGCTGCCTCCCGAGGTGCGGGCCAAGGCGCGCGAGAAGCACCTGCTGATCATCAGCAAGGCCAACTCCAAGGCGACCGTCCACCGGGCGGCCTACCTGGACTACATCGGGGTGAAGCTGTTCTCGCCACAGGGTGATGTGGTCGGCGAGCGCCGCTTCCTCGGCCTGTTCACGCACGTGGCCTACAACGAGTCGATCTCCCGCATCCCGGTGCTCCGGCGCAAGCTCGCCGACGTGCTCGAACGGGCCGGGCTGGCCGCCGACAGCCACGACGGCAAGGACCTGATCGAGATACTGGAGACGTTCCCGCGCGACGAGCTGTTCCAGACCTCGATCGACCAGCTCCAGCCGATCGCGCTCGGCGTGCTGCGGCTGCGCGAGCGCAAGCAGGTCAAGCTGTTCCTGCGCCGCGACGACTACGGCCGCTACTTCTCCTGCCTGATCTACCTGCCGCGCGACCGCTACACCACCCAGGTGCGCCTGAAGATGCAGGAGCTGCTGCTCAAGGCGCTGGGCGGTCGGACGCTCGACTACAGCGCGATGATCGGCGAGTCCGCGCTGGCCCGCCTCCAGGTGGTCATCCGCGGCGAGCGCGGCAAGCCGCTGCCCGAGCCGGCCGTCGACGTGGAGGAGCTGGAGCGGCGGCTGGCCGCGATCACCCGGTCGTGGGAGGACGACCTGGCCGCCGAGCTGGCGCGCATGACCTCCGAGGAGGAGGCCCCCGGCCTGACCAGGCGCTACCAGTCCGCCTTCCCCGAGGGGTACAAGGCCGACTTCCCGCCGAAAGTCGCGGTCGTGGACCTGCGCCGCCTCGAACAGCTCGTCGGCGCGCCCGCGGACGAGATCGGCATCAACCTGTACGAGCCCTACGACGCCGCCGAGGGGGAGCGGCGGCTGAAGATCTACAAGCTGGGCTCGCCCATCTCGCTGTCGAAGGCCCTGCCGCTGATTCAGCGGCTCGGCGTGGAGGTCGTGGACGAGCGGCCGTACGAGGTGGACAGGGACAACGACCCGGCCACCAAGAACGCCTGGATCTACGACTTCGGGCTGCGCTACACGCCCAACGACGAGGTCGACAGGAACGAGTTCAAGCAGCTCTTCCAGGACGGCCTGGTCGCCCTGTGGCAGGGCCGGGTGCAGGCCGACAACTTCAACTCGCTCATCCTGCGCGCCGGGCTGACCTGGGAGCAGGTCGAGATCCTGCGCGTCTACGCCAAGTACCTGCTCCAGGCGGGCGCCACCTTCTCCCAGCGGTACATGGAGCGCGTGCTGACCGGCAACGTGCGGCTGGCCCGGTTGCTGGTGCGGCTGTTCGAGGCCAGGCTCGACCCGCGCCGGGCCGAGGACGTGCGCGCCGACCTGGCCGAGGCGCTCACCGAGGAGATCCTGGGGGCGCTGGACGAGGTCGTCTCGCTGGACGAGGACCGGATCCTGCGGGCCTACCTGGAGGTCATCCAGGCGACGCTGCGGACCAACTACTTCCAGAGCGTGGACGGGCAGCGCAAGCCGTACATCTCGCTCAAGGTCGACCCGCAGGCGATCAGCGTGCTGCCGCTGCCGCGGCCGAGGTACGAGATCTTCGTGTACTCGCCGCGGGTCGAGGGCGTGCACCTGCGCTTCGGCAAGGTGGCCAGGGGCGGGCTGCGGTGGTCGGACCGGATGGAGGACTTCAGGACGGAGATCCTCGGCCTGGTCAAAGCCCAGATGGTGAAAAATACCGTTATCGTGCCCACTGGGTCCAAGGGCGGATTTGTCGTGAAACGTCCGCCTGCGGGTGGGCGTGAGGAACTGCTCGCCGAGGGCGTGGACTGCTACCGGATGTTCATCTCCGGCCTGCTCGACGTCACCGACAACCTGGTCGCCGGCAAGGTCGTGCCGCCGCCCGACGTGGTCAGGCACGACGGCGACGACACCTACCTTGTGGTCGCCGCCGACAAGGGCACCGCGACGTTCTCCGACATCGCCAACGGCGTGGCCAAGGACTACGGCTTCTGGCTCGGCGACGCCTTCGCCTCCGGCGGCTCGATCGGCTACGACCACAAGGCGATGGGCATCACCGCGCGCGGCGCCTGGGAGTCGGTCAAGTACCACTTCCGCACGATCGGCACCGACGTCCAGACCACCGACTTCACCGTGGCCGGCATCGGCGACATGTCGGGCGACGTGTTCGGCAACGGCATGCTGCTGTCGCAGCACATCCGCCTGGTGGCCGCCTTCGACCACCGCCACATCTTCGTCGACCCCGCCCCGGACGCCGCCCGTGGCTTCGCCGAGCGGCAACGTCTGTTCGACCTGCCGCGCAGCTCCTGGGCCGACTACGACATCAAGCTGATCTCGCCCGGCGGCGGCGTGTTCCCGCGTACCGCCAAGTCCGTCCAGATCACGCCGCAGATGCGCGAGGCGCTCGCCATCCCCGCCGCCATCTCCTCGATGGCGCCGAACGACCTGATCAGCGCCATCCTGCGGGCCCCCGTCGACCTGCTGTGGAACGGCGGCATCGGCACCTACGTCAAGGCGAGCGCCGAGTCCCACGCCGACGTCGGCGACAAGGCCAACGACTCGCTCCGGGTGAACGCGGACGAGCTGCGCTGCAAGGTCATCGGCGAGGGCGGCAACCTCGGCTTCACCCAGCTCGCCCGCATCGAGTTCGCGCGGGAGGGCGGCCTGGTCAACACCGACTTCATCGACAACTCGGCCGGGGTCGACACCTCCGACCACGAGGTGAACATCAAGATCCTGCTCGACCAGGTCGTCCGCGACGGCGAGCTGACCGACAAGCAGCGCAACCAGGTCTTCACCTCGATGACCGACGAGGTCGCCGACCTGGTCCTGCGCGACAATCACGCGCAGAACGTGGTCCTCGCCGCGACCCGCAGCCAGGCCGTCGAGATGCTCCACATCCACTCCCGCTACCTGCGGCGGCTGGAGCGCGACGGGCTGGTCAACCGGGAGCTGGAGTTCCTGCCCTCGGACAAGACGCTCGCCGAACGCCGCCAGGCCAGGCTGGGCCTGACCGCGCCGGAGTTCTCGGTGCTGCTGGCCTACACCAAGCTGGTGGCCGACGCCGAACTGCTCGGCTCCGACCTGCCCGACGACCCCGCACTGGCGCCGTGGCTGGTGTCGTACTTCCCGTCGGCGCTGCGCGAGCGCTTCCGGCCGTACATGGACAACCACCCGCTGCGCCGCGAGATCATCACCACCTGCGTGGTGAACGAGCTGGTCAACTCCATGGGCACCACGTTCATGTTCCGCTTCAGCGAGGAGACCGGCGCCTCGACGCCCGACACGGTGCGCGCCTACCTGGTCGCCCGCGAGGTGTTCGACCTGGCCAGCTTCCACCGCGCGGTGGAGGGCCTGGACAACAAGGTCGACACGGCGACGCAGATCGCCATGCTGCTGGAGGCCAGGAAGCTGGCCGAGCGCGGCGCCCGCTGGCTGCTGGGCAACCGGCGCCCGCCGCTCGACCTGGCCGGGTCGGTGAGCTTCTTCGTCAAGGGCGTGAACGGCCTGCTGGCCCACATGCCGAAGCTGCTGACCGGGCCCGACCTGGCGGCCTTCGAGGACCGCCGCGACTCCTTCGCGGCCCGCGGCGTGCCGATGGAGCTGGCCGAGCGGGTGGCCGCGATGGTGCCCGCGTACTCGACGTTCGACCTGGTGGAGGTGTCCTCGCTCACCGGCCGGCCGGTCAACGAGGTGGCCGAGGTGTACTTCGACCTCGCCGACCGCCTCCAGCTCGCCCGGCTGCGCGAGCGGGTGATCGCGCTGCCGCGCGACAGCCGCTGGAACTCGATGGCGCGCTCGGCGCTGCGCGACGATCTGTACGCGGCCCACGCGTCGCTGACCCGCGACGTGCTGGCCCACAGCACGCCAGGGCTGCCTCCGGAGGAGCGGCTGGCCCGCTGGACCGACGCGAACTCCGTGGCCGTCCACAGGGCCCGTCAGACGCTCTCGGAGATCTGGGAGAGCGACAACTTCGATCTGGCCACGCTGAGCGTCGCGCTGCGCGCCGTCCGCACGCTGGTGGCCTCCAGCAGCCTGCCGCGCACGGAGGGCTGATCACCCGGGCGACGCGCTGGCCACCGTGCCGCAGCCGGGGGACGGAGCCGTGCGG
>NZ_JAHKRL010000073.1 GCF_019396405.1 Nonomuraea rhizosphaerae | reverse complement strand
CACGCCAGCCACCGCGAGCAGGGCAGCATGATCCGCCGCTACATCGCCTGGCGAAACCGCAACACCGATAACCCTCGCCTACGACGCATCGTGAAGAGGGCAAACGTGGCCTGACACGGCACTAGTCACCCCCGCCAGTCAAGGCGAAATGGTGTCGAGTTACCGATAAGGCCACTCTTTCGACGTAGTCTTGGTCTTGTGCAAGCTCAGCGCAAAGATCGTTCCTCTCCGATCCTGAACATCGCGCGGCTGATCGTCGCCGGTGCAGCCGCGGGAGTGCTGGCCGCTGCCGTAGCCCTTCCCGCCGTCGGCGGCGCGGGCGTCTCCGCCAAGGCCGCGATGGACGGAATCGATCTACGACCTGAGGAGCTGAACGAGCCCCCCCTGCCCGAACGCACCGTCCTTCAGGACGCGAAGGGCAAGCAGATAGCCCAGTTCTACTACGAGAACCGGCAGTCGGTGCCGCTCGACAAAGTCGCTCCCATCATGCAGACCGCGCTGATCTCCATCGAAGACTTCAGGTTCTATCAGCACGGGCCCATCGATGTTGAGGGAACGGCCAGAGCGCTCGTCAAAAACCTCACCCAGGGCGGCGTGACTCAGGGCGGCTCGTCGATCACCCAGCAGTACGTCAAGCAGGTTCTGCTGAACGCGGCCGAGACCCCTGAGCAGCAGGCGGCGGCCATCGAGACCACGGTGGCGCGCAAGCTGAACGAGCTGCGGTACGCGATGGCGATCGAGGAGAAGTACTCCAAGAACCAGATTCTCGAGAAATATCTGAACATCGCCTACTTCGGCGCGGGCGCGCACGGCATCCAGGCCGCGGCCAAGCGCTTCTTCGGCAAGCCGGCCTCCGAGCTCAACCTCGTCGAGGCGGCCACGCTCGCGGGCGCGGTCCAGAACCCCAACCGGACCGACCCGAACGTCAACAAGGCCTCCAGGGACCTGCTCCTGGCCCGGCGCAACGTGGTGCTCGACCGCATGGCCCAGCTGGGCAAGATCACCCCGCAGCAGGCCGCCGAGGCGAAGGCCAAGAAGCTCGGCTACAAGGACACCAAGGTCCCCGGTGGCTGCGAAGTCAGCAAATATCCGTACTTCTGCCTGTACGTGCAGAACGAGGTCCTCAACAACGAGGACTTCGGCAAGACCCCGTCGGAACGGCTCAAACTGCTCCAGCGCGGTGGTCTCACCATCAAGACCACCATCGACCCGAAGATGCAGAAGGCCGCCGACAAGGCGATCAAGAAGTACGTCAGCCGCAAGGACAAGCCGGTCGCCTCGCAGGCGATGGTCGTCCCCGGCACCGGCGAGATCAAGGCGATGGCGGCCTCGCGCGTGTTCGGCGGGTCCAAGAAGAAGAACGAGATCAGCTACAACGTCGTCGCCGACGCCAAGCACGGCGGTGGCGGCGGGTTCCAGCAGGGCTCGACGGCCAAGGCGTACACGCTGGCCACAGCGCTCGAGGAGGGCCTGAAGTACGGCGACGGGTTCCCGTCCCCGGCCGGGTTCACCGCGTCCGGCTACGGCGCGTTCAAGGACTGCAAGGGCAACCGTGTCGGCGCCCCCGACCACACCGTGCACAACTCCAGCGAGGGCGGAGCCGGTTTCAAGACGCTCCAGACCGGCACCTGGGGCTCGGTGAACACGTTCTTCCTGCGCCTTGAGGAGCGGGTCACCCTCTGCAAGGTCGCCAAGCTGGCCAAGCGGATCGGGCTCAAGCGGGCCGACGGCGGCAAGCTGCAGGAGGTCGAGACCTTCACCCTCGGCGTCAACGAGGTGGACCCCGTCACGGTGTCCAGCACGTACGCGGTGTTCGCCTCGCGCGGCCAGTACTGCAAGCCGCTGGCCATCACCGAGATCAAGGACCGCAACGGCAAGATCAAGCAGTTCAAGCCCAAGTGCTCGAAGGTCATGGAGGAGGAGGTCGCCGACGCCGTCAGCGGCATCCTCGAAGGCGTCTTCACCAAGGGCACCATGACCGAGGTCGGCGGCATCGGCCGTGACGCGGCCGGCAAGACCGGCACCACCGACGGGTACACGGCCGCCTGGTTCGCCGGTTACACCCCGAACCTCGCCTCCGCCGTCAGCCTCGGCGACCCGCGCGGCGCGTACAAGCACCCGCTGATCGGCGTGACCATCGGCGGGACGTACTACTCGTACGTGTACGGAGCGTCCATCTCAGGCCGCATCTGGAAGACGTCGATGATCGACGCGCTGAAGGGGATCGAGCCGGTCCGGTTCGAGCCGGTGAACCACGAGCGGTTCGGCGGATGCGGCGAGAACTGCGCGCCCAAGCCGAAGAAGGAGAAGGAGGACGACCGGGGCGGGCCGCCGGACGACTTCTTCGACCAGTTCGACCAGTTCCGCGACAACGACGATCGTGGGGGACGCGATCTCGGGCGGGGCGGCGAGCTCCCCATCACCCCGGCCAACTGACCGGGGCTCCTGGGAACCGCCGCCTTACTGCGCTTCCGCGAGGCGGGCGCGTACGACGGCCGCCACGCGGCCTCCCTCAGCCCTGCCCGCGACCTTCGGATTGACCGCCTTCATGACCTGCCCCATCGCCTGAGGCCCACTGGCGCCCGTCTCCCGCACCGCCTCGTCCACCATCGCGGCCAGCTCGTCGTCGGAGAGCTGCGCCGGCAGGTACTCCTCCAGGACCGCCTGCTCGTCCAGCTCCGCCTGAGCCTGCTCGGCGCGGCCCGCGTTGCCGAACGCCTCGGCCGCCTCCTTGCGCTTCTTCGCCTCCTTGGCCAGCACCTTGACGATCTCCTCGTCGCTGAGCTCCCTGGCCTGCTTGCCGGAGACCTCCTCGACGTTGACCGCCGCCAGTGCCATCCGGACAGTCCGGAGGCGCACCTCGTCGCGGCTCTTCAGCGAGGCCGTCAGGTCGGCCTTCAGCTTGTCCTTCAATGCGCTCATGCGCTCCATCTTGCCGCCTGCGCGGACTCTCTCGCGCCTCCATTAACGCGTCCGCGGACGACTTGTCACCGAATCGGGCATCATGAATGGGTGAGGAAAGCCGCCGCGATACCCCTGTCCATTCTCGGTCTCGGCGTGGCCGGGCTGGGTTACGCCTCCGTCGTCGAACGCAACTGGTTCCAGCTGCGCCGCTTCGACGTGCCCGTGCTGGAGCGCGGCCAGCGTCCCGTACGCATCCTCCACCTGTCCGACCTGCACCTGACCCCGGGCCGCAGGATGCTGATCAACTGGGTGCGCTCGCTCGACTCCCTGGAACCCGATCTCGTCGTCAACACCGGCGACTCCATCGCCCACCCGGAAGCCGTCCCCGCCCTCCTCTACGCCCTGGAGCCCCTGCTCTCCCGTCCAGGCCTGTTCGTGTACGGCTCCAACGACCTGTACGCCCCCAAGCCCAAGAACCCCGTCCGCTACCTCTGGCGCACCTCCAAGAACGAGCGCCGCCAGCACGTGCCGTCCCTCCCCTGGCGGGAGCTCGGCGCCGGCATGACCGCCGAGGGCTGGCTGGACATGAACAACACCACCGCCCGCATCAAGGTCGGCGACCTCGACGTGGCCGTGGCCGGCATCCACGACTCCCACATCGACCGCGACCGCTACGACCTCGTCGCCGGCCCCGCCCCCGCCGACGCCGACCTCCGCCTGGGCGTCATGCACTCCCCCGAGCCCCGCAACATGACCCGCTTCGCCGCCGACGGCTACCAGCTCCTCCTCGCCGGCCACACCCACGGCGGCCAGCTCTGCATCCCCTTCTACGGCGCCCTCGTCACCAACTGCGGCATCGACCGCGCCCGCGTCAAGGGCCTGAGCCGCCACGACAGCGCCTGGCTCCACGTCTCCGCCGGCCTCGGCACCTCCCCGTACGCGCCGGTCCGCTTCGCCTGCTTCCCGGAGGCGACGTTGCTCACCCTGGTGCCGCGGCGATAATCCCGGTCACAAGCACCCGTGAAGTCGGCTAGACTTTCTCAAGCACGTGCAAGGCGGGCGTGCACCGGGGTGTAGCGCAGCTTGGCAGCGCGCTTCGTTCGGGACGAAGAGGTCGTGGGTTCAAATCCCGCCACCCCGACAGTATCGCCGCAGGTAGAAGGCCGCTTCCGAAGTTCGGAAGCGCCC
>NZ_JAHKRL010000072.1 GCF_019396405.1 Nonomuraea rhizosphaerae | reverse complement strand
GAACGGCGCGGGCGGCGGGGGCGGCTGCAGAGGCGGCCCGGGCGGCTGCCGGGGCGGCTGCTGAGGCGGCGCGTCCTCGGGGGAGACCAGCTCGGCCAGCCGGCCGGCCAGCAGCCCGCCCAGCACCACCAGCGCGGCGATGAGCGAGAACACCCAGAACGGCAGGGCCCACAGCGCGAACTGTGCCTGCACCAGCGCCAGGAGCAGCACGGCCAGCACGACACCCGTCACGCCGCCCCGCCTGCCGTGCACGCTCACCCCGCCCAGCAGGACCGCGGCCAGGACGATCACGGTGTTGGTGAACCCGGAACCAGGCGTGGCCGCCTGCACCCGGGCCAGCAGCGCCAGCCCGCCGAGCCCGGCCAGCAGGCTCGACCCGCCCAGGCCGACGACGGCGCCGAGCAACGGCGAGCCGAGCTTCAGCGACGGCAGGACCAGCGCGCCGACGATGGAGATCAGCGCGAACAGCACGAACCACAACCAGCCCGGCACGTCACCGAAGAACGGCGCGGGCACCACCCGCGTGTCCGTCAGCGCCAGGGTCAGCATCTCGACGGCCGTGGCGGCGCCCAGCGTGACGGCCCAGGACGGGGCCGAGACCGCCGCCGTGAACAGCCCCAGGAGCACCCCGGCCAGCGCCGCGACGAGCAGCGCCACGGCCGCCGCCACGATCCCCTGCCCCTGCTCCACAAGGATCACCGCGGTGAGCGCCCCGGTGAAGGCGGCGATCGACCCGACCGCGAGGTTGGGCGTGCCGGTGCGGAAGGACAGCGCCATGCCGGTCGCCATCAGCCCCAGCGGCCCGGCCAGCGACAGAACGTTGACCAGATGCCGGCCAGGCGCTGTGGTGAGCGCCACGACGAGCATCGCGACCGTGACGATCGCGAGCAGGCCTTCCCAGACGAGAACCACGACTCGACCTCGCATACCCGCGATCATCCTCGGGGGCGAGCGCGCAATTCAAGCGCATTGGGCATACCCGGCGAACTTGCGCGGCCGACGCCTCGCCCGCCCGCTCGGGCGGGGGCCGTGCCGCCACCCGGCGCGGACCCAGCACAATGACCTTCATGAACATTCCTTTCGCCATGGTGGACGTCTTCTCCAGCGAGCCCCTCACCGGCAACCCGGTGGCCGTCGTGAGCGACGCGGAGGTGCTGCCGGTGGAGACGATGCGGCGCATCGCCCGCGAGTTCAACCAGTCGGAGACCACCTTCGTCCTGCCCGCGAGCAGCCAGGACGCCGACCGGAGGCTGCGCTCCTTCACCCCCATCGGCGCGGAGGTCTTCGGCGCCGGGCACAACACGCTCGGCGCGTGGTGGCTGCTGGCCGCCCAGGGGCGGCTGGACCTGAAGGAGGGGGCCACGACGCTGCGCCAGGAGGTCGGCGAGCAGATCCTGCCGCTGCGGATCGAGATGGCGGCGGGCGGCCCGGTGGCGATCAGCATGACCCAGGCGCCGCCCGACTTCCAGCGCGAGCCGGGCGACCCCGGCGAGCTGGCCGCCTCGCTCGGCCTGGCCGAGCGGGACCTGGTCGCGGACCTGCCGACCCAGGTGGTCGACACGGGCGCCGGCCACCTCATGGTCCCGGTCCGCGACCGCGCCGCCGTCGACCGGGCCGAGCCCAACGCGCCCCGCCTGCGCCGCTTCCTGGAGGAGGCGGGCGGGGAGGGCTGCTACGTGTTCAGCCTCGACCCCGTGAACGAGGGCTCGACCGCCTACGCCCGCTTCTTCAACCCCACGGTCGGCATCTGGGAGGACCCCGCCACCGGCACCGCCGCCGGCCCGCTGGCCTGCCTGCTCACCACCGCCGGAGTCGTCCCGGCGGGCGCGACGGTGACGATCGAGCAGGGCCACGCCATGGGACGGCCCAGCCTGATCGCCGTCCACACCGACGGCCCGGCCCCGCAGATCGCGGGCGCGGCGGTCGTCACGGCCACCGGCCACCTGCACCTGTAGAACCGGGCGCTCAGGACGTGAACGCCTCGCTCAGCTCCTGGAGCGAGGCCATGTCCTCGACGAAGCCGAACCGGCCCGCCCGCATCTCCCGGGCCCCGTCCACGAACGAGCGCAGCGCGAGCCGGGCCGGCCCGGCCCCGATGCTCACCCGCCGCACCCCGATCCCGGCCGGCTGCTCCAGCGTGATCGACGGGTCGGCGAACCCCATCACCACGTTGACCGGCCTGCCGACGGACGAGACGACCGCGCGCATCCGGTCGAGGGTGCGCAGGCCGGGCGCGTACAGACGAGCGGGACCGGCGGCCCGCGCGTGACCTCGACGGCCGCCCGGACCCGTTCGACGGCGAGCCCGAAGTCGTAGATCGCGCCCGAGCCGCCCAGGAAGCCGCCTCCGTGGATCCACACCATGACCGGCAGGTTCGCGGTGACCCGCCGCGGCGTGGTCACGTTGAGGTACAGGCAGTCCTCGGTGAGGCTCGGCCTGTCGCCGATGAAGTCCGCGTCCTGCGGGCAGGCCGGGCCGGGGCGCGTCGCGCACACCCGTCCAGGCGGCGGCGGGGCGTGGCGAGCCCCATCTCAGGGCGCCGACGGGCGGCGCCGCGTACGGGATGCCCTGGAAGAGCCGATGGTCGTCCTTGAGGGTGCCGTGCACGCGCCCGGACGCCGTGCCGGCCACCGACGGGTCGCCCGCCGCCGTCGCCGGTAACGGCGTGGCGGTGAGGACGGCGGTCAGCGCGGCCATGGACGCCATCCACGTCCGGCGGGGGCTGAGCAGGCGGTTCAGCAAGGTCTTCATGGCTTACGGCCTCCCGTTATCGATCAAGGGAGTTTTCGTGTAAGACATGCATAGTTTTTCGGGCGCACGGGTGCCGGTCCAGGGAGTGGTGGAGCGGCGGCTCAGAAGTCCAGGATCACGTAGTCGTACTCGCCCTCGCCCGCCTGCTTGAACACGCCGTCCCCGTCCAGGTCGATGAAGACCGTCAGGTACAGGTCCTGGCGCTGGTCGGCCATGAGCGTCGTGGTGCCGTTCCTGAACACCGACGAGAACAGCACCGCGTCCTGCGTCGCCGAGCGGTGCGTCACCCGGGTGCCGGCCAGGTTGTTGTGCCCGTCGTCGCGCACGTACAGCGTCCCGGAGCCCTGCTCGTAGTCGGCGATCCCGGTGCCGGGCCGGAAGCACGGATGGTCGCTCACCTTGCCGCCCGCGGTGATGTCGAAGACGGAGTCGGCCGTGAACGCGCACACCTTGGCGGGGGTGTTCTGCGGCAGGGTGGGGAAGCGCAGCTCGAACGGGCGGCGCTCCAGCTTGGCGGTCGTGACGGGTTTGTCGTCGGTGATGGCGAGCGGACGGGGCTTGCCGTCCTGCCAGAACTCCAGCCCGATGCGGGGCGTGCGCAGCACCTCGGCCGCGGGCGTGGTGCTGGCCGACGGCGACGGGCTGGGCGAGGGGCCGGTGCGGACCTGCTCGCCGCGGCCCCAGTTGGAGACGACGACGGCGATCGCGACCACGGCGATGACCAGGGCCGCCGCGGCCGCCGCGCCGGTGACCACGGTGCTCCGGCTGCGGGGGGAGGGGTTCGTGACCGGGGGAGCGGCGGGCGGCGTCGTGCCCGGCCACGGGGTCTGGCCGGGCGGCGGCAACGCGTCCTTGAGGGGGCGCGGCGTCCCGGAAGGCGGCGGCGGGCCCGTCCGCCCCGGCGGCGGGGTCACGTGCCCCGGCGGTGTCGCGTGCCCTGGTGGCGTGGCGTGCCCGGCCGGTGGCGTCGCGGGCATGGCCGAGGGCGTCGCTTGCATGGCGGGCGGAGGAGTGGCGGGCCCGGAGCGGGGCCGAGGCGGGTACGACCTGTGCGAGGCCGGCGGCGGCCCGTAGAACGGCGTGGTGCCGTGCTTGTCCATCAGCCCGAGCACCGCCTGCTGGGCGTTCGGCCGCCGCGACGGGTCCTTGTTCAGGCAGGCGGCCACGTACCCGCGCAGCGCCCCGCCCAGGTCACCCAGGTCCGGCTCGGCGTTCAGGATGCGGTTGATCACCGCGGGCAGCGGCTCGTGCCCGAACGGAGGCCGCCCGGTGGCCGCGTACACGATCGTGCACGCCCACGCGAACATGTCCAGCGGCGGCCCCGCCGGATGCGCGGCCAGTTGCTCGGGCGCCATGTACGCGGGCGTGCCCACCACGCCGCTGGCCGTGGCGGTGCTGGCGTCGAGCGGGCGGGCGATGCCGAAGTCGATGACGCGGGGGCCGTCGGCGGCCAGCAGCACGTTGGCGGGCTTGAAGTCGCGGTGCACCACGCCCGCCGCGTGGATGGCGCCCAGCGCGGTGGCGGTCGCGATGGCCAGCCGGTCCAGGTCCGCGCCGCGCAGCACGCCGTTCTCGCGCACCGCCTCCTGAAGCGACGGGCCGTCCACGTACTCGCTGATCACGTACGGCGGGTCGGCGTCGGGGTCGGCCGCCAGCACGCGCGCCGTGCAGAACGGCGCCACCCGTCGCAGCGCCGCCAGCTCCCGCTGGAAGTTACGCCTGGCGTCGGTGCCGGGCCCGAAATGGGCGTGCAGCAGCTTGACGGCCCCCTGCCGCCCGTCACCCGTGACGCCCAGGTAGACCGTGCCCTGCCCGCCCGCGCCGAGCCGCCCGCGCAACGCGTAACCGGCCACCTCGCGCGGGTCGTTCGCCCGCAGGGGACGCAGGCGCCCGGCCACGCCGTTGCCCTCGCGCGGCTGGGACGGCGTCTGCATGGTCCTGATTCTGCCGGATGGACGGCGATCTGTCCGTCAACAGCGACGGCCGGGATCACCGCCCACCCGGCGCCGGGGAGAGGCCGGTCAGCGCTTGACGGCCAGCCCCGCCGTCGGGAACAGCGGCACCCGCCGCGCGTCGAGCGTCCTGGCCTCGCCCGGGCCGCACGTCGCCAGCAGCAGGTGGTTCACCAGCGCGTCGTCGATCGGGCTCGGCTCCAGGGTGCCGTCGTCGTTGAGGTGCTGGTACTTCGACAGGTTCAGGCCGAACGACGCCTGCCGCCTCCCGTCCTGGCTGGTCAGCGACTGCGTGAGCATCCCGAACACGCCGCCGTCGTGCCCCCAGAACCGCCCGCACGGCAGATCCAGCGGATAGATCCCCAGCCCGTAGTCGAGCGTGAACCCGCCCACCGAGACCGGCACCGTCTTCTGCATCTCGGCCAGCCGCGCGCCGTCGATCAGCTTGCCGCGCAGCAGCACCCGGTAGAACCGGTTGAGGTCGTCCATGGTCGACACGATCGCCCCGGCCATGTACGCCCACGACATGTCGTACACGCTGTAGTCACGCGGCGGGTCGATCAGCCCGTACAGCGACTCGTACGCCTTGGAGTGCGGCCCCGGGATGAACGGCGTGCGCGGGAACGACGTGTGCCGCAGCCCGGCCTTGCGGATCACGTTGCGGGTGATGTACTGCTCGGCGTCGACGCCGGTGACCTTCTGCAGCACCAGGCCCGCGATCACGTAGTTGACGTTCGCGTACGAGCCGGGCGTCGCCCCCGGCTCCCCGGTCGGCGCCGCGTCGAGACCGAACCTGACCAGCTCCATCGGCGTGATCCGGCGGAAGCGGTGCTCGTCCAGGCTGGCGCCCGAGCCGGCCACCAGCGAGGGGAACGCGCCCGCGACGAAGTCGCCGATGTGACTGGTGTGGTCGAGCAGCATCCGCACGGTGATCCGCCGGCCGCGCTCGCCGGGGATCAGCCCCGGCAGGTAGCGGGCGACCGGGGCGTCCAGGTCGATCGTGCCGCGCGCCACCTGCTGCAGGATCGCCACCGAGACGAACGTCTTGGAGATGCTGCCGACGCGGTGCGTCATGTCGGGCCGCACCGGCCGCCGGGTCACCACGTCGGCGACGCCCGCCGCGCCGCGCCACGCCTGGCTCCCGTCGCGTACGGCGGCGTAGAGGCCGTACAGGCCCGCCTCGTGCACGGCGTCCAGCGACTGCTGTAACGCGCGCCCGCCGAGCTTGTCGCCGGGGGAGACCTGGGCGGGGGAGACCGCGGCGGAGGCGGTCGCGGCGGGCGCGGCCCCTGTGGCGAGCAGCGCGCCCGCGGCGGCCGTGGCCAGCGCCGCCCTGACCCGGCGCGTGACCCTGTTGTCCCATCTGGATGTCATGGCAGACAGCCTGATCCCTCAGGGACGCCGGAGGTCAGTCCACTGAGTCACCGGGTCCGTATGACAGCGGTCATGCCGAATCGATGACATCTCGTTCGCGCAGGTAGGAGTGGAGTTCGGCGGCGCCGGCGAGCATGGCGAGGCCGCGGGCGGTGAGCCGTTCGTGCCACTCGCGCAGCGTCGACTCCAGCGGCGCCACCCCGCCCGCCGCCCGCACCTGGTCCAGGAGCAGGGAGATCTCCCTCAGCAGGTAACCGCCGCGCCGGAGCTGGTGGGCCAGGTGGACGTCACGGACGTCGGCGGCCGAGTAGACGCGGTACCCCGTCTTCGGGTCGCGCCGCGGGCGGACCAGCCCGGCCCGCTCCCACTTGCGCAGCGTCGCCGGACGGATCCTGAGCTGCCGGGCGAGCGGCCCGACGAACGTCACCCCCGCCGCGACCGGCTCCGGCGTGCCCGACAGGTCACGCAGCGCCTTCTCGACGGCCGTCAGCGTCCGCCGGTCGTTCAGGAGCTGGGCGTGGCTCTCGTCGACCAGGGTGAGCGCCTCCCGCACGGCGTCCTCGTTCACCGCCCGCATGATCGCCGTCGCGGTCGCGTGGCCGTGCGCCGGCACGAGGGCCGTGAACGCGCGCAGCGCCCCGGCGTGCAGCGGCGTGTAGACGCGGTAGCCGCTGGCGGTGCGGCCGGCGGGCGGCAGGATGCCCGCCTCCTCGTAGTTGCGCACCGCCTGCGTGGACAGGCCGTGCCGGCGAGCCAGGTCCACCGGTCTCACGCTGTCTCCTCGTTTTGAAGGTTTCCCGGGCATTGTCGCCGTCGTCGGCGACCAAGTTTACACAAGTAGTTCAGCGATAGCGTAGAAGGCATCGCTACCAGGACGGGAGTTCGGCATGACATTCGACGGATGGACGTTCGCGGACGGCGAGGGCGCCCGCGACGCGCTGGCCGGGTTCCTCCGGTCGCTGCCCGCCCGGCCGCGGCTGCTCGCGCTCGGCGAGCCCGCGCACGGGGTGGAGGACTTCCTGCGGCTGCGCAACGAGTTCTTCCGGCACCTGGCCGAGCACGAGGGCTACCGGTCGGTCGCGGTCGAGAGCGACTGCCTGAAGGGCCTGACGGTGGACGCGTACGTCGCGGACGGCGTCGGATCGCTCGACGAGGTGATGCGCGACGGCTTCAGCCCCGGCTTCGAGGGGTCGGCGGCCGGCCGTGAGCTCGTCCGGTGGATGCGCGAGCACAACCAGGGCCTTCCCGCCGGCGAGCGGCTGCGGTTCGCCGGGTTCGACGGGCCGCTGGAGATGAGCGGCGCCGCGAGCCCCAGGCAGGCGCTCATCGCCCTGCACCGCTACCTGTCCGCCCACCTGGAGGCCGGCCTGGTGCCGTACGCCATCGACGCCGTCGAGACCCTGATCGGCGACGAAGAGCCGTGGAGCAGCCAGGCCGCGCTGCTGGACCCGGCGCAGTCCGTCGGCTTCGCCCGCCCGGCCGACGTCGCGGAGCTGCGCCTGATCGCCGACGACCTGCGCACCCTGCTCACCGCGCACACCCCGGCCCTCGTCGCGGCCACGTCGCTGGACGACTGGCGGCGGGCCCGCCTGTACGCGCGCACCGCGGCCGGGCTGCTGCGCTACCACGCCGCGATGGGCGACACCACCACGGCCAGGCTGCCCCGGCTCATGCGGCTGCGCGACACGATGATGGCCGACAACCTGGACGCCCTCCTGGCCGACGGCCCGGTCATGGTGTTCGCCCACAACAGCCACCTCCAGCGGGCGCGGAGCCACTGGCGGCTGGCCGGGCAGGACCTGGACTGGTGGAGCGCCGGGGCGATCGTCGCCGCCCGGCTGGGCGACCGGTACGCCTTCCTGGCCACCGCCGTCGGCGCCGCGCCCCGATGGGGGCTCGGCGCCCCGGAGCCCGGCACCGTAGAGGCCGTCCTGGACACGCTGCCGGAGAGCCGGCTCGTCCGCACCGATCGCCTGACGGCGGAGCTGGGGGAGTCCGCGCCGGCCATGAGGACCGGCGACTTCACCCGCCAGGGCTACTTCCCGCTGGACCCCGGACTCCTCGGCGGGTCGGACGGGATCGTCTTCCTCAAGCGGCTCACCGGGGAGCACCCCGCATAGGCGTCCTGTCCTGGGGGTATGCGTCCACTTCTGGAAGGGGTGGTCACCGATGCTCACCAGGTTGGCGGAGCTGTGCCAGTTCGGCGCCGAGGCCGTCGCCACGTACACCAGGAACGGCCTGCTCGGCCCCGTCCCGCCCGCCGAACTGGCGCGCATGGTGGAGGCGTACCGGCACTTCCACGTCACCCTCGCCACGGGCGTGGCCGTCGCCGCCGCCCGCTGGCCGGACCGTACGGCCGTCATCGACGAGGACGGGTCGCTGACGTTCGCCGAGCTGGACGAGCGGGCGGCGCGGCTGGCCTCGGCCCTGTACCACCAGGCCGGGGTGGGGCCGGGGCGCACGGTGGCGGTCATGTGGCCGAACCACCGGGGGTTCGTCGAGGCGGTCGCGGCGGTGTCCCGGCTGGGCGCGGACCTGCTGCTGGTGAACACCGGACTGGCCGGCCCCCAGCTCCGTGACGTGCTGCGGCGCGAAGGGGCGCACACGCTGATCGCGGCCCCGGAACTGCCGCCGGTGAACTTCCCCACCGTACGCCCGGACGAGCTGACCGGGACGGCGACCGGGCTGTCCGCGGCGGGGACCGGGTCGTCTGCGGCGGGGACTGGGCCGTCTGCGGGGGGAACCGGGCCGTTCACGGCGGCGGCCGGACCGTCTGCGGCGGGGACGGGACTCGCCGGGGCGGAGGCCGAGCCGCCGGTGCCGTCGCGGGCCGGGCGGCTGGTGCTGCTGACGTCGGGGACGACCGGCGCGCCCAAGGGGGCCACGCGGCGGCTGTCGGCGGGCGCGCTGGCCGAGCCGTTCACCTCGATGCTGGCCACCGTGCCGCTGCGCTCCGGCGAGCCGATGCTGATCGCGCCGCCGCTGTTCCACGGCCTCGGCCTGCTCTGGTACGGCGTGGCGCTGGTGCTCGGCTGCCCGGTGGTGCTCATGCGCCGCTTCGACGCCGGGGCGGTGCTGCGCGCACTCGCCGAGCACCGGGCCGGCGCGCTGGTGGCCGTGCCCGTCATGCTGCGCCGCCTGCTGGCCGCCGGCCCCCGGCCGCTGCCGCACCTGCGCGCGGTCGTCTCCGGCGGGTCCGCGCTGCCGCCCGACCTCGCCACCGCGTTCATGGACGGCTACGGCGACGTCCTCCACAACCTGTACGGCTCCACCGAGGCCGGCTGGGTCACCCTGGCCACCCCCGCCGACCTGCGCGCCGCCCCCGACACCATCGGACGGCCCACCCGAGGCGCGACCGTCGTGATCGCCGGCGAGGACGGCCGCGAACGGCCCGCGGGAGAGGTGGGACGGGTGCTGGTCGGCGGCGGCCTCACCTTCGGCGGCTACTCCGGCGGTCGCGAACAACCCCAGGAGAACCCGGGTGGCCTGCTGGCGACCGGTGATCTCGGGCACCGGGACCCGGGCGGGCTGCTGTTCATCGACGGCCGCGAGGACGACATGATCGTCTCCGGCGGCGAGAACGTCTTCCCGCAGGAGGTCGAGAACCTCCTGGCCCGCCACCCCGGCGTCGCCGACGTGGCAGTCCTCGGCATGCCGGACGAGGAGTACGGCCAGCGCCTGGCCGCGTACGTCGTCCCGGAGCCGGGCGTCACCCTGTCGCCCGACGAGATCAGACAGGCGGTCAAGACGGAACTGGCCGGATTCAAGGCCCCACGGGACGTCGAGTTCATCGAGAGCGTTCCCCGCAACCAGGCGGGAAAGGTGGACCGCGCCCGGCTCACGGAGCCGCGTCGAAAGACGTGAGCCGCGGCCGGACCGATTTTCCAGCATCACCGTAACCTGGGGCCGCGATCGCAACAGCGGTCATTCGCCCGCGTTCAGAGTGTGCCCCTGTGTGCCAGATTACGTCCCGTCGAGTGGTGTGGATCTGGCCACGAAGGAGGCCGTGCCCTCGACGAGGCAGGCCATCGTGTGACGTTTCTGCGTGAAAACCGTCAAGTCGCACGTAGAGGAGAATCAACGCGATGGCCCTGGATCAGTCTGCCCTGTGAGAAGTCCTTGCGGTACTGAAGAACTCCGAGGCGAACGAGCGCATCCAGCACGCCGCCCAGACCATTTGCCAAGCCCTCATCGAGGCGGAACTGACCGCGGTGATCGGCGCCGCCCCCAGGCGAGCGCATTCAGGATCGCACCGCGCAGCGCAACGGACATCGGCCGCGCATGCTGACCACCACCGCAGGCGATCTGGAGTTGCAGGTCCCCAAGCTGCGCACCGGCCTGTTCTTCCCCAGCCTGTTGGAACGCCGCCGCCGGGTGGATCAGGCGCTGTTTGCGGTGGTGATGGAGGCCTACCTGCACGACGTGTCCACCCGCAAGGTCGACGACCTGGTCAAAGCCCTCGGCGCCGACTCCGGCATCTCCAAGTCGGAGGTCTCCCAAGCCGTCACCGTGGCCACCGGAGTGACCGGCGACGGCCGCCGCGAAGTCATCGGCTTCTCCGTAGGCGACAGCGAGGACGGCGCGTTCTGGACCGTGTTCCTGCGCTCGCTCAAGGGCCGCGGTCTGGTCGGGGTGCAGCTGGTCATCAGCGACGCCCATGCCGGCCTGCTCATCTCCATCGGCGCGGTCCTGCTCGGTGCCGCCTGGCAGAGGTGTCGCTGCACTTCCTGCGCAACGTGCTCGTCACCGTCCCCAAGGGCTCGGCCGGGATGGTCGCCGCAGCCATCCGCACCATCTTCGCCCAGCCCACCCCATAGACGGTACGCGACCAGCTCGGCGTGATCGCCGCCATGCCCGGCCGCCAGTTGCCCAAGATCGAGACGATGCTGCACGAGGCCGCCGACGACATCCTCGCCTTCACCGCGTTCCCACCCGCGCACTGGAAAAATCTGGTCCACCAACCCGCTGGAACGGCTCAACAAGGAGATCAAACGCCGCACCGACGTGGCCGGCGTCTTCCCCAACCCGAAGCCCACGACGGATGGCAGGTTGCCGACCGCCACTACCTGTCCGAAAGCTCCATGGCCCTCATCACGGCACCCAGCACCGACCAGCAGGGGTGACACACACCGAACTGATGACGGCATAGTCAACCCAGCAGAGCCTCATGCGACAACCGAACTACACCACTCCGCGGGACGTGACCCACCGCGCTCGACGCCTTGATCCTTGACATCGTCCGAGGTCAGGGGCGTGCGTGTCGCCAGTAACGAGGTGAACTGCGGAACCCGTGGGAGAAGGTCCAAGTCGCCGCCCGGTTCGCCAACCTGGCCACCACGCTACGTTACAACCACTTCGGCCGGCGGCTCGCTGACCACGCCGTCTACCGGATCGAAGCCGATTTCGCCGAACGACAGGAGCCGCCACATGGGGAGAAGGACACACTGCTTCCTTCAGGACGCAGCCCGTGACCAGCGGATGTTGCTGAGGTTGTACGGGGGGGTTCCGGCGTACGCGCGGGTCGTCGTACTGCGTGGACAGCACGATGTGGGTGTCCATCAGGCCGTGTTTGCCGATCTGTTCCAGCACGCCTTCGAGGTGGGCCAGGGAGGAGGCCCTGACCTTGAG
>NZ_JAHKRL010000071.1 GCF_019396405.1 Nonomuraea rhizosphaerae | reverse complement strand
CTTCTTGCCGACCGGCAACAACGGCTCCAGCACCGCCCACTCAGCGGAAGACAGATCACCACGACTCACCCAAAGATCATCCCAGAAGTGGATCACCGAAATGATCCACTTCTGAAACAGGCCCTAGGCGCCTTTCAGGAGCGCGCGGCACCAGGCGCTCTTTCCGGAGCGCGCGGCTCAGGTGTCCCAGTCGGGGCGGAAGGCGTTCTGGGCCAGGTCAATGGCCTCGTCCAGCTGGCGCGCGATGTTCTGGACGGCCGTCATGTCGGGACGCGGGCACTCGAACCCGACCCGCATCGTCGCCATCGCGAACGCCACGATAAGGTGAGTGCGCTGGTCGGTAGTGACGTCGACGCCCCTTCGGGCGGCCACCTCCTCGGCCAGGCGGCGCTCGGTCGCGGCGCCGCGGGCGACCGACAGGCCGAACAGGTGCGGGTTCTCGTCCAGAAGTCTCCGCAGTTTGAGGAATCTTGCGGCGTCCTCGGCCGTTGAGTCCTGCATGTCGCGAAGGACCGCGCGCAAGGCATGGGTCAGCGACGTGAACGGGGGTTCGTCGAGCGGGCGGTCGCGCAGGGTCTCCAGCATGATCTCCTCGCCGTGGTCATGGAACCACAGGGCGAGATGGTCCTTGCTGGTGAAGTAGCGGAAGAACGTGCGCGGGGAGATCTCGACCGCCCCCGCGATCTGGTCCACGGTGGTCGAGTCGTACCCTTGTTCGAGGAACAGGTCGATCGCCGCGTCGAGGATCGCCAGGCGCGTCTTCTCCTTCTTACGCTCCCGTAGTCCCACCGTAACCTTCCTGTCAGTCTGTGTCATAAGTCATAGCCAGCCAATTAAAACTCGGTTGTCAGATGTCATCAACTGACATAGATTACCTGAGGCTTAAGAGATCTATGCCCCGAGTCGGGGCAGTACGTACTGAGGGGGACTACATGGCTCACGCGAAGGCGGTTGACGTTCCGCCATCGCTCGGCCCTGGCCGCAAGAGGACCGGGGGAAGCGGTAATCCATGGCTGGTGCTTCTGGCCGTCAGCCTGGGCGTCATCATGGTCATGCTCGACGGCACCGTCGTCGGCATCGCCAACCCGTCCATCCAGCAGGACCTCGGCGCGTCGCTGTCGGACCTGCAGTGGGTGACCAGCGGTTACCTCTTGGCGCTCGCGGTCTTCCTCATCACGGCAGGCAAACTCGGTGACCTCTTCGGGCACAAGCGGGTCTTCCTGATCGGTGTCGCGGGCTTCGCGCTCTCCTCGGTCGGGATCGGCCTGAGCCAGGAGCTGGCCGACATCATTCCAGGTGTGTCGCCGGTCGGCGCGCTGATCGGCCTGCGCGTGCTGCAGGGCCTGTTCGGCGCCCTGCTCCAGCCCGCGGCCCTCGCGCTGCTGCGCGCGGCGTTCCCCGGTGACAAGCTGAACCAGGCGATGGGGGCGTGGGGCGCCATCATCGGCCTGTCCAGCGCCGCGGGCCCGATCGTCGGCGGTGTGCTGGTCCAGCAGGTGAGCTGGGAGTCGGTGTTCTTCATCAACGCGCCGGTCGGCATCATCGCCCTGGTCCTGGGGATCTTCCTGATCAGGGAGAACCGGGTGCCGTCGCTGGCCCGCATCGACTGGCTGGGCGTGGTCCTGCTGTCGGGCGCGATGTTCTCGCTGGTCTGGACGATCATCAAGGCTCCCGAGTGGGGCTGGGGCGACAGCGCCACGCTCGGCTTCCTGGGCGCGTTCGTGGTGCTCATCGGCGCGTTCATCTTCTGGCAGAGCAGGGCCAAGCAGCCGCTGGTGCCGCTGTCGCTGTTCAGGAACCCGTCCATCTCCATCGGCACCGTGCTGATGATGATGGTGGCGTTCGCGATGTTCGGGGCTATGTTCTTCCTGGGCTTCTTCTTCCAGGGCGTGCACGGGCTGAGCCCGCTGGACGCCGGTCTGCGCATGCTGCCGATGAGCGCGGGCATGATCGTCGCCTCGCCGCTGGCGGGCATGATGATCGGCAAGCTCGGCCCGAAGATCACGATGGCCACCGGCCTGGTGATCACCGCCGGGTCGATGTTCCTCATGTCGCGCCTGAGCATCGACGCCTCGTTCATCGAGAGCGCCATCCCGTTCGTGCTGCTGGCCTTCGGCCTGTCGCCGGTCTTCGTCGGCGCCACCGAGATCATCGTGGGCAACGCCCCCATCGAGTACAGCGGCGTCGCGGGCGGCGTGCAGCAGTCGGCCATGCAGGTCGGCGGCGCGCTCGGCACCGCGATCCTGGGCGCCGTGATGGCGGCCGAGATCTCCAGCAAGCTGCCCGGCTACCTCGGGCCGGCGGCCCAGGCCATCCCGCCGGAGCAGCTGTCACTGCTGGAGAAGGCGGCCGCGTTCGGCGGACTCCCGGCCGGGACACCGCAGCAGCTTCAGCAGCTCGTCGGCGGGGCCCTGCACAACGCGTTCATGGACGGCATGCACCTGGCCTTCCTGGTCAGCACCGGCATCGCGTTGCTGACGGCGGTGCTGGCGCTGTTCGTCAAGGCCGGTCGCAAGACCGAGGGCGCGCCGGTGCACGTGGGCTGACGCCTCTTCGGAGTTTCCGGGACGGTCCCTGCCTCTTCGGGCGGGGGCCGTTCCGCATCGCCGGGCTGTCCGCTGCTCGCTGTCGGGGCGTTCGGTCGTCCGCTGTACGTGCCGCCGTTGTGTTCCGTTCGGGTTGTGGGGCGGGCATAGACTCGGGTGGGTGAGCACGAAGATCCTCCCTGAGCAGGAGACCACCCCGCGGACGTCGCACGGCGACGGCGATCACGAGCGGTTCGCGCACTACGCGGACAAGCACAAGATCACCGAAAGCATGGTGACCGGCACGCCGATCCGGGCCCTGTGCGGCAAGGTCTGGGTGCCCAGCCGCGACCCGAAGAAATACCCGGTGTGCCCCGAGTGCAAGGAAATCTACGAGGGGCTGCCTCCGGGTGGCGGTGACGACAAGAACGAGTGAGTGTTGATCACATGTGATCGCCCGTAGTGAGGTTACGGTCTGGATGCAGACCGCCTCACACCGTCATGGGGGATCGCATGGCCCGGCGCGCGACCGCCGTCTCTTTGGCATGCCTGCTCGCGGCCGGGCTCGTGCCGCCATATCCGGCCGCGCCGGCCCGGGCGTCAGCTCAGGCGTCCGTACGGGCTTCCTTGGGGTGCCCGATTCCGGACGGGGCCGCTCGGGGCGGGGTTTCCGCTGGAGTGCGCCGGGAGGCGTACGGGCCGTCTCCGCATGCGTACGGGCCGTCTTCAGGTGCGTACGGGCCGTCTCCGCGTTTGTACGGGCGGGATGACGAGCCGCGGCCGCCGGAGCCGCGGGCGCCGAAACCGCAGGACGTGGCGCACGTGCTGGCCCAGCTCGACAAGCGGCTCGACGGCGTCACCGTGCCTCACGAGCTGACCGTCCCGACGTGGGTGCACGTGCTCAGCGACGGGACGCGCAAGGCGAGCGACGCGGACGTCAGGGCGCAGATCAAGACCCTCAACTCCGCCTACAGCGGCGCGCTGGGCGGGGTGGCGACCGGGGTGCGGTTCCGGCTGGACGGGATCGCGGTCGAGGAGAACGCCTCCTGGTTCACCGACCCGATCCGCAACGAGCGGGTCATGAAGTCGGCCCTGCGCAAGGGCGGCCCCGAGACGCTGAACCTGTACATCGCCCAGCTCGGCGACCTCGTCCTCGGCTACTCCACCTATCCGTACTGGTACAAGGGCAGCCCCCGGCTCGACGGCGTGGTGATCGACTGGCGCACCCTGCCGGGCGGCGCGCTGGTCAACTACAGCCGCGGGTTCACCGGCGTGCACGAGATCGGGCACTGGCTCGGCCTGTTCCACACCTTCGAGAACGGGTGCGCGACCCCGGGCGACGGCATCGACGACACCGCGCCGGAGGCCAAGCCCACGGAGGGGTGCCCGGACACCAAGGAGTCCTGTCCGGAGAAGGGCGCCGACCCCATCCACAACTACATGGACTACGCGCACGATCGGTGCATGTCGGAGTTCACATCAGGGCAGGCGGAGCGCATGCACCAGATGTGGGCCGTCTATCGCGGTCGACCCGATGTTCTCTGACCCGTTCTGCGCCTGGTAGCCGCCCCTTTTGTGGGGTAGCCGGGCATTTGCGGGGTGATCGTCTTTTTTGCACTGTGGCCGTGCGTGGTTGTGACATAACTGCACAACTAGGATGATCGGGTGACAGCACCGAAAGCACTCGAGACTCCGTACGACCCGCCTCGCATCTTCGGTGCCGCCTATCGGACGGCCACCATCGGCATCCTGCTGGTCATCACGCTGATCGCGTTCGAGGGCATGTCGGTCGGCGTGGTCATGCCGGTCGTGTCGCAGGAGCTCGACGCGCTCGACCTGTACGGGCTGAGCTTCTCGGCGTTCCTCATCGCCAGCCTGTTCGCGAACGTGGTGTCCGGGCTCTGGTCGGACCGGCGCGGTTACACGGCGCCGTTCCTGCTCGGGGTGGTGCTGTTCGTGATCGGGATGGGGCTGGCGGGGGCCGCGCCGACGAAGGCGCTGTTCCTGGCGGCGCGGGGCGTGCAGGGGCTGGGGGCCGGGTGCACGATCGTCGCGGTGTACGTGATGATCGCGAGGGTCTATCCGCCTGATGTGCGGCCCAAGGTCTTCGCGGCGTTGTCGGCGGCCTGGGTGGTGCCCGCCATGGTGGGGCCCGCCGTGGCGGGGTTCGTGGCGAAGATCTGGGGGTGGCAGTGGGTGTTCTTCGGGATCATCCCGCTGGTGGTGCCCGCCCTGGTGATGTTGATCCCGGCGCTGAACAAGTCCACCCCGCCGGCGGGTGACGAGGCCGGCGCCGGTGAGAAGTCGCTCCGGGCCAGGCCGGTTCTCATGACCGTCGCGGCGACCGCCGCCGCCGGTGGGGCGGGGACGCTGCTCTACGGCGTGGACAAACTGCACGTCTCACCCGTCCCGAGCGCGATCGCGGTGGTGGGGGGACTGGCGTGCCTCGCGTACGGGCTGGTCAAGCTGCTGCCGCCGGGAGCGCTGCGGTTCGGGCGCGGGCTGCCGACGACGATCATGATGCGCGGCATGTTCTCGGCCGCCTTCTTCGGCGTGAACTCGTTCATCCCGCTCGCGCTCCAGCAGGTCAAGGGGTTCGACCCGACGGCGGCGGGCATCGCGCTGACGACCGGGGCGCTGGGCTGGTCGACCGGGTCGTACCTGCAGAGCCGGCGTACGGTCGACGCCCACCGGCGGATCAGGCTGGGGGCGGCGTGCGTCATGGCGGGGATCCTGCTGACGGTGCTGTCCGTGCTGCCGGGGGTCACGGGGTGGACGGCGGTGCCCGCGTGGATCGTGGCGGGGTTCGGGATGGGGCTCGGGATGTCGACGGTCAGCGTCACGGCGCTGAAGCAGTCGCCTGTGCACGAGCAGGGGGCGAACTCCGCCGCGCTGTCGGTCACGGACATGCTGGGGTCGGGGCTGGCGGTGGGGGTGGGGGGTGCGCTGGTCAACCTGATCGGGCACAGTCCGGAGATGATCGCGCGGGGGTTTGTGGTGATCTGCGGGTTGATGGCGGCGATCGCTCTGTCTGCCACGCTGCTTGCCGTCCGTACGAGGTCACTCTAACTATCAGGCTGTTTTCTTCTTTTACGGCACGCATGGGCCGGCCCCACACGCCGTACGGGGCTGAGGGCCTCCAGGGGGACGGCCGCTGACCGGATGGTGGCCGGGCGCCGATACGGCCCGGGTGAAACGGCACCACGGCACAACCGGAGCCGCACCCGCCACGCTGAGCCGGAGCCGGAGCCGGAGCCGGGGAAGGGCGCCAAGAGTCGCCTGCCGATGGTGGCAGGACCAGGGGCACCGCTCGCCGCCTCGCCTCCTTCGCTCACCCCGCCTCCTTCGCCCGCTCGCCCGGCGGCCTCTCGCTCGCGTTCACTCGTCCGTTCGTCACGGCAGGGGTGGCCGGGGAGATGGGTGGCGGGATGGCGGGGTGGGGAGATTGTGAGGGGTTGATTTTTCTCTCCTGTCACAGCGATCACGGATCGCCGGACCCGTGGGCGAAGGAGTGATAGGACAGCGGACAAGGAGGTGTCATGGAGGACGATCGTCGCGTTTGGCCGCCGTCGAGTCCGAGTGCCAGGCATCGCCGTACTTCTCCAGAGCCCGCCGAGGAGGACGACGAGCCGCCGGTGGCGGCGCCGCGGCGGGGGAATCCGTACGCGAGCAACACTCCGCAGGTCAGTAACGGTCCGCAGGCCGGCAACGACCCACGGGCCGGCAACGGCGCACAGGCCGGCAACAGTTCGCAGGGGAGCAACGGGCGGCGGGGGGATCGCAGGGGGCCTTCCTGGCACGGGCGGGGGCAGGTCGAGGAGGAGCCGGAGGATCTGTGGAACCCGCAGATCCGCAGGACCGCCGAGCGCGGGCTGGAGCCGGACGACGGTGACCCGCAGGTGCCGTGGGAGTCGTTGCCTCCGTCGGCGAGGTTCTACGGGGCGCCGGCCGATCCCGGGTTGCCGGGGCGGGTGCGGAGCCGGAAGTGGCGGCGGCCCGCGGCGGCGGTGCTGGCGTTGCTGCTGGCCACGGGGCTGGTCGCGGGGCTGGTCTCGGTGGTGTTGCGGATGGCCGAGCCGGAGCCGGTGACGGCGCGGTTGAGCGATTCGCTGGCGGGGGTGACGATCACGTTGCCGCAGGGGTGGCGGGAGGCGGCGGTGCCGCCGGTGACGGGGTTCACGTCCGTGGTGCGGGGCGACGGGGCGTTGGTCATGGCCAGGCCGGTGCCAGGGCCGGTGGCCGATGTGGTGCGGGCGACCAGGGACTCGGCCGAGCTGTACTCCAGGTTGCTGCTCAAGGGCGACAAAGTGGAAGTCGTGGAGGACAAGGAAATCGCACAAGGTCACACGCGTGCGCTACGAGCGCAATACGCGGATGTGGTCAACAGACCGGCCTTTCTCCGTGTCACACTCCTGAGCAGGGACGGCAAGGCAGTGCTGCTCGTCGGACTGCTCCAACCTGAGGAAGCCGGTAGAAGGCAGGCGCTCGACGCGGTCATGTCGAGTGTGCGATAAGCCCCGTACGCCCCTTAGCACGCGAGGATGAGCTTGGCCAGGATCCACGGTGCACGGCACGTCTTGTCGGTGGCCCCGATTACTCTTGGGTCACTGTGAGAGAGCGAAGCACACGAACCCCAGAGGTGATGCGGTGAGCACGTTCGCCGCATCCCACCTGTCGCCTTCCTACCCCGACCGCGCCGCCTGGGGCACCGCCCCCAAGCTGCGGGCCTGGCAGCAGGAGGCGTACGACCTGTATTTCAGGCGCGAGCCGCGTGACTTCCTCACCGTGGCGACGCCGGGCGCGGGCAAGACGACCTACGCCCTGCGCATCGCCAGCGAGCTGCTCGCCAACGGGGTGATCAGGTCGATCACCATCGTCACCCCCACCGAACACCTCAAGCGCCAGTGGGCCGACGCCGCCGGCAAGGTCGGCATCATGATCGACCCCGAGTTCAAGAACAGCCAGGGCGCCACCTCCCGCGACTACGTCGGTGTCGCGGTCACGTACGCGCAGGTCGCCATGCATCCCGCCCTCCACAGGGCGCGCACGGAGGCGCGCAAGACGCTCGTCATCTTCGACGAGATCCATCACGCCGGCGACGCCAAGTCGTGGGGCGACGGCATCCGCGAGGCGTTCGAGCCGGCCACGCGCAGGCTGCAGCTGACCGGCACGCCGTTCCGGTCCGACGACAACCCGATCCCGTTCGTCGGCTACGACGAGGACGCCGAGGGCTTCAAGCGCAGCGTCTCCGACTACTCCTACGGCTACGGCCCGGCCCTGGCCGACGGGGTCGTGCGGCCGGTCATCTTCCTGGCGTACTCGGGGGAGATGAAGTGGCGCACCCGCGCCGGTGACGAGCTGGTGGCCACCCTGGGCACGCCGCTCACCAAGGACCAGCTCTCCCAGGCGTGGCGGGCGGCGCTCGACCCCAAGGGCGACTGGATCCGCCAGGTCATGCAGGCCGCCGACCGCAGGCTCACCGAGGTGCGGCGGGGCGTGCCCGACGCCGCCGGGCTGGTGATCGCCACCGATCACGAGGCCGCCCGCGCCTATGCCCGCCACCTGCGCAACATCTCCGGCGAAGGCGCCACCGTGGTGCTCTCCGACGACCCCGGCGCCTCCAAGAAGATCAAGCAGTTCGCGTCCTCCGGCGATCGGTGGCTGGTGGCGGTGCGCATGGTGTCGGAGGGCGTGGACATCCCGCGCCTGTGCGTGGGGGTGTATGCCACCTCGACATCCACGCCGCTGTTCTTCGCCCAGGCGGTCGGGCGCTTCGTCCGTGCGCGCAAGCGCGGCGAGATGGCCTCGGTGTTCCTGCCGTCGGTGCCGACCCTCATGGGGCTGGCCAACGAGATGGAGGTGGAGCGCGACCACGTGCTCAACCGCCGTCCGCCCGAGGACGGGCTCGACGACAGCCTGCTGGAGGACGCCAACAGGAAGAAGGACAATCCGGACGTCCTTGGTGACGAGCTGCCGTTCGAGACCATGGAGACGACGGCGACGTTCGACCGGGTGCTGTATGACGGCGGCGAGTTCGGCACCGGGGCGGAGGTCGGGTCGGCCGAGGAGGAGGACTTCCTCGGGCTCCCCGGGCTGCTGGAGCCCGACCAGGTGGCCACGCTGCTGCGCAAACGGCAGTCCGACCAGCAGGCCGCCCGGGCCAAGAAGCCGGCCGAGACGGGTCCGGCCGCGCTGGCGCCGCACGAGCAGATCGCCGAGCTGCGCCGGGAGCTCAACGGCCTGGTGGGAGCCTGGAACCACCGGACGGGGCAGCCGCACGGGGTGATCCACTCGGAGTTGCGGCGGGCGTGCGGCGGGCCGCCGATCGCGCAGGCCACGGCCGTCCAGATCCAGGAACGGATCGACAAGATCCGGCAGTGGGCCACCCAGCGGCGTTAGCCGAGGCCGTGGGTGGAGGGTGTGGCGGGGCCTGGGACGTGCCGGGGCGCGGGACGTGGCGGAATCCGCTGATGAGTGGGCGATGAGTTGTGGGGACGGGGCGCGTTGTGGTGCGGGCCGAGGTGGAGCCGGCTGTGGTGAAGCGGGTCCAGGTGGGAGTGGGCCGGGGCGGAGCGGGCGGGGGTGGAGTGCGGTTTCGGGGGCGTTGAGGCCGCTGGGGTTGGGAAGTTCATAGCGATCTTGGCGATCCGGTGGCCGGGCGCCGCCGGAAGTGTCACGGTTAGGACACGGCAGCAGTAGAGCCCCGCTCACGTCCCGGCCTCCATGCTTCGGGAAGTGGCTCAAGCGCCGGTCGAGGCAGGCGTTCCAAGGTAGTGACGCTCCGTGACTCTATGCGTTTGGCCACACCCCCGTGGCCTCTCGTTAGACGACCACCGGAACCGGCAACAACCAACGATGGCTGCCTTGGCATATGCAGAAGGATTCCCCCCATGTCATCTGAGGCCACAGGAAAGTCGACGTTCGACGTCACTTCTGGCCTCGCCGGAAACGCCATTGTCAGCCGGCTGAATGGTGATCTGGATGCGTTCGCGGTGCCGATGTTCCGCGAGCACATGGGGCGGATCTGGGAGCTTCCGGTCAAGCCCTTCCTGGTGCTGGATCTGCAGGAGATCACGTTCTGTGACTCCATGGGGATGAGCGAGCTCTTGGTGGTGCTGCAGCGGTGCGAGGCCAGGGGGACCAGGCTGATGCTCGGCGGCGTGCAGGGGGTCATGGCGCGGGTGCTGTCGATCACGGGGTTGCGGCACGCGTTCGAGGTGTACGCCGACTTCGACGACGCCCTGCGGCAGACCGCGACCTGATGACCCCCTGAGCCTTCCCGGCGGCGTGAACGTCAGGTGGCGAAGCGGCGGACGAAGTCGAGGGCGGTGTCGGCGACCTCGCGCCAGCCGCTGTCGATGGTGAGCGCGTGGCCCCGGCCGGGGATCTCGACGATCTCGGTGACGGCGCGGTTGCGCTTCTGCTTCTTGTAGGCGGCGTTGGACAGCGCCCACGGCACCGTGTGGTCCTTCTCACCGGAGATGATCAGCAGCGGGCCCCGGTCCGGGCTCTTGCTGTTGACCTTGGCCTCGGTCCAGGGGTTGAGGTTCGCCGTGGCGGCCTGGAAGAGCGGGGCGCCGGGGGCCGCGACGGCGTACGTCTCGTACAGCTCCTTGGCCTCGTCCTCGCTGACGGCGTTGGCGAACCCGTACCGGAACTGCTCGTACGTGAGCGGCACGGCGCGGTGGATGTTGGCCGGGTTGGCGAGCACGGGGGAGGCCGAGCGCAGCGCGGAGATCGGCAGGGGCAGCACGCCGCGGAACGGGGCGGGGTCGATCGCGACGGTCACCGCGGACAGGCCGCGACCGGCGAGGATCTGCGCGAGCAGGCCGCCGAAGGAGTGGCCGACGATGGCGGGCCTGGCCGACAACTTGGAGATCAGCGACTCGATGTGGTCGGCGATCTGGCCGACCGTCTTGTTGGCGAAGACCTCGGGGTGCTCCTTGGCCTCGCTGACGGTCTCGGGGTCGTCCGGCCAGCCCAGCGCGATCGGCGTGTAACCGGCCTCGGCGAAGACCTCGCCCCAGCGGTCCCAGCTGCTCGGCAGCAGCCAGAGCCCGTGCACGAACACGACCGGGGTGCGCCCGGAGGCGTTCGCCTGCTCGATCCGCTCAACATCGTGTGAAGTCGACATAGCTCAGAAGCTAGATCGCGGCAGGCGCCGCGTCCATGGGCCATTTGCCCGCCTTTGCGAGGTCACCTGCCCGCGTTCGCGAAGCTGTCCGCCGGCGTTCGCGAAGCTGTCCGCTCGCGTTCGCGAAGCTGTCCGCCGGCGTTCGCGGCGGACGGGATGCGGTGCCCGGTGCGGCCGTCGACCGCCCGGGAGCGCTTGCGGGCGGGCGGGTCGAGCGGCACCCGCAGTGTCGCGGAGCCGCCGACCACCCGGATCGGCACCGTCTCGGCCCCTCCGTGGTGGCCGTGCAGCGGGCCCTCGTGCACCCAGACGCGCAGCTTGCGTCCCTCGGCGCGGAGCACGACCTTGGCCGTGTCGCACTCGCCGGGCACGGCGGGCCAGGACAACGTGAGGCCGTCACGCGCGCCGCTCAGCCGCGCCGTCTCGGGCACCGGCATGCGCGTCACGCAGCCGCTCGGCTGCGGCACGTCGTGCGCGACGACGGCCGGCCCCCGCTGCTCGTCGTGCCTGGCGGTGACGCGGTTCATGGCGATCGTGGCCAGCTCCAGCAGCGCCAGCGTCAGCACGGCCCCCACCCTGGCCAGGTTGTGGCCGCGGACGAGCACCCACAGAGCGAGAGGGGCGAGCAGCAGCCAGGCCAGGCCGAGCGAGAAGGCGAGCATGCGGGGAACCTCACACAGGGCACGAGTACGGGCGTGGACAGAGACATTCAAGAAAGGTCGCTCTCCGTAGTAGCGTGCGTTCGGAGAGCATTCGTCATCTTGGATATCACATGACCACAGTGTTGCGCACTGTGTACTCAATGTGATCAATGCACGGTGGGAGCCCCCTGGAGAACGGCTCCGGCCGCGGTCAGCTCCGACAGCGCCGCGTCCGTGGTCTGGCGGGCCACCCCGGCCGTGAGGTCGAGCAGCACCCGTACGGACAGCCCGTGCTCGACGGCGTCCAGGGCGGTGGCGCGCACGCAGTGGTCCGTGGCGATGCCGACGATGTCCACCTCGGACACCCCGCGCCGCTTTAGCCAGTCGCCCAGCGTCACGCCGTCGCCGGAGGCGCCCTCGAACCCGCTGTACGCGGCGGCGTAGGCGCCCTTGGAGAACACCTCCTCCACACCGGACACGTCGAACGCCGGATGGAAGTCCGCGCCCGGCGTCCCGGCGACGCAGTGCGCGGGCCAGGTGGAGACGTAGTCGGGGGACTCGGCGAAGTGGTCGCCGGGGCTGACGTGGTAGTCGCGGGTGGCCACGACGTGGTCGTAGCCGTGGTCGGCCACGTAGCGGGTGATCCCGGCCGCCACCTCTGAGCCGCCCGCCACGGGCAGGCTGCCACCCTCGCAGAAGTCGTTCTGCACGTCGACGATGATCAGCGCGGTCGCCATACGGATCACCATACGTCAGGCGAATTCCGTGGGGATGGCCGCGTACCCCCTGCCGAGGTGCAGCGCGTCCTGGGGGAGCTTCGAGACGGCCTCGGCGTGCCGCTCGCGGGCCGTGGCCAGCGGCTCCCTGCCCACGACCGCGCCGTCGCGGACGAGCGGGCGCAGCAGCGGGACGCCGCCGTCGGGGACCGCGCCCGACGTCGTGACCAGCTCGGTCTCGGCGTGGCCGTGCTCGTCGTAGAGGCGGTAGGCGTTCTTGCGGCCGCCGCGTGAGGGCTTGCCGACCGAGCGCTTGGCGACCGGCTCCAGCTCGCCCGTGGCGGTCTCGCGCGCCACCAGCTTGTAGACCAGCGCCGCCGTCGGCACGCCGGAGCCGGTCACCAGCGAGGTGCCCACGCCGTAGCCGTCCACGGGGGCGGCGGCCAGCGCGGCGATGGCGTACTCGTCCAGGTCGGAGGTGACCAGGACGCGGGTGTTGAACGCGCCGAGCGCGTCGAGCTGCTCGCGCACCTCCTGGGCCGCCGCCGCCAGGTCGCCGGAGTCGATCCGGACCGCGCCCAGCTTGGCGCCGGCCAGCTCGACGGCCGTGCGCACCGCCTCGGGCACGTCGTAGGTGTCCACGAGCAGCGTCGTCCCCTGCCCCAGCGAGGCGATCTGGGCCTCGAACGCGGCCCGCTCCGAGTCGTGCAGCAGCGTGAACGCGTGCGCCGCCGTGCCTGCCGTGGGGACCCCGTACAGACGGCCGGCCATCAGGTTGGAGGTGGAGGCGAAGCCGGCGATATAGGCGGCGCGGGCGGCGGCCACGGCCGACCACTCGTGGGTGCGGCGCGAGCCCATCTCGATCAGCGGCCGCTGCCCCGCCGCGTTGACCATCCGGGAGGCGGCCGAGGCGATGGCGCAGTCGTGGTTCAGGATCGACAGGGTGACGGTCTCCAGCAGCACGGCCTCGGCGAACGTGCCCTCCACCACCATGATCGGGGAGGCCGGGAAGTAGAGGTCGCCCTCGCCGTAGCCGAAGATGTCGCCCGAGAAGCGGTAGCCGGCCAGGAAGTCGAGCGTCGACTCGTCGACCACCTCCTTCTCCCGCAGATAGGTGAGTTCTTCGTCACGAAAACGGAAGCCTTCCAGCTCCTCCAGGAGGCGTCCTGTACCGGCGACAACTCCGTAACGACGGCCACCCGGCAAATGCCTGGCGAACACCTCAAAAACGGCCCGTCTGTGGGCGGCGCCGCTCCGCAGGGCCGCCTGCAGCATTGTCAGCTCATAGTGATCTGTGAGCAACGCGGTGCTCATGGTCATTGTCACGACTCGAAGACTACGGCTGAGGTAGGGCAGGATGGGGGATGTGGGAAGCACCGCTCCAATCGCCGTCGAGCGTCCTTCAACGGACGTCCGGCCCGAGCTGCCGTGGGTGACGATTGTCTGGAACGACCCGGTCAACCTCATGTCCTATGTGACGTACGTCTTCCAGACGGTCTTCGGCTACTCCAAGCAGAAGGCCGAGAAACTCATGATGGACGTGCACAAGAAGGGCAAGGCCGTGGTCTCCAGCGGCACCCGCGAGGAGATGGAGCGCGACGTGCAGATCCTCCACTCCTACGGCTTGTGGGCCACTGTCCAACCAGACTCGGTCAAGTGAGGCGCGAAAAGTGAACTCGGGGTTCTCCACGCGCGACGGCGGCGGGGTCGTCGCGGTGTTCGAGGCGGCGGAGGTGTCGATCCTGCGCTCCCTCGTCTCGCAGGTGCTCGGCCTGATCGCGCCGGGGGAGACGGGCGACGACCCGCTGGAGCGCGCGCTGGGCATCGGGACCGCCGAGGCGCCCTCCGATCCGGTGCTGGCCAGGCTGTTCCCCTCGGCGTACGAGGACGAGAAGGAGGCCTCGGAGTTCCGGCGCTACACCGAGGCGACGCTGCGCGACGGCAAGCGCGCCGACGCCCAGACCATGCTCGACACAGCCAGGCCCGGCCGCAGCGAGCTGACGCCCGAGCAGGCCCAGGCGTGGCTGCGCTCGCTCAACGACGTCCGCCTCGCGCTCGGCACCAAGCTGGAGGTGACCGAGGAGGTCCACGACGAGATCGCCGCCATGTCCGAGGACGATCCGCGCTACCCGGCCTACGTCACCTACGACTGGCTGACCTACCTCCAGGACACCCTGGTCCGGGCCCTCTGGTAGCTTCCGGGACATGCTGACGATCTCGCAGGAACTGGTCGACAAGATCGTTGCCCATGCCCGGGCGGACCACCCCGACGAGGCGTGCGGCGTCATCGCCGGGCGCGACGGCGTCCCCGAGCGGTTCGTCAAGATGGAGAACGCCGAGCGTTCGCCCACCTTCTACCGCTTCGACTCGATGGAGCAGCTGCGCGTCTGGCGCGAGATGGACGACCGCGACGAGGAGCCGGTCGTGATCTACCACTCGCACACCGCGACCGAGGCGTACCCGTCGCGCACCGACGTGTCCTACGCCTCCGAGCCGAACGCCCACTACGTCCTGGTCTCCACCAGGGACGAGGACAAGACGGAGTTCCGCTCGTACCGGATCCTCGATGGGGAGATAACCGAGGAAGAGGTAAGATTCCTCCCATGATGGGCAGGCCGGTGCAGAGTTATCTCTTCGCGCACACCCCGGCCGTCGTCGTCTACGACTGTCGCTGATCCGACGCGGGGTCCGTTATAGGGGGCCGCCGCAGGAATCCGCGAACGGCCGTCGGCGTTGGTGCCGACGGGACGAC
>NZ_JAHKRL010000070.1 GCF_019396405.1 Nonomuraea rhizosphaerae | reverse complement strand
GCTACCTACCTTGCCCGTCTGGTCAAGCCGATGGGTCTGAAAGTGACACGACTGGCCAGCGGTCTGCCTGTGGCGGTCGTGGAGATCGCCGACGCCGTCGCCGTGCCGCTCACCACCGCCGACGCCGGCACCGCCGAGGAGGCGCGGGAGCTGGTGGACCCGTTCCTGGCCGAGCCGTTCGACCTGGTGAACGGGCCGGTGATCAGGGCGCTGCTGGTGCGGCTGGCGGCCGACGACCACGTGCTGGCCATCGCCGTCCACCACGTCGCGGCCGACGGCTGGTCGGCGAACATCCTCCTGCGCGACCTGCTGACCTGCTGCGACGGCGGGCCACTGGCCGACCTGCCGGTCACCTACGGGGACTTCGCCGCCTGGCAGCGCGAGCGGCCCGGCTCCTCCGGCGACGTGAATTACTGGCGGCAGCGCCTGGACGGCCTGGCGCCGCTGGAGCTGCCCACCGACTTCCCCCGGCCGCCCGAGCTGACCTATCGGGGCGCGGCGCACCCTTTCACGATCCCCGCCGGCCTCACCGCCCGGCTGGAGCGGCTCGGGCGCGAGCGGGGGGCGACGCCGTACATGGTGCTGCTGGCGGCGTTCGCGGCCCTGCTCGGCCGGTACGCCCGGCAGGACGACGTCGCCGTCGGCTCGCCGGTGGCCGGTCGGTCGCTGCCCGAGCTGGACGGGCTGGTCGGGTGCTTCGTCAACATGCTGGCGATGCGGGTGGACCTGTCGGGCTCGCCGTCGTTCGCGGAGCTGCTGCGCCGGGTGCGTGAGTTGTCCATGGACGCGTACGCGCACCAGGACCTGCCGTTCGAGCGGCTGGTGGCGGAGCTGAACGTGCCCCGGGAGGTGTCGCGGTCGCCGGTGTTCCAGGTGCTGTTCGCGATGCAGAACTACGGCGCGGAGGCGGCGCCGGGTGATCTCCGGGTCGAGGGGTTCGCGCCGGGGGTGTGGGCGACCCGGTTCGACCTGGAGCTCTACACCGGGGGTGATGGTTCGTTCCTGTTCGTCCACAACACCGCGTTGTTCTCCGCCGAGCGGATCGCGCGCATGGCCGGGCACTTCACGGCGCTGCTGGAGGGGATCGCCGCCGATCCGTCGGCTCCCGTCGCGGAGATCGAGCTGCTCACCGCCGAGGAGCGGGAGGAGCGTCGCCGCTGGAACGACACCGGCCTCGACCTGGGCGAGCCGGGGCTGCTGCACCGGCCGTTCGAGGAGCGGGCGGCGCACGCGGGCGACGCCGTCGCCGTCGTCCATCCCGGGGGCGCGATCACGTACGCGGAGCTGGAGCGGCGGGCCGGCGCGCTGGCGGCCGAGCTGACCGCCGCGGGGGCCGGGCGGGGCGAGCTGGTCGGGGTCGTGATGGAGCGCGGCTGGGAGCAGGTCGTCGCGGTGCTGGCCGTCGGCAAGGCGGGGGCGGCGTACCTGCCGGTCGACGCCGACCTGCCGGAGCGGCGGCGGTTCGAGCTGCTGGAGCGCGGCGGGTGCCGCGTCGCGGTGACGCAGCCGTGGCTGGAGCTGTCCTGGCCGGCCGGCGTGACCCCCGTGGCCGTGCGGGAGACCGGTTCCGGATCCTCGGCGCCGGTGTGTCCCGCCGCGCCCGACGACCTCGCGTACGTGATCTTCACCTCCGGCTCGACCGGCGCGCCCAAGGGCGTGATGATCGAGCACCGGGCCGCCCTGAACACCGTCCGCGACGTCAACCACCGCTTCCGCGTCGGCCCCGGCGACCGGGTGCTCGCCCTGTCGGCGCTCAGCTTCGACCTGTCCGTGTACGACGTGTACGGCGCGCTGGCCGCCGGCGCGACCCTCGTCATGGGCGGCCCGGAGGCCGACAAGGACCCGGCCGCCTGGGCCCGTCTGGTGGAGGAGCACCGCGTCACCGTCTGGAACTCGGTGCCCGCCCTCATGGAGCTGCTGGCCGACCACGCCGAGCACGAGGGCGCCGACCTCGGCTCGCTGCGCCTGGTGATGATGTCCGGCGACTGGATCCCGCTGTCGCTGCCCGGCCGCGTCCGCGCCCTCGCGCCGGACGCCGAGGTGGTCAGCCTGGGCGGCGCCACCGAGGGGTCGATCTGGTCGATCCTCCATCCGATCGGCGAGGTGGACCCGGCGTGGCCGTCCGTCCCGTACGGCCGCCCGATGGCCAACCAGTTCTTCCGCGTGCTCGATCGCGGGCTCTGCGACGCGCCCGTGGGGGTGCCCGGCGACCTGCACATCGGCGGCGCCGGCGTGGCCACCGGCTACTGGCGCGACCTGGCCAGGACCGCGGCCTCGTTCATCGTCCACCCCCGCACCGGCGAGCGCCTCTACCGGACGGGGGATCTGGGCCGCCACACCGCCGACGGCACGATCGAGTTTCTCGGCCGCGCCGACGAGCAGGTGAAGATCCGCGGGTACCGCGTCGAGCCGGGCGAGATCGAGACGCACCTGTCGCGCCATCCGGACGTGGCCGAGTGCGTCGTCACCGCGCACGGCCCACGGGAGCGGGCGCAGCTCGTGGCCTACGTGACCGGCCCCGGCGCGGACCCGGCGCGGTTGCGCGCCCACCTCGCCGAGACGCTGCCCGCGTACATGATCCCCTCCCGGTTCGTCCCGCTCGCCCGGCTGCCGCTGACCGCCAACGGCAAGGTGGACCGCCGTCAGCTCCCCGATCCCGGCGCGCCGGCGGAGGCGGCGGCGGGGCGCGCCGAGCCCGCCACGGACGCCGAGCGCCTGGTCGCCGGGGTGTGGGCGGAGGTGCTCGGCGGGGGCGGCTTCGGTCTCGACGACGACTTCTTCGACGCCGGCGGCCACTCGCTGCTGGCCATCAAGGTCGTGGCCAGGCTGCGCAGGGTGCTGCCGCCGGGCGCGACGCCCGTCGCGGTGGTGGACCTGTTCAAGCGGCCCACCATCCGTGAGCTGGCCCTGCTGGTCGAGGGCGGCGCCGCCGCCTCCAGCGGGCTGCTGCACGAGCTGACGCCCCGGCGGGCCGCCGCGCCGGAGCTGACGTACGTGTGCGTGCCGTACGGGGGCGGCGCGGCCGTGGTCTACCAGCCGCTCGCCGACGCGCTGCCCGGGACGCACGCCCTGTGGTCGGTCGCCATCCCGGGGCACGACGTCGGCCTGGACGAGGAGCGGCTGCCGCTGGACGAGGTGGCGGCCAGGTGCGTACGCGAGATCCAGGAGAAGGTGAGCGGGCCCGTGGCCCTGTACGGGCACTGCGGCGTGGGCTCGGCCCTGACCGTGGAGATCGCCCGGCGGCTGGAGGCGGAGGGGCGCGAGCTGGAGGCGGTCTACATCGGGGCGATCTTCCCCTTCGCCCGCCCCGGACGCGGCCCGATGGCGTTGCTGACCACGCTGGCCAGGAGGGAGTTCCTGCGCGGCGACCGCGGTTACGCCAACTGGCTGACCTCCATGGGCCTGGACATGGCCGACCTGGAGCCCGGGCAGGCCCGGCACATCATCCGGAACATGCGGCGCGACAGTGAGGCGGCCGAGGAGTACTTCACCGGCCTGTTCGAGAGCTCGGTGGAGCCGCTGCGGGCGCCGGTGATCAGCGTGGCGGGCGAGCACGACCCGGCGACCGAGTACTTCGAGGAGCGCTTCCGCGAGTGGCACTTCCTCTCGCCCACGGCGGCCGTGGTGGAGCTGGACGAGGCCGGCCACTTCTTCCTGAAATATCGGGCGCAGGAGCTGGCCGAGATCGTGACCCGCACCCACCCCGCCATCACCGGGGGGCAGCCGCCGCCCGGCGCGGCGAGCTGGCGGGTGCGCGAGGTGTCCAGAGCCGGGTCCGGCCCGGTGGCGACCGGCCCGCAGCCGAGCATGCGGCGCTTCCTGGTCGTCGCGAGCGGGCAGCTCGTGTCCATCGTCGGGTCGGCGCTGACCGGGTTCGCCATCCCCCTGTGGATCTACCTGACGACCGGGTCGCTGGCGCAGTTCGCGCTGCTCGCGGTCATCGGGCTGGTGCCGGGGATGCTGGTGGCGCCGCTCGCCGGCGCGATCGTGGACCGGGGGAACCGGCGGGCCGTCATGCTGGGCGGCGACGCCGCCGCCATCACCACCCAGCTCGCGCTCGGCGCCCTGCTCTGGACCGGGAACCTGCGCACCTGGCACATCTATCCGCTGCTCGCGCTGCTGTCGCTGGCGCTGACGTTCCAGCGGCTGGCCTACCAGTCGGCCGTGCCGCAGCTCGTGCCCAAGCGCTACCTCGGGCACGCCAACGGCATCGTGCAGATGGCCGGAGGGATGACGCAGTTGCTCGTCCCGATCGTGGCCGTCGGCCTGATGGCGGCGATCGGGCTGGAGGGCATCCTGGTACTGGACGTGGCCAGCTACGTGTTCGCGATCGGGGTGACGCTGCTGGTGCGCTTCCCCTCCGCGATGGCGTGGCGGCGCAAGGAGCCGGTGCTGGCGGAGATGGCGGCCGGGTTCCGCTACACGTGGGGCGACCAGGGGTTCCGCCGGATGCTCGGCTACTTCGCGGTGCTGAACGTCTTCCTGTCGCCGCTGTTCCTGCTCCTCTCCCCGCTGGTGCTCTCCTTCGCGACGCTGGCCGACGTGGGGCGGATCTCGTTCGTGTCGGGGCTGGGGGTCTTCCTCGGCGGGCTGGCCATGACGGCGTGGGGCGGGCCGGGCCGGGGACGGATGCGGGCGGTGCTGTGGTGCACGCTGGCGCTGGCCGGGTTCTGCCTGGTGACGGGGGTGCGGGCGGACCTGGTGACGATCGGCGTGGGGGCGTTCGGGATGTCGCTGTGGCTGACGCTGCTGAACGGGATCTACGCCACGATCGTGCAGGTCAAGGTGCCGCAGCGGTTCCACGGGCGGGTGTTCGCGCTGAACACGCTGATCGCCTGGTCGACGCTGCCGCTGGGGTTCGGGCTCGTGGCGCCGTACGGGGCGGCGGTGTTCGACCCGCTGCTGGCCCCGGGCGGCGCGCTGGCCTCCACCGTGGGGACGGTCATCGGCACGGGGGCCGGGCGCGGCGTCGGGCTGATGTACGTGCTGTTCGCCGTGGCGATGGCGGTGCTCGCGGTGGTGGCGCTGCGCTCGCGGCTGCCGGGGCTGCTCGACCGCAGTGCCGACGCGCCCCCCGACGACCTGGTCGGGCTACAGGCTCTCGGACGCGGTCTCTAGCGTCTCCTTCAGCGCCTGGAGGAACAGGACCACCTCCCGGCCGTTGATCAGCCGGTGGTCGTAGGCCAGCCCGATGACCGCCACCGTGCGGTCCGCCTCCGGCTGGGGCGAGGTGAGGGCCAGGGCGCAGGCGTTGCCGGGGTGGATGATCGGGACGGCCATGACGATGTCGGCGTCGTGGTGGAGGGTGACGACGATGTTCGCGCCCGCCAGGTGCTCCTCCCTGAAGCCGCCGCGCTGGGCCAGCGCGCGGAACCCGGCCAGGCGCTCGGCGATGTCCGCGACGGTCAGGCGGTCGCGGATCACCGGGACGTACAGGCCCTCACCCATGTCGATCGTGACGCCCACCCGCGGGGCGTCGGGGAGGCGGGCGGTCGTGTCGTCCACCAGCTCGGCGAAGAACACCGGGAACGCCTCGTGCTGCCGGGCCACGGCGGCGATGAGCAGGTCGGGCAGGCCGACCAGCCTGCGCAGGCGGCGGGTGAGGGCGCGGGCCGTGGCCAGGGCCGGGGTGACGTCCACCTTGATCGCCGTGTAGGCGGCGGGGATGGTCCGGTGGGACAGGGTGACAGTGCGGGCCACGGCGCGCTGGTGCGGGGAGAGCGGGCGGGTGCCGCCGGAGGAGCCGGTGGCGAGGCGCTCCACGTCGGTCCGGCGGACGACCTTGAGGGGGAGGGCGCGGACCAGAGCGGGGTCGAGGCCCAGCTCGTCCAGCAGGGCCTGCGCGGGCGCGGTGATCACCGGCCCGTCGGAAGATCCGGCGGTCCGGGGTTCTGTGGCCGGCGGTTCTGTGGCCGGGGGTTCTGTGGCCGGCGGTTCTGTGGTCGGGGGTTCTGTGGTCGGCGGTTCTGTGGGCTGGGGTGCGGCGTGGGCTGCGGCTATGTGGGCGATGACCTGGCCCGGGGCGCACGTGGCGCCCGCCCGTACGACGTGTGTGAGCATCCCGTCGTGCTCGCTGACCAGCTCCTCCACCGCCTTGGACGTCTCCACCGACGCCAGCGCGTCGTCCCGCCGCACCTCGGCGCCGTCGGCGGCGAGCCATTCGAGGAGCGTGTACTCCGAGTCGTTGTTGTTCAGCTTGGGGACCCGGATCTCACCCATGCAGAGCCTCCAGTACGGCCCGGCGGATCGTGGTGTCCTGGAGCACCACGTCCCGTTCCAGGTGCGGAGCCGTGGGGATGACGCCGTCGGCCGAGCTGACCAGGCGGACCGGCCGCTTGAGCGACCCCCACAGGCGGGTGTGCAGCTCGGCGGCGACGTGGCTGCCCCAGGTGCCGCCCGCGCTGCCGTCCTCCGCGACGCACACCAGCCCCGCCGCGCCGAGGGCGGGCAGCAGGCCGCTCACGTCGAACGGGTACAACTGGGACGGGACGTACAGCGTGCCGGCCAGGTCGTGTTCGAGCAGCAGCCACCGCATGGCGGCGACGGCCCGGTGCGCCACGCCGCCGGGGGCGATCAGGGCGTAGTCCGCGCCGGCGGCCGGGAGGTCGGGCCGGACCACCGCCACGTCCCCCGCCAGCTCCCAGGCGAACAGGTCGTCCACCTCGTACATCCCGCGCGTGTACAGGACCTTGTCCTCGAACAGCAGGCACGGCCGCGCCGAGGCCAGCATCCGGTCGAGGACGGCCCGGTTGTCGTGGAACGGCGACATCTCGAACAGCGACAGCCCCGGCACGCCGACGAAGTGCTTCTGCAGGTTCTGGCTGTGGGTGGGGCCGTAGCCGCGGTTGCCGCCCGACGGGCAGCGGATGACCATCGGCATGGGGACGCGGTGGCCGTACATGGAGACGGACTTACTGGCGAAGTTCACGATCTGGTCGAAGGCGAGCGCGGCGAAGTCGCCGAACATGATCTCCACGATCGCCTTGTCCCCCGCCAGCGCGAGGCCGGAGGCGGCGCCGACGATGGCGCCCTCGCTGAGCGGCGTGGTCAGGACGCGGCCGGGGAAGCGGGCGGACAGCCCTCGGGTGATCTTGAAGGCGCCGCCGTACGGGTCCAGGAGGTCCTCGCCGAGGACGTACACGCTGGGGTCGTCGCCGAGCAGGCCGTGCAGGGCCTGGTTGAGGTTCTCGCCGACCCTCACGCGACTTCCCCGTCAGCTCTCACGCCGCCGTCCATGTCGTTCTTCACGTGGCCGTCCATGTAGACGGCGGGCGGGCGGCCACCTCTTCGGCGATCCGGTCCACGCGCTCACCGGCCGCCGCCTCGATCCGCGCCGCCTGGCCGGGGTGCGCGGCCCGGTAGGCGGCGTACCAGTCCTTCCCCCGCCGGTCGGCGGGCCGGGTGTCGTCGCCCTTGCTGTGCGGGCCGAGCCGGTGCGTGGCGAACTCGACCACCAGCGGCGCCGGCTCCGTACGCACGTGCTCGACGAGCGGGGCGAGCTGCTGCCTTATGTCGGCCACGTCCCACCCCTCGACGCGGCGATGCCCGATCCCGAACGCCGCCGCCCGCCCCGCGACGCTGCCCGCCATCTGCAGCTCCGTCGGCGTGGACTGGGCGATCCCGTTGTGCTCGACCACCACGAGCAGCGGCAGCCGCCAGAGCTGGGCCAGGTTCAGGGCCTCGTACACGGCGCCCTCGCCCCACGTGCCGTCGCCGACGTACACGCAGGCCAGCGCGCCCGGCGCGGTGCGCTTGAGGTTCAGGGCGACACCGGTCGCGACGGGCAGGCTCTGCCCCTGAACGCCGGTGGACAGGTAGCGGTCGCGCTTGAGATGCTGACTGCCGCCCACCCCGTCGCAGACCGCGCCCTTCCTGCCCATGATCTCGGCCAGCAGCCCGTCGGGGTCGTCGAACCGGGCGAGATAGTGGCCGTGCCCCCGGTGGTTGCTGAACACCCAGTCGTCGGCGCGTAACAGCGGCCGCAGCGAGACGGGGACGTACTCCTGGCCGAGACAGGTGTGGGTGGTGCCGTTGAGCGCGCCCCGCTCGAACAGCGCGAGCAGCTTCCGCTCGAAGAGCCTGATCAGCAGGAGCAGGGCCAGATCCTCGTCAGTCAGCCTGTTCATGGGTCCCTTGAGTCCCGGGAAAACCACCGAAGGCTATCTAAACACCGACAATCGCTCCCCAACAAACAAGGTGCCCAGAGGTCCGAAAACCGCCGACGTTCGCGGCGGCGGCGGTGTTGTAAGAGGTATGAGCATCTACACCACGATCGACAGCCCGCTGGGCGGGATCCTGCTCGCCGGCACCGCGAAGGGAGCGCTGGTCCGAGTGGCGTTCGACGGCGCCCCGCAGCCCGGGTGGCGGCGGGAGCCGGGGGTGTTCGCCGAGGTCGAGCGGCAGTTCCGCGAGTACTTCGCGGGTGAGCGGACCGGCTTCGAGCTGGAGGCGGCCGACGCCGGGACGGACTTCCAGCGGCGCGTCTGGGAGGCCGTGGCCGCCGTCCCGTACGGGACCACCACGACGTACGGCGAGCTCGCGGCGACGGTGGGCGCGCCCCGCGACCGGATCCGCGCGGTCGGCGCGGCGATCGGCGCGAACCCGCTGCTCGTCGTCCGCCCCTGCCACCGCGTCGTCGGCGCGAACGGCTCGCTGACCGGGTACGCGGGCGGGGTCGAGCGCAAGCAGGCGCTGCTCACGCTCGAAGGCGCGCTCCAGCCGCAGCTCGCGTTCTGAGCACACGATCCGAAGGGAGGATCTCATGGAGGACATCAGGAAGGCCGACTGGGCGGCGCTGGCCGAGGAGGTCGAGGCCCACGGGTGCGCCCTGACGCCGCGGCTCCTCTCCGCGGCCGACTGCGCGGGCATCTCGGCCCTGTACGAGGAGGCCGGCCGGTTCCGTTCCACGATCGACATGGAGCGTTTCCGGTTCGGCCGGGGCCAGTACCGCTACTTCCAGGAGCCGTTCCCGGAGGCGGTGGCGGAGCTGCGGGCGGCGTTCTACCCGCACCTGCTGCCGATCGCCCGTGACTGGGCGGCGCGGCTGGGGCAGCCCGCGCCCTGGCCGGACGACTTCGGCGACTGGCTGGACATGTGCCACAAGGCCGGGCAGACCAAGCCCACCCCCATCCTGCTGCGTTACCGGGAAGGCGACTGGAACGCGTTGCACCGGGACCTCTACGGCGACCTGGTCTTCCCGCTCCAGGTGGTGATCGGCCTGGACAGGCCGGGTGACGACTACACCGGCGGCGAGTTCCTGATGGTGGAACAGCGGCCACGGGCGCAGTCGCGGGGCACGGTCACCCTGCTGCCCCAGGGGCACGGGCTGATCTTCACCACCCGCGACCGGCCGGTGCGGTCGGCGCGCGGGTGGTCGGCCTCGCCGGTGCGGCACGGGGTGAGCACCGTACGGTCCGGGCTGCGGCACGCGCTGGGCCTCGTCCTGCACGACGCGAAGTGATGCACACGCTCATCGGCGCCGACGGGTGGCCGTACCGGAGCGCGGTCCCGGGGACGCTGGGCGGGCACCGGCGGGCCCGGCTGTACGGGCGGCTGGACTGCCCGTCGGCGCTCCGGGCGATCACGCGGGGCGGATATGTCGGCGAACGGGTGTTCTTCGCGGACGAGGCGACCGCCATCGCGGCGGGGTACCGGCCGTGCTCGGTGTGCCTGCCCGCAACGTACCGGAGCTGGAAGGAGGGCCGTCACACCACGGCCGAGCTGGCGGGGGTGATCGAGCTGCTGGACGCCGCGCGGCCGCGCGCCGGGACGGTGGTGGTCGGGCACGGGCGCGACGCCGCCCCCACGGCGCGGGCGTTCGCCGAGGCGTGGGAAGGCGACGGCCGCACCGTCCTGGCGATGGTCGACTGGCCCGAGGAGGCGGCGTCCTGGCTGCGCCAGGCCAGGCGGTTCGCCGCCGGGGACCCGGACGCGTGGGTGGTGGCGGGCGCGCCGGCGGGATGGGCGCGGATGGGTGAGCGGCTGCGGCTGAGCACCGGGTGGGATCCTGGACGTACGTACGGGTTCGCCGCGACGGCCCAGGCGGTGGCGCTGGCCGCGCCCGGGACACTGGAGGGCATGCGCGGGGTGGACGCCGACGGCACGACCTGGCGGCTCGGCCGCAACCTGATCCACCGGGAGGCCACATGACCCCGCTGCCCAGCCGGGAGGTCACATGACCCCGTCGTCCGATCGGGAGGCGTGGTGATCCCGCTGCCCAGCCGGGAGATCGCGCCGGGCGCCGTGCACGTTCCCGGGTGGCTGACGCTCGAGGAGCAGCGGCGCCTCGTACGGGCGTGCCGCGAATGGGCGACGGGCCCGGTGCCGATCCGCCATACCGTGCTGCCCCGGGGCGGCGTCATGTCGGTGCGGACGGTGTGCGTCGGGTGGCACTGGCAGCCGTACAAGTACACGCGCGTCGCCGAGGACGTGAACGGCCGCCGCGTCGCCGACTTCCCCGAGTGGATGGTCGGCCTCGGCCGCCGCGCCCTGACCACCGCCTACGGCGAGGCCGCCGGCTACACGCCGGACACCGCGCTGGTCAACTTCTACGACGGCCAGGCCCGTATGGGCATGCACCAGGACAAGGACGAGCGTTCCGCCGCCCCCGTGGTCTCCCTCAGCATCGGCGACGACTGCCTGTTCCGCTTCGGCAACACCGAGACGCGCGGCCGGCCGTACACCGACGTGCGGCTCTCCAGCGGCGACCTGTTCGTGTTCGGCGGGCCGTCACGCTTCGCCTACCACGGCGTGCCCAAGGTCTACCCGGGCACCGGCGACCCCGGCACCGGCCTGGCCGAGGGCCGCCTGAACATCACGATGCGCGTCACCGGCCTTCGCTGACGTCGAACCCCGACGCCCCGACGGCGGCCTCCATCTTGCGGATGACCTTGGCGCTCTCGTCGTTGGGGCCGGGCACGTAGTAGGGCCTGCCCTCGCGCCCGAAGGTGATCGCCGACGTGCCGGGCGTCCACTCCCCCAGCAGGTGGGAGGCCGACTCGAACATCTCGTACGGCTCCAGGCCCAGCCCGCGCGCGTGGTCGACCGACCCGTGCACCAGGTGCCTGGCCAGCTCGATCGGCGCCTCCTGCCACCCGGCGTAGTCGCTGAAGAAGTATTCGCGGAACCGGCTGAGCTGCCGGTCGTCGATCACGTCCGGCCCGATCAGGTCCTTGACGCCCATGCAGTAGACGTCGGCCAGGTATCCGCACACCGACAGCCGGTCCCAGCCGTGCTTGCGGGCCACCAGCACGCACACCTGCCCGGCCAGCTCGTCGGCCGACGGCTTCTCGTCGGTCCAGTCGCGGGCGGGGTCGACGGTGAGGCCGGCGCTCCAGCCGACGTTCACCCAGCATCCGGCCACCTCGGGCGCCCCCGCCGCCGCGCCGGCCTCGGCCGCGACGGCGCGCACGAGGGGCGCCACGACCGACGGGGCCACGCCGAGCGTGCGGGCGATCTCCTTGGGGGACCTGCCCTCGGCCCGCAGCTCGCGTACCCGGTCCTTGAGTTCTGCGTTGTCCACAGGGGAAGACTAGCGGCGCGCGGACGCGGGCCGGAGGTGGCAGGCTGATCTCCGGACACCGAGAGGGAGTGTGATCAATGAAGATCGTCCGCGGAGCCGCCGTACTCACCGGCCGTCCTGGTGAGGTGGTCCACGACGGCGAGGTGGTGATCGACGGTTCGCAGATCGTCGCGGTGCGCCCGCGGAGCCAGGAGAGCGAGGACGTGCTCGACCTGCCCGGTCACACGATCATGCCCGGCATGATCGACGCGCACGTGCACCTCGGCTTCGACACCACCCGCGACCCGCGCACCGGCCGCGGCGCCGAGAGCGACGCCCACCTGCTCCTCCGCATGGCCGAGAACGCCCGCAAGCTCGTCTCCGCCGGCGTCACCACCGCCCGCGACCTGGGCGGACGCGACTTCCTCGACATCGAGTTACGCAATGCCATCGAGGAGGGCATCACCGTCGGCCCGCACGTGCTCGCCGCCACCCGCCCGATCACCAACACCGGCGGCCACTGCTGGTACCTGGGCGGCGAGGCCGACGACGAGCCCGCCATCCGCCGCGTCGCGCGGGAGAACCTGCGCGCCGGCGCCGACCTCCTCAAGGTCATGGCCTCGGGCGGCCAGGCGACGCCGGGCAGCGCGCCCTCCTGGGTCCCGCAGTACTCGACCGGCCAGATCAGGGCCGTCGTCGAGGAGGCCGCCATGCGCGGCAAGCGCGTCGCGGTGCACGCCCATTCGAGCGAGGCGATCGCCAGGGCGCTCGACGCGGGGGTGGCGACGATCGAGCACTGCACGTTCCACACGGCCTCGGGGCCGGTGTACGACGCCGAGCTGGTCGACCGCATCGCCGCCAGCGACACGTACGTCTGCCCGACCGTGCACGGCCTCTACCGGCAGATGCACAAGCTGGCCCCGCCCGGGGTCATGGAGGCGTGGCTGGAGAAGGTCTCGGCCATGCACGACGCCGGGGTGCGGATGATCGCGGGGACCGACTGCGGGTTCGGGCTGTTCGGGCTGGAGAACCGGGCGGACGGGTTCGTGGGCGGGCTGGAGACCTTCGAGCTGGCCGGGTTCAAGGCGCCGGAGATCATCGAGCTGGCCACCGTGCGCGCGGCCGACGCCTGCGGGCTCGCCGACGTGACGGGCGTGCTGGAGGCGGGCAAGCGGGCCGACCTGATCGCCGTCGCGGGCAACCCGCTCGAACGGCTGGCCGACCTGCGTAATGTCTCGCTCGTGCTGGTGTCGGGGCGGGCCGTCACGCAGTCGGGCGTGGATACTGTCACGTCGTCCGTCGGCTGATCCACACCGTCGGCCGTTTTCACCCCATCGGAGGAGATGCGCATGCTGCCCTGGTCCGACGATCTCGCCGGCCGGATCGACCACCACGTCATCGACAGCGCCCTGCTGCGGGACAACCCCCTGGGGGATCCGCACGAGCGGCCCCTGTACGTGTACGTCCCGCCCGGGTACGACGACTCCGACCGGCGCTACCCGTCCATCTACGTGCTGCAGGGCTATACCGGGCATGTCGCGATGTGGTCGAACCGGGCGCCGTTCCGCCGGACGTACCCGGAGCTGGCCGACGGGGTGTTCGCGGCGGGCGACGTGCCGCCGGCGATCGTCGTGTTCGTGGACGCGTGGACCTCGCTGGCCGGCAGCCAGTTCCTCGACTCGCCGGGGACCGGGCGCTACCACTCGTACCTGTGCGAGGAGGTCGTGGCGTGGGTGGACGCTCGCTACCGGACGCTCGCCAGCCGCGACCACCGGGCGGTCACCGGCAAGTCCAGCGGGGGCTACGGGGCGATGGTCACCGCGATGCTGCGGCCGGACGTGTTCGGCGCGCTGGCCACCCACGCGGGCGACGCGCTGTTCGACGTGAGCACCCGCTCCGCGCTGCCGGATGTGGCGCGGCGGCTGCGCGACATGTACGACGGCTCGTACGAGAAGTTCCTGGCCGACTTCCGCAGCCGCATCGCGATGACCCGCGAAGGCGACCTGGAGCTGCTGGAGATCTACGCGTACGCGGCGGCGTACTCGGCCGACGAGGACGGGACGGTGCGGGTGCCGTTCGACGACACGGGCGCCGTCGTTCCCGAGGTGTGGGAGCGGTGGCTGGCCTGGGACCCGGTGCTGATGGCCGGGCGGCCCGAATACGCCGAGGCGCTGCGGTCGATGCGGGCGATCTGGGTCGACGCGGGGAACCGCGACGAGTTCTTCCTCGACTTCGGGGCGGTGGCGTTCCGGCGGGCGCTGGAGGCGGCGGGGGTGGAGGACGAGCGGGTCTACTTCGAGCTGTTCGACGCGGGGCACATGGCCATCGAGTACCGGTATCCGCTGGCCCTGGCCTGGCTCAGCCGCCACCTCTCACCGTGACCGCCTGACCGCCTTAGCCCCTGTGCGCCTGAGCCCCTGACCGGCTGCCCCTCTGACCGCCTTCACAGCTGGGCGGCGGCGTCCTCCAGCTTGAGGCGGCGGCCCTTCTCGTACGCCGCCTCGTACGCCGCCCGCCCCAGCGTCTCCAGCACCGCCCCGGTCACCCGCTCGGTCTCGGCCGACTCCGAAGGGGCGGCAGGGGTGCGGTTGTGGTCGCGGGCCGCCGCCGCCAGCCCCAGCAGCCGGGCCGCCGGCTCGGCCGCGCCGCCCGCCGCCAGGGCGGAGGCCAGGCCCTCCACGGCCCACGCGGACGAGCTGGGGTCGCCGATGCGCTGGCCGGCCACCAGCGCCTCCAGCTGCAGCTCCTTGGCGGTGGCGGCGTCACCGCGCCGCTCGACCAGGAACCCCAGCTCGGTGAGCGTCGTCGGCAGCAGCAGGGCGGGCTCCGCCTCCGGGTCGCGGGGGACGCCCTCGAGCAGGTGGTTCAGGTGCTTCTCGGCCAGGTCGAGGTGCCCGGCCCGGCGGGCGGCGTTCGCGAAGCCCATCTCGGCCATGGTCGTGACCTCCCAGGAGCCCTGGCTGATGGCGGCGCGCATGGCCCGTCCGCACAGCTCCATGGCCTGCTCGAAGTCGCCCGCGTCGAGCGCGACCCAGCCCAGCCACGAGGTGCGCCGGGCCGCCTCCGGCCACAGCCCGAGGTCCTCGGCCATCCGCAGCCCCTCGGCGAACAACCGCTTGGCCTTCTCCCCCTCCCCGCCCATCTGGGCCATCCCGCCGAGCCACTCGGTGGCCTGCAGCACACCCCAGTGATCGCCGAGCTCCCTGAACAGGCGCGCGCTCTCCTCCCCGTCCCGTTCCAGCGCGTCGAAGTCGCGCCGGGTGAACGCGTCGCGCGAGCGGCAGCTCAGCGCGGCCGCGATCCCCCATTTGTCGCCGTTCGCGCGGAATGTGGTCAGCGCCCTGGTCACCAGCTCCTGCCCGGTCGGCGCGTCGCGCATGATCCGCCCGAGGACGCACTCCGCCCTGGCCCGCCGGCCCGGGTCCTGGAGCCGTTCCAGGGCCGGACGCCAGTCGACGTCGTCCCCGGCCATTTCCCCGAACACGGCCCGCCACGCCCCGGCCCGCGCCGCCTCCTGGCCGTCGTCCGCCACCGTCAGGGCGGCCTCCAGCGAGCGGCGGCCCTCGGCCAGCCTGCCGCGCAGGATCCAGTACCAGGCCAGCGCGTTCACCAGCGTCAACGCCGTCGCCGTGTCCCCGGCCCCGATCGCGGTGTCGAGCGCCGTACGCGTGTTGGCGGACTCGGCGTCCAGCCGCAGCAGCCATTCGCGCTGGTCGTGGCCGTAAAGGAACGGCTCGGCCCGTGCGGCCAGCGCCGCGTAACAGGCGGCGTGCGCCTGCCGCACCCGTTCGGTCTCACCCGCTTCCGAGAGCCGGGCCAGGCAGTACTCGGCCACCGACTCCAGCAGCCGGTACCGTACGCCGCTCGCCGTGTCCGTCACGACCACCAGCGAGCGGTCCACCAGGCGCATCAGCAGGTCGAGCACGTCCAGGCCGCCCTCGGCGCAGGTCTCCTCGGCGGCCTCCAGCGTGCAGCCGTCGGCGTGGACGGCCAGGCGACGCAGGACGGCGCGTTCCGGCTCGGTCAGCAGCTGCCAGCTCCAGTCGATGACCGCGGTCAGCGTCTGCTGCCGGGCCGGCGCGCCCCGCTGCCCGGAGGCCAGCAGCCTGAACCGGTCGTCCAGCCTGGACACGACGCCGTGCACGCCGAGCGCCCGTACGCGGGTCGCGGCCAGCTCCAGCGCCAGCGGGATCCCGTCCAGCCGGCGGCACAGTTGCGCGACCGCCGGGGCGTTGCCTGCGTCCAGCGTGAACCCGCGCGCCGACGCCGCCGCCCGCGCCACGAACAGCCGCACCGCGCTGGAGCGCGCCACCCGCTCCACCGTCTCCTGCCCGGCCGGCCCTTCAACGGGAACGTCGTCGGGAACGTCGGCGGCGGGCACGTCCAGCGGCGGCACGCTCCACAGCGCCTCGCCCGCCACCGCCAGCGGCTCGCGGCTGGTGGCCAGCACGCGCAGCCCCGGGGCGGCCCGCAGCAGGCGCTCGGTCAGCTCGGCGACCTGCTCGATCACGTGCTCGCAGTTGTCCAGCACCAGCAGCGACCGGCGGGTCCGCAGCGCGCCCGCGAGCCGGTCGATCAGCGACGTGCCGCCGGAGTCCTCGCGGATGTCGAGCGCCGCCGCGACGGTCTCGGCCACCGCCTGCCCGGGATCACCCGGCCCTCCCCTGCCGTCGAGCGAACCCGGGCCGAGCGAGCCCAGGTTGAGCGAGCCCGGGTTGAACGAGCCCGGGCCGAGCGAGCCCGGGTCGAGCGGCGCCAGCTCGACCAGCCACGCGCCGTCCGGGTAGGCGTCCGCGAGCCGCGCCGCCGTCTCCAGCGCCAGCCGTGTCTTGCCCACGCCGCCGCTGCCCGTCAGCGTGACGAGCCTGGCCGACTCCAGCAGCGCGCCGACCTCGGCGATCGCCTCGTCACGCCCGATGAGGGCGTTGAGGGAGGCGGGCAGGTTCGTCGCGGGGCGTTCGGCCGGGGCGCTCAGCGTCGGGTCCTGGCCGAGTATCTGCTGGTGCAGCGCCACCAACTCGGGGCCAGGGTCGAGCCCCAGTTCCTCGGCCAGCCGTTCGCGCAGGTCGCCGTAGGTGGCCAGGGCCTCGCTCTGCCGTCCCGCGCGGTAGAGGGCCCGCATGTGGACGGCGCGCAGCCGCTCCCTCAGCGGATGCCTGGCCACCAGGTCGCCCAGCTCGCCCACGAGCAGGCCGTGCTCGCCGAGCTCCAGCCGCGCCTCCGCGTGCTGCTCCAGAGCGGACAGCCGCTGCTCCTCCAGCCGTACGATCGCCGCCCGCGTGTACTCGAAGTCGGCGAAGTCCGCGAACGCCGGCCCGCGCCACAACGCCAGCGCGTCCGACAGCAGCGACGCCCTCGTCCGCGGGCTCCCGGCCGTCTCCGCCCGCGCCAGCAGCTCCGCGAACCGGGCGGCGTCCACCGTCCCCTCGCCCGCCTTGAGCAGGTAGCCGGGCGCGCGCGAGACGATCAGGTTCTTGCCGCCCGGCTCGGCGTCCTCCAGCGCGCGGCGAAGCTGCGAGACGCGGACCTGGAGCGCGCCCGCCGGGTTGTTCGGCGGCTCCCCCTCCCACAGGTCGTCCACGAGCCGGTCGATCGAGATCGGCCGTCCCTCGTCCACCAGGAGATCGGCGAGCAGCGCGCGCACCTTCAGCCCGGGGATCGTGACGGACTCCCCCTGATCAGTCCAAACGGCCAGCGGGCCGAGCACCCCAAAGCGCATAAAGGTCACCTTAAGCGGGCGGGAAGGGGATCTGAAGCGCGCTCCGGCACGGTGGAGGCAACTGAGAAAGGAACCACCGATGAACCCTCAAGCCGGACGTCGCGAATGGATCGGACTGGGCGTGCTCGCCTCGGTCGCCCTGCTCCTGTCGCTCGACGTGAGCATCCTTTACCTGGCGCTGCCGAACCTCACCGCCGACCTGGGCGCCACCGCCTCGCAGCAGCTCTGGATCCTGGACATCTACTCCTTCCTGCTGGCGGGCTTCCTGGTCACCATGGGAACGCTGGGCGACCGGATCGGCCGCCGCCGGCTGCTGCTGATCGGGGCGGCCAGTTTCGGGGTCGCGTCGGTGCTGGCGGCGTTCTCGGTGAACGCCGAGATGCTCATCGCCACCCGCGCGCTGCTCGGCGTGGCCGGGGCGACGCTGATGCCGTCGTCGATGGCTCTGCTGCGCAACATGTTCCGCGACCCCAAGCAGATGGGGACGGCGATCGGGATCTGGTTCAGCTGCTTCATGGTCGGCATGGCCGTCGGGCCACTGGTCGGCGGGGTACTGCTGGAGCACTTCTGGTGGGGGTCGGCGTTCCTGCTGGGCGTGCCGTTCATGGTGCTGCTGCTGGTGACGGGACGCTCGCTGCTGCCCGAGTACCGTGACCCGGCCGCCGGGCGGCTCGACCTGGCCAGCGTCGCGCTGTCGCTGGCCGCCATCCTGCCGGTCGTGTACGGGCTCAAGGACCTGGCGCGCGGCGGCCCCGGCGTGGTCTCCGTGGGCGCGACCGTCCTCGGCCTGGTCGTGGGCGCGGTGTTCGTCCGGCGTCAGCGCCGGCTGACCAGCCCGCTGCTGGACCTGCGGCTGTTCGGGAACCGGGCGTTCGCCGTCACTCTGGTGATGCTGCTGCTGGGCGGCGTCGTCATGGCCGGGACGTCGCTGATGTCCACCACGTACCTGCAGACCGTGGCCGGACTGTCGCCGCTGCAGGCCGGGCTGTGGCTGGTGCCGCAGAACCTCGCGATGATCGTCGCGCTGACGGCGGCGCCCCGGCTGGCCGGCCGGTTCGGGACGGCGTACGTGATGGGAGCCGGGCTCCTGATCGGCGCGGCCGGGCTGCTCCTGCACACCCAGGTGCCCAGCGTCGGCGGCCTGTGGCTGGTCGTGACCGGGCTGGTGCTGGCCTCCGCCGGGATCGCGATGCCGATGGGCGTCGGGAACGGCGTCATCATGACGGCCGCCCCCGCCGAGAAGGCCGGCTCCGCCGCGGCGCTGAGCGAGACGTCGGGCGAGTTCGGCATAGCCGTGGGCGTCGCGCTGCTGGGCAGCCTGGGCACCGCCGTCTACCGCTCGCAACTGCCGGCCGGACTCGGGAGCGCGCGGGAGAGCGTCACGGCCGCGGTGGCGACGGGGCGGGCGGACGTGATCGAGCTGGCGCGGACGGCCTTCACGGGTGGGCTGAACGTGGTGGCGCTGGTGGGGGCGGGCACGTTCCTGGTCCTGGCGGTGCTGACGATGACGGCCCTGCGCCACCACGGCCGCCCCTCCGCCTCCCGTGAGGAGAACGTGGTGACCTCCCGCGAGAAGACTCCGGCCACCGTATGATCCCCCTCTCGACGCCCTCGCCGCCCGTCCC
>NZ_JAHKRL010000069.1 GCF_019396405.1 Nonomuraea rhizosphaerae | reverse complement strand
GGCCGCCGCGTGGGGCGGGGGCGGCGGGTCGAGCGCCGCCACGCAGCTGCAGTTCATGTACTGGGGCTCCACCTTCGAGCAGAAGGCCGTGGAGAAGATGCTGCGGCAGTTCGAGCAGAAGAAGCAGGGCATCAAGGTCAAGGCGCTGTTCACGCCGGACGAGTACGACGTCAAGCTCAACACGCTGGTGGCCGGCGGGCGGGTGCCGGACGTCGGCTACGTGCCCATGTCGATGTCGTACCGCCTGGCCGAGCAGGGCAAGCTGGTCAACCTGTTCCCGTACCTGAAGAAGTACCCGCAGCTGGCGACGTACCTGCCGGACGCCTACCTCTGGTACGGCCAGGACAAGCTGCACGGCGTGGCCACGGCCAACGAGATCGAGCTGCTCTGGTACGCCAAGCAGGCGTTCAAGGACGCCGGGATCGCCGCCCCGCCCGCCGACGCCGCCTCCGCGTGGACGTGGGACCAGCTGGTCGAGAACGCCTACAAGCTCACCGTCGACCAGAACGGCAAGCGCCCGGACGAGACGGGCTTCGACCCCAAGCAGATCAGGCAGTTCGGCGTCTCGATCAGCTTCACGTACGCGGCGGCCTGGCTCGGCTTCCTGCGCAGCAACGGCGCCGACTTCGCCGACGAGAGCGGCAAGAAGTGCCTGCTGGACTCGCCGGAGGCGATCAAGGTGTTCCAGGACCTGCAGGACCTGGTCTACAAGCACCGGGTCATGCCCGGCCCCGGGCAGCTCGCCGCGACCGGCGACGACGTGCCGGGCACCAACATCCTGCTCAAGACCAAGCGCGTGGCCATGGTCGTGGACGGCCACTGGTCGCTGCTGGACATGAACGAGAGCAAGGTCGACTACGGCATCGGCGTGCTGCCCAAGTACGGGGAGCCGTTCACCGCGACGCAGGTGGCGGGCGCGTCGTCGGTGTTCGCCGGCACCAAGCACGTGGAGCAGGCCGTCGAGCTGTTCGCCTTCCACATCGACCCGGCCAACGTGGACCTGTACAAGCAGGGCCTGTGGATGCCGCAGGAGAAGAAGTACTACGAGGACCAGGCGGCCATCGACTCCTGGACCAAGAACCCCGGGCACCCGCCGGAGTTCAGGACCGCGGTCGTCGACTACGCCCGCGACCACGGCGTCCCCGACCTGCGCAACCGGGTCAGGAACATGTCGGCGATCAGCACCGACGTGCTCACCCCGGCGCTGCAGGAGATCGAGTCGGGCAAGCGGCCCGCCGCGGAGGTGCTCAAGGCCACCGCGCCGAAGATCACCGGCATGCTGCAGGGCTGGCAGCACACGCAGGACCTGTGATGGGCGGGTCCGAGCGGCACGGGGCTCTGACGGGCTGGTCCGAGCAGTTCGTACGGGAGTCCTGATGCGCAGGTTCGAGACGCGGTGGGGACTGCTGATGGCGCTCCCGGCGATCCTGGGCTTCGTCATCTTCACCGTCGGCCCGATGATCGCCTCGTTCGTCTTCAGCCTGACCGATTGGCAGATCGGCGGCACGCCCGCGTTCGCCGGCCTGGACAACTACCGGACCATGGCCGGTGACGAGCTGTTCTGGAAGTCGCTCGGCGTCACCACGTACTACACGCTCGGCGCGGTGCCGCTCACGCTGATCGTCAGCTTCGCCGTCGCCATGCTGCTCAACCAGCGGGCGCGCGGCCTGGCCGTCTGGCGGACGATCTTCTACCTGCCCACGCTGGTGCCCGCCATCGCCAACGTGGTGCTCTGGATCTGGATCTTCAACCCCGACTTCGGGCTGCTCAACTCGATGCTGCGCCAGGCGGGCCTGCCCACCTCGCAGTGGGTCTACAGCGAGGAGATGGCGATCCCGTCGCTGATCGTCATGAGCACGTGGGGCTTCGGCAACACGATGGTGATCTTCCTGGCCGGGCTGCAGGGCGTGCCGCGCCACCTGTACGAGGCGGTCTCGATCGACGGCGGCGGCCCGTGGCGCCGCTTCTGGCACGTGACGCTGCCGATGATGACGCCGACCATCTTCTACAACCTGGTGGTCGGCGTGGTCGGCACCTTCCAGGTGTTCAACCAGGCGTACGTGATGACCGAGGGCGGCCCCAACCACGCCACCCTCTTCTACGTCTACTACCTGTTCCGCAAGGCCTTCACCGAGAGCGAGATGGGCTACGCCAGCGCGCTCGCCTGGGTGCTGTTCATGATCATCATGGTGGTGACGTTCCTCATGTTCCGCAACGCCCGCCGCTGGGTCTACTACGAGATGGCGGGTGCCCGATGACCACCCTCACCGCCCGCCCCAGGACCCCCGCCAAGGGCGTCGCTCCGACCCGCGGGCTGCGCCGGCCACGCCGGTACGGGCGGGTCCTGCTGTACGTCGCGCTGCTCCTGGGCGCGGTCCCGACGCTGCTGCCGTTCGTGTGGCTGGTGCGCAGCGCCCTCATGCAGGACGGCCAGATGTTCGTGGCGCCGCCGGAGTGGGTCCCGAGCCCGTTCCAGTGGTCGAACTTCAGCGAGGCGCTCACCGCGCTGCCGTTCGGCCTGTACCTGGTCAACACCGTGATCATCGCGGTCGTGTGCGTGCTGGGGACGGTGTTCACCTGCTCGGTGGCCGCCTTCAGCTTCTCCCGGCTGCGCTGGCGGGGCCGCAACGTGGTGTTCGCGCTGCTGCTCAGCGGCGTCATGCTGCCGTACGCGGTGACGATCATCCCCACGTTCGTCATGTGGCAGGAGCTCGGCGCGCTGGACACCTTCGTGCCGCTCACCGTGCCCGCCTGGTTCGCCGGGGCGGGCGGCGGCGTGTTCAATGTCTTCCTGCTGCGGCAGTTCTTCCTGACCATCCCGTTCGAGCTGGACGAGGCCGCCTACATCGACGGGGCGACGCCGTGGCGCGTGTACTGGACGGTCGTCATGCCGCTTTCCAAGCCCGCAATCGTCGTGGTCACCATCTTCACCTTCATCGGCACCTGGAACGACTTCCTCGGCCCGCTGCTCTACCTGCAGAGCGAGGAGAAGTACACGCTCTCGCTGGGGCTGGCCTCGTTCCAGAGCACGTTCCTGACGCAGTGGGGCTACCTGATGGCGGCGTCGGCGGCCGTCATCGCGCCGATCGTGGCCCTGTTCTTCTTCCTCCAGCGCTACTTCATCGAGGGAGTCACGCTCACCGGCATAAAGAACTGAGAGAGGTCTGGTGTCATGAGGCGATCAACCGTCGCGGCTCTCCTGCTCCTCATCAGCACTGTGCTCATCGGCGTACGGCCCGCGCCCGCCTTCTCGTACGCCTTCTCCCCCGCCCAGGTCGTGGACATGTTCGGGCGGACGATCAACGCCTACGGCGTCAAGCTCGTGGACTGGGAGGGCTACCTGGCCAACCCGTACGTCCAGGTCACCGTCAGGCCGCCGCAGGACGCCCAGTTCCCCGTCACGATCGAGCTGAAGGCCGAGGGCACGTCCCGGCTGATGATGGACCTGCCCAGCCGACTCACCGCGACCGGCGCCACCAAGACGCTGACGTTCGCGAACGCCGGCGAGTCGAAGCCGTTCAAGCTGGAGATCGCCTCCAGGCGCGGCGCCGGGCAGGACGAGCTGCACACGCTGCGGCTGGCGATCCGCGACGCGAGCGGCGCGACGCTGCAGCAGTCGATGCCGATCAGGATCCAGCAGGACGAGCGGACCGCGCTCCAGCCGACGATCCCGCTCAATTTCGACTACCGGTTCGACACGATCACCGGCTACTTCGGCAACGCGGCCTTCAGGACGGCCGCCGAGGAGGCGGTCAAGGACTGGTTCAGGTTCTTCGACCTGCAGCCGTTCGACACGGTGGCCGCCGGCGCCGAGAACAACCACCTGCCCGGCAACGACTGGCAGAACACCGTCAACGTCACCAACAACGCCGCCTACACCGGCATGTACGTCTTCTTCCGCGGCATCCAGACCCCGTACTCCACCGGCTACCCCGCCGCCAACGGCAAGTACTCCACGCGCGGCGGCCAGCAGCTCGCCGGCCCGCTGCACCGCTCGACAGCGATGATCTTCGAGTACGACGAGGCGAACAAGCAGCTGTTCACCTCCCTGGCCGACGAGGACTGGTACCGCACCGACATCGCCGGCTCGGTGCTCGACGTGCACGGCCTGGTCATGCACGAGTACGGCCACGCCGTCGCCTACCACAGCGACTGGGCCGGGATGCGCTCGTACGTGCAGGGCGGCGGCAACGACCCCGACGTCGTCGACTACATGGGGTACGCCGTCCCGCTCGACAGCAGCTACCACATCCCCGGCGACCAGCGGAACTGGGACCGGCTCAGCGGCCAGAGCGGCGGCTGGACGCACTACTTCCCCACCCGCCGCTGGATGCTGACCAAGCTGGCGCTGCTGGTGGCCGAGAACGCGGGCTGGAAGCTGAACCGCAACCTCACCCCGTTCCTCAAGCCGTCCATCACGACCGCGTCGCTGCCCGCGGCCGCGCCCGGCCAGGCGTACCAGCAGACACTGGCCGCCAAGGGCGGAGTGCCGTTCTACGACTGGCAGGTGATCTCGGGCTCGCTGCCGGCCGGGCTCTCGCTCGACCGCTTCACCGGCACCATCAGCGGCACCCCGTCCGCTGCCGGGACCTCGTCCTTCACAGTGCAACTGCGGGACTACGACGCGCGCAGCGCGCCGGTCACCAAGACGTTCTCCTTGCAGGTCGGCGCGTCCTCGGTGAACCTCGCCCGCGCCGCCACCCCGTCCGCCTCCTACACCTCCTCCGGGGAGAGCGTCACGGCGATCAACGACGGCATCGACCCGCCCAGCTCCAACGACACCGTCAACCGCCGCTGGGGCACCTGGCCCAACACCGGCGCCCAGTGGGCCGAACTGACCTGGCCGTCGGCGCAGACGCTCACGTCGGCGGACGTGTACTTCTTCGACGACGGGAGCGGGGTGCGGCTGCCCGCCTCCTGGAAGCTGCAGTACTGGAACGGGAGCGCGTACGTGGACATCCCTGGGACGTATCCGGTCGCGCTCAACGGCTACAACCACGTGAGCTTCGGACAGGTGTCCACCACGCGGTTGCGGGTGGCTCTGCAGAGCGGACAAGCGTCCGTGGGGCTGCTGGAGGTGAAGGCGTTCGCCTGACTCTCCTCCTCCGAGCTTGACCCTGTCGGGAGATTGTGTGTTGGCCGAGGAAGTCCTGGAACGCGGTTGGTGGCCGGGGTGGGGTGCGTCGTCGGCTGGCGACAGGCCGCTGAGAGGCTCGATGTTCACGGCGATGGCCGCAAGCACGTGCTGTGGATGAGTCTTTGACTGTCCCCGGTAGCGGCCGCGTCGCATACCGTGTCCGTGAGCGAGCTCATTGACGGTGCTCTCCACTGCGGTGAGCTCTCCGACCTCCAGTGCGGACCGGGGCGAACCGGTAGAGACACCTGACCACCTCGGGAATGACCAACTTCGCCGACCCCAGAAGCTTCTCGGTACGCGCTCAGTGAATTCACCAAGCGCCGCCACTAAGCATTACTGCCGGAGGCATTAAATATTCACGCTTTGCGGACATCCCCAAGGTCGAGTGCGCGAGCATCTTAGCGAGCCCCTTTATCGAGAGCTATCCGATAACCGCAAGAAGATTCTCGTATTCTGTGTCGCAATAATGTGGAGTTGGTTAGATATAGTGCCGATCATGAACAAGAAGATCTTGTCCGTGGTGGCCTCGGCGGCCGCCGTCGCGGTCGTCTCGCTGACTCCGGTCGTCGCGCACGCCGAGCCTCGGCCGCTTGACTGCAGCAGCCAACTCGAGGTGACGCCGCCCGACGCCACGTCGGCCATCTGCAAGGGCGGCGCGGGCACTGTCCGGGCCGTTGCCATCTGCGGAAACGGCCTGAAGGGGTACGGCCGCTGGGTGAACATCGGGGTGAGGTCGTATGCCTTCTGCCTGTACAGCAGCCGGATGGGCCACTCCTACGAGACCAGCTACGGGTGATTGTGAGTCGCACCTGAGATGGTTCGACTGAGGTTGACGGGATCCACCCGATCTTGACGGTCGGGGGATCCCGTTGTTCATTCCAAGCCCGCCGACCGATGGCAACACTACAAATTCAAGCGATCTCACAGCGGCATCACGGACGTAGACGCGCGATCCGCATTCTCGGCAGGAAGATAAAGTGGGCTTGCCTCCGCGAGAACTCCACGACCTGCGAATCCGCGCCCGGGCCGAGCAGTAAACGCCCGCCTGGCAAGCCCGCTACGCAATTGGCTCCGCAGCGGAGGGCACCGTCAATGAGCTCGCTCACAAACACGGTATGCGACGCTGCCGCTACCGGGGACAGCCAAAGCTCACCTGCAGCACGTGCTTACGGCCATCGCCGTGAACATCGAGCGTCTCAGGGCCTGTCGTCAGCCGCTGACGGCTCCGTGTCCTTCGCGGAACTCATCGCCCGCTCGATGACATATGCATCTGTTGGCCTGGCGAAATCTGAACAGACTGGACTGCAGCCGTCCACGAGAGGATTTCGCCATGACCAGCCAGCTCACCGAATTTTCCGTTTCGCCGATCGGTGACGCGGCCAAGCCCGAGGTCGTTGATCGTGCCGCGTTCCAGGCCGAACTGGATCGGTTGCGGCCCCGGGAGAAGGCTCATACCCGTGAGGGGGATGCGATCGCCGCGGCCCGTCGTCGTCTGCCGATGGTCGCGGTCGATCCCCGGACGCCGTTGATCGGGGCGGGCGGGGCGGTGCCGTTGATCGAGTTGTTCGCCGGCCGCTCACAGCTGATCGCCTACTACCACATGTGGCATCACGGCCGACCGGCCGGCGAGCAGTGCGAGGGCTGCACCTTCAGCAGCAGCCAGGTCACCGAACTGGCCTACCTGCACTCGCGAGACGTCAGCTACGCGGTCCTGTCCGAAGGAAGCTACGAGGAATCCGCACGCTACCGCGACTTCATGGCCTACCCCGTGCCCTGGTACGCGGTCCCTCCGGAGTCGGTGCAGCCGCTGATCGCCGACCGCCACTTCGGCATCCTGGCCTGCTACCTGCGCGACGGCGAGCAGGTGTATGAGACCTACTGGACCACCGGCCGCGGCAACGAGGCCATGGCCCCCTCCTACGGCCTGCTGGATCGCACCGTCTACGGCCGCCAGGAGCACTGGGAGGACTCCCCCCAAGGCTGGCCGCAACGCTGGGGCTCCACAGGCGGCCAGTTCCAGCTCAACGGCCGACCGGCCGCCCAATGGCCACGCCTGCACGCCGGCCACGACGACACCCTCGCCCCTGCGACGGACGAATCGAGCACGGACACCTGCCCCCTGCACGGCCAACCACCAGCCGCCCCCTGACAAGAACCGCCCCGCGGGCGCACGGCCGGATGACCACGACAAGGAGCGCGCCATGCCCCTCCTTCACACGGCAGGGGTGACGACCGGCTGCATCCTGGCCCTCGCACCGGCCCTGCTGCCCCTCACCCCCACCGCCACCCCCGGCGCCCCCGCCGCCGGCAGATGGCCGCACCTGGTCATGGCGCTCGGCATGGCAGCCGGACATCTGGGCGGCGTGCTCCTGCCCCTCTCGGTGCTCACCCTGCTGAGCGCCGGCTGGCTGTGCGGCACCCCCTCCCGCCGCGCCCACAACGCCCACCACATCCAAGACCTCGTGATCATGGCCATCCTGCTGGTACTGACGACATCCACCAGCCCCCCACCCGACGGTCCAGTGTCCGGCCACACCCACGCCACCGGATCCCTGACCACCATCGCCCTGCTCATCGCCCTGGCCTGGACCTGCGCCCGGCTCATCCGCACCCTGCCCGAACGGAACGGCAACCGGACAGGAATCGGCCACGAACTGTGCTCAGCCGGAATGGCCGCCAGCATGGCCTTCATGGCCGCACTGTCGTTGTAATGGGTCGTCATTGTTGCTGGGGGCGCTGAGCCAGGCTCAGCGCCCCCAGACCCCCAAAGCATGGTCCTCGCTGACACTCGGGCGCCTGTCCAAACGCAAGCGGCCCCTTGACCGGAGCGAGCCTCTGGCCGGGCATGACCGCAGCGAGTGTCATGGGTCCGACCCGCAGCAAGACCGTCCCGCGCAGGGCGGAGGGGGCACAGGCGGGTGAGCCTGGAGCCGGCCAATGCGCACACGCAGCCCGTAGCACGTATCCCGGACTACAGGTACGAAGAAGGCGGACAGCTGTCGATCATGACGCGAGCTTCGGTGAGTGCCGGTGATCCGCGGCAAGATCCGTCCAAGTCCTCACAGCGAGGTAGTAGCCGCCTCTGGCGGCCTCCTGCCAACTGCCGTCATCGATGCGACGCCGTACAAAGAACTCTCCGCCTTCCGACGACAGGATGAACTCTTCACAGCAGGACGCCTCCGCCACGCGAAGCAGCGCGCCGTTGGGCTTGTACGGTTCCCATTGATCCATGTCTGATCTCTTCCGATGGCGCGGCGGCGGTATCTGGGAAGCGGTACGTCGCGCCCGCTCATGATGAGGTGGTTCGGCGCGTTGCCGAATCGGCCCGAACGGGCAAGGTGGCGGTTCGGGCAGCAGATGACGCCGATACTGACGAACCGTCTGCCCTGCGATTACTCACCCCACTGCACGTCAACGCCACGTGACAGTGGATCAAGAGGTGTACTCCCCCTGGTCCTCCGAAGAGAATGCGATTGGGCGGGAGCACCTCGCGCGACCGGCGGGCCGGAGCGGTTCACAGCGGTCCGGTGCCGGATCGTTCTCCGCTGTGAATGAGGTGCGACTGCCAGACCAAGGCGGACATCAGCGCGATCGGGTCCGGCCGCCGGCCGGTCCGCACAACCCCGGCCGTCACCATCTCAACCGTGAGTTGCCGACACAGTCGCGCCGTCCACCACGCCTGCCCTGAAGAGTCGCGTTCGCGGTCGATGTCCCACGCCGGGTAGGTATTGCGCAGCACTGACAGTTGACGGGCGGACCAATCACTCATGCGCGCTGCCTGCGTCATGAGCTCACGCACATTCTCGTCTGCGGCCCGCGATGCGTCAGACCCGACATCTGACGGGGCCTGTCCTCTGGTCATCTCATGCACTTTCTGGACGCTGGGGCGGTGTACGCCGAATGCATTGCCTTGGGGCGTGAAAGGTAATCAAGGACCGGCCCGTCCACCGGCGAAGCCGAATGCTTTCGAGCTTCTCCATGTGTCAAGGCCTCAATTCCTGATCAAGGCCACGGATCCCGATGCTGGCGCACCGGCCGGGGCCGCTCTTTATGACAACAGGGGCGGAAAACAGCAGCCCACGGAGATAATGTTGCTGATATCAGAAGCCATGGTCGAGAGGCTTACTGTCCGCAAGGTGTCCGCAGCAGCAGCGGACATGGCAGGGAGCACCTTATGAGCACAGAAACGTTCGGCGAGGCACTTCGACGCCTACGCGGTGATTTGTCTATCCGCGAGCTGGCTCGTCTGGCCAAGGTCGGCAAGAGCTACATCTCTGATCTCGAGAACGGACGACGCAGACCCAGCTCGGCCATCGCGACAGCACTCGACAGAGCAATCGGGGCCGGAAGCGAGCTGGTGGCCCTTCTGTCACCACCGCCGGACCATGTAGTGCTCAGCCCTGCGAACTCGGAGGCATCAGAGGATGTCACTGACGTGCTCAGTCGTATTCATAGGATGAACAGAACGGTAGACCCAGAAATCATTCGCCAGCTAAGAGGAAATCTTCGCGAGATCATACTCCGGTACGATCATCTCGATCATTCGGCTCTCGTTCCCGCTCTCCTCCGCCAGCGAACCTTGGCGGACACCCTTCTCGATGAATGCAGCCATCCGCGAGAGCGTCAGGAGCTGTTCGAGATCGCGAGCGGGACATCGGGCATACTCGGTTACATCGCCGTCGGACGCGGCAGGTTCCCGCTGGCACGAGCCTACTGCGCCGAAGCTTTCCAGCTTGGCGACTTCGCACAGACTTCTGACCTCCAGGCGTGGGCGCGAGGCCTGCAAAGCTTCTGCGAGTACTACGCTCGAAATTATGACGAGGCACTGCGTCTGGCGGAGGACGGCCTGACCTACGCGGCTTCTGGTCCACAGAGCGTACGGCTTACCATCAACTGCATGGCACGGGCACGCGGAAAGCTGGGAGATGCAGAGGGCGTTCACCGCGCAGTCGATCAAGCCTACGATCTCATGTCGCGCAACGAGGCTCCTCAAGGACTTCCTTCCAGCATCTCGTTCGAGTGCTACAGCGCGATCCAGACAGCGAGCAATGCGGCGACCGCCTACGTGTCTCTCGGGATTCCGGAAAAGGCGCAGCAGTACGTCAGCATGGCCCTGCCCGGCATCGAAAAACCCGATCGACGTGGAGTCGTTCCCTCGTCATGATAGATCACGCGGCATCGCTGATCCCCTCCAAAGAAGCCGACCTGGATCACGTGCGCGATATCGTGCTCGATGCGTTGGACATCTCGGCGGATCGCCCGATCATATCGATCCAGCAGCTTGCCGCGGAATTTGTTCGGCAAGCAACTCGGCAATAGGGAGAAGCGGGCAGGTTCAGCGACGTTCCTCATGCGATCTCCGAGCGGAAAGCATGCCGATGAGCAAACCGAGCCATTCGAGTGTCCGCGACTCTTCCGGCACCGACGGGGTCCACGAGCGTTTTCGAACGCTTCGACATCTCACCAACCACTGGGATCGCCCCGCCACCCCGCGCACCTATTACTGGTACCTGACGTTCGAAACGTCACCGCAACTGCGATCCCTCGTCGAGCGGTGCCGGAGGGCGATCCCCTTCCCCTGTCATGACTTCACTCCCACGAACGATCTGCATCTCACTCTTGACAGGATCGCAATCGAAGGAGATATGACGCCGGATCAGCTAAGTTCGATCGAAGCTTCCGCGACACAGGCTTGCAGGGACGTCTCACCGTTTGACATTTCCATCGGCTCCCTGAGCGGCACACCCGGCGCACTCGGGTTCAGCGCCACACCCGGCGAGCCGATCAGGCATCTTCGTGACACCCTCCGCGAGGCAACGCTCTCCGTCCATCCGGAGGCTCCCACCAAGAATTCTGATTTGCATCCGCACGTGACGATAGCTTATTGCAATTCCGCCGGTATTCGGGCGGCGCGGGTCATCGCAACGGTCGAGAACTTACGCGCTCTTCCCTTCGTTGACGTCACGGTCGAGAAAAGCTCACTCGTCCTGCTTGAGCGATGCCGGCGCGCTTATGTGTGGCATGAAATCTCTCGTGTACCGATCTCAGGACGATAGATGAGACCCGGCATACGTGCAACGGGCCGCGTGTGAGAACCGGCCGGCTCAGGGCTTGCCTGTCTGCGCTTCGCCGCCGCCCCGCGCGCGGTGGTCCCGCTCCGGTCAAGCCCGGCCAGAGACTCTCTGCGGTCAGGCAGGTCGGGGCTCGCTCTGGTCAAGGGGCCGCTTGCGTTTGGGAGGACGCCCGAGCGGAGCGAGGACCATGCTTTTGTGGGGGTGTGGGGGCGCGCCCCCCACTGGGCGCAGCCCGGAGTCCCTGCGCGATAGCGCCCCCAGCAGCGAAGGCCCGAGCTTGTCAGTGAGGCACCTGCCACTCCAGGACGCCGGTCGAGAAGCCGCTGCGGGAGGTGATGCTCAGCCGCAGCCGGGTGGTCGATACGGCCGTGAAGGTCGTGGTGTTGAAGGTGTTGGCCGCGACCCCGCACCCCGACTGCCCCGGCGCGTCCACGTACGCGCTCCCGTTCCAGTACTGCACCTTGCAGGAGGCCGGAAGGTCGATGCCCTGGTTGTCGTCGAACCAGTACGTCGCGACCCGGTTCACGGTCTGCGCGGACGGCCACTGGTACTCCAGCCACTCCGTCCCCTGGTGGTTCCAGTTGCCGTACGCGCCGTGGCTGTGGTCGGCGGAGTTCGCGGGGGTGAAGCCGTCCTTGATCGCGCCGAGGGTCTCCCCCGAGGAGACGTACGAGGTGGAGGCGGTGGCGGTGAGTGCCAGGTTCGTGCCGGTGGTGGGGCCGGTGGTCTGGACGACCTTCTGCATGGTGCCGTCGGCGTTCCAGTACAGCTTGTCGAGGGTGACCGAGCGGCGGAAGTTGCCCCCGCCGGGGGCGGCGGCGTTGTGGTAAACCATGTACCACTGGCCCTTGAACTCGATGATCGCCGGGTGGTTCGTGGTGGAGCTGACCTGGTCGAGCACGACGCCCCGGTGCGTCCACGGGCCGAGCGGGTTGCTCGCGGTGGCGTAGCGGATACAGGCGTAGCCGGGGGCGGAGCAGGCGGAGTCGTTGGCGGCGTAGGCCAGGTAGTAGACACCGTTGCGCTTGAACATCCAGGGGGCCTCCCAGAAGTTCGACACGCCGCTCGGGGTGGTCACGGCGCCGTTGAGGCTGATCATGTCGGCGCCGAGCCTGGCGGCGCGCAGGCCGTAGTAGGAGCCCCAGTAGATGTAGGACTGGCCGTCGTCGTCGGTGAAGACGGTGGGGTCGATGTTGAGCGGGGAGGAGTTCGGGGTGCTGTCGCTGATCAGCGGGCCGCCCTTGGCGTCGTGGAACGGGCCGAGCGGACTGTCGCCGACGGCCACGCCGATGTCCATCCAGCCGGCGCCGTTGCCGTTGACGGGGGCGTACCAGTAGTACTTGCCGCCCTTCGCCTCGACCTCGCCCGCCCAGGCGTCCGCGCCCGCCCACGGGAAGTCTGAAAGTTTCAGCTTCGCGCCCTGGTCCGTCCAGGTGGTCGCGTCCCCGGAGGTGAACACGTGCCAGTCGCGCATCACGAAGTTGGTGCCGCCCGCGGGGGCCTCGTCGTGTCCCGTGTAGAGGTGCAGCGTGTCGCCGACGACGAGCGCGGCCGGGTCGGCGGTGTAGAGGGCGGTCGTGATGGGGGCAGCCGCGGGGGCCGGGGCCGCGGTGACGAGGACGAGGCCGACGGCGGCGGCCGCGGCGGCAGCCACGGCTCTCAGTCTGCGCATGACACTCCCTGGGCTAGCGGTTGTTTGGTTAGCGTTAACATCCGTCTGCGTCGTAGAACGCGACTTCTCGGGCGGCGTGAGTGTTAGCGATAGCAGAGAGATCGTCAAGCCTGCCGCACAGCCGCCTATTGACTCCGGTGATCCTCTTGCGGTCAACCGATAGGTTGCTATCGTTTAGGGCATGAGCGACTTCGCGACGCTGCCCCTGAACATGCGCAGAGCCGGCTTCGACCCGGCACCCGAGCTGCGCGATCTGCGGGAGAGCGACGGCATCACCCGCATCAGCACGCCGTTCGGCCTCGACGCCTGGCTGGTAGCCCGCTACGCCGACGTGCGGGCGCTCCTGAGCGACACCGAGCGCTTCAGCAACAGCCGCCAGAACTTCGTCCAGCTCGCCGGGCCGAATCTCACGCCCCAGCAGATCAAGGAGATGCGCGCGGGCAACCTGCTGGCCGCCGACCCGCCCGAGCACACGCGGCTGCGCAGGCTGCTCACGCCGGAGTTCACCCTCCGGCGGATGCGCCGCCTGGAGCCCAGGATCACGGACATCGTCGAGGACCACCTCGACGCCATGGAGAAGGCGGGGTCGCCCGCCGACCTGGTGCAGTCGTTCGCGCTGCCGATCCCGTCACTGGTCATCTGCGAGCTGCTCGGCGTCCCGTACGACGACCGCAAGGAGTTCCAGAGCAGGACGGCCAAGCTGATCGACGTGTCGCTGCCGTTCGAGGAGCGGATGAAGGTCCAGCGGGAGTCGCGCGCGTACATGTCCGACCTGGTCACCCGCATCAAGGCCGACCCCGGCGAGGAGCTGCTGGGCATGCTCGTGCGCGAGCACGGCGACGACCTGGAGCACGACGAGCTGGTCGGCATCGGCAACCTGCTGCTCGTCGCCGGCCACGAGACCACCGCGAACATGCTGGGCCTCGGCACCCTCGCCCTCCTCCAGCACCCGGACCAGCTCGACCTGCTCAGGCGGGAGCCGGAGCGGATCGAGGCCACGGTCGAGGAGCTGATGCGCTGGCTCAGCATCGTCCACTCGGGCATCGCCCGGGTCGCCACCCGCGACACCGAGATCGCCGGGCAGGCGATCAAGCAGGGCGATGCTGTCATGGTCGCGCTGCCGACCGCCAACCGGGACCCCGCCTTCATCGACGAGCCCGACGTGCTCGACATCAGCCGCGGCGCGCCCGGCCACGTCGCCTTCGGGCACGGCATCCACCACTGCCTCGGCGCGCCGCTGGCCCGGATGGAGATGAAAATCGCCTTCCCGGCGCTGTTCCAGCGCTTCCCGGGGCTGCGGGCGGTGCCCGCCGAGGCGAGCTTCCGGTCCTTCAGCGTGGTGTACGGGCTCACGTCGCTGGAGGTCACCTGGTGAGCCCGGTCTCACAGCTCGTGTGATCCTTAGGGGTGCGGCGTGGATGCTGCTAGCGTTCCGCGTGTGCCAGAGCAGCGTCGTCGCGCGGACGCCCTGCGCAACTCCGACCGGATCGTCAGGGCCGCCATCGTCGCCCTGCACGATTCGGGCACGGCCGTGCCCCTGGAGGAGATCGCCCGCCGGGCCGGGGTCGGCATCGCGACCGTCTACCGGCGCTTCGGCGACCGTGACAGCGTGATCAGGGCCGCGTTCGAGACCTACTTCGCCGAGGAGATCGAGCCGGTCGTCCAGGCCGCCCGCCAGGCCGCCGACCCCCGCCAGGGGCTGACCGACGCGCTGGCGGCCACCGTCGACACCCTCGCCGCGCACCGCGCGCTGCTGACGGCCGCCAGGGAGGCGGGGGCGTTCCAGGTCGGCATCGCCGAGCGGTTCATGGGGCCGCTCGGCGACGTGCTGGCCGTCGCCCGCGAGCGCGGGCTCGTCCGCGAGGACCTGCTCGTCCGCGACCTCGCGGCGATCGTGGTGATGGCGCTGGCCACCGTACGGATGGGGGCCGACGACGGGGACCAGCGGCGTTACCTGGCGCTGCTGCTGGACGGCACCCGGCCCTCGCCGCAACCGCTGCCGGGGCTGGCGGACGAGCGGATCTTCCCCCGGCAGGTGGCGGAGAGCCGCCCGGCTGAGGGGGCGTGCCCGCCGGAGGGGGCGTGCTCGGCTGAGGATCCGCGGCCGCGCTGAGCCACCCGCCGTCGCGGACTTCTGTGCCGTCGCGCCTGCGGCTCGGCGCATGGGCCTTCCGCCGCTTCGGGCGAAGGCGCTCCCAGGCGAAGGTGCTCCCGGGCGAAGACGCTCCCGGGCGTCAGCGCGGTGGCCGGCCCGTCCCGGGAGGTCAGGTGCTCGCGCGTACGGCCAGCCGTGGCACCAGCAAGGTCGCCTCCGGGACCGAGCGGCCCTCCAGTTTGGCCATGAGCAGCCCGACCGCCTCCCTGCCCACCTCCTCGGCCGGGATCAGCACGGAGGTGAGGCGGGCCGGCTCGGCCACGTCGTCCGGGCAGATCGCCACCACGGCCAGGTCCTCCGGCACCTTCCTGCCCAGCTGCCGCAGCGAGCTGAGGACGTGGTTGACGGCGGCCTCGTTGTGCACCACCAGGCCCGACAGGGCGGGGCGGCCGGCCAGCAGGCCGCTGACGGTCGCGTGCACCTCCTCGAACGTCTCCTCGCACGGCAGCGCCGTCCCGTCGAGCCCGTGGCGTTCCAGTGCGGCGGTGAACCCTTCGAGGGTGCGCCGGGCGAAACCGGTGCCGCGCTCGTACACCACGGAGGGCGCGCCCAGCAGCGCCACCTCGCGGTGGCCGCGTTCGGCCAGGTGGCGTACGCAGAGCGCGCCGGCGGCGGCGAAGTCGAGGTCCACGCACGTCACCCCGGCCGAGTCGGCGGGGAAGCCGATCAGGACGCTCGGCTCGGCGAGCTGGCGCAGCAGCGGCACTCTGGGGTCGTCCAGCTCGACGTCCATGAGCACCAGGCCGTCCACCAGCGCGCTGGCCGCCGCCCTGCGCAGGCCGTCGGGGCCCTCGTCGGCGGTGAGCAGCAGCACGTCGTGGTCGAAGTGGCGGGCGGCGGTGACGACCGAGGTGGCGAAGCGCATCAGCACCGGTACGTGCATCCCGGCGCGCAGCGGCAGCACCAGGGCGATCACGTTGGCGCGTTTGCTGGCCAGGGCGCGGGCTCCGGCGTTCGGGTGGTAGCCGAGGGCGCGGACGCTGTCGAGCACCCGCCGCCTGGTGTCGGCGGAGATCGCCCGTTTGCCGCTGAGCACGTACGAGACCGTGCTGACGGCGACGCCCGCGTGCCGGGCCACCTCGGCGATGGTGACGGCCCGGCCGCTCGCGGGGTGCGCGGCCGTCATGTACCGGACCGGCCGACGCGGGGGTGGCCGAGGGAGGCGAGGCCCCGCGCGCCGGGGAGCTGCCCGTGGGCGGTCCGGCCGCCGGTGGCCGCCAAGGTGCGCGCCGCGCCGGCCCGTGCCACGGCGGGCTCCTCGGAGCCGGTCAGGGTCAAATGCCCCAGGGTGATCCCCTCGTTCTCGAACACGACATAAAGATCGTGCACCCCTGAGACTTCCGCAAGTTCCCCCTCGACGGCGGCGGGGGTGTGGCGGTCGGCCGGCGGGACGGGGAGCGCGCCCAGCGTGGGGCCGTGCAGGAGGTCGTCGAGGCGCAGCGTGACGACGCCGCCCTCGGTGCTCGCCGCCTCGATCACGCAGGAGTCCGCGCCGGTGAGGTCCACGTCCCTGAACAGGATCCACGCGCCCTCGGCCTCCGAGCGCACGGCGTCGCCCGCCACCTTGGCGGCGTCCACGAACGCGACCGCGTCGTAGGCGTCGTGGTCCACGGCGGGCAGCGCGCCCCTCCTCGGGGGGACGGTCTCGCCCGCGACGTGGAAGGGCGTGCTCAGCCGCAGATCGGTGGCGCTGCGGCCGGCCATGAGCTGGTGCGGCGCGTCCTCCACCACGAACCTGGCGCGCGTGACGTCCCAGAACGCCAGGTCACGCACGGGGAAGGCCAGGCTCACGGTACGGCTCTCGCCGGGGGCCAGCCGTACGCGCTCGAACCCGCGCAGGCGGCGCAGCGGCTGCTTGACCCGGGAGCGGCGCTGGTGGGTGTAGAACTGCACCACCTCGGAGCCGGGGCGCGATCCGGTGTTGGTGACGGTCACGGTCGCGGTCACCGTCCCGCTGTCACCATCCCCGGAGACGATGACGCCCAGGTCGGAGTAGTCGAAGGTCGTGTAGCTCAGGCCGTGGCCGAACGGGTGGAGAGGGGTGCCGCGATAGTAGAGGTACGTGGCGTCGGTGGCGATGATGTCGTAGTCGAGCAGGTCCGGCAGCTCGCTGGCCGAGCGGTACCAGGTCTGGGTGAGCCGCCCCTCGGGGTCGGCGTCGCCGAACAGGACGTCGGCCAGCGCGTGGCCGTACTCCTGGCCGCCGTGGGAGGACCACAGGACGGCGGGCACATCGGGGTCCGACCAGGTGACAGGGTAGCCGCTGGTGATCACCATGACGGTGCGCGGGTTGGCGGCGCGCACCGCGCGGACGACGGCGTCCTGGGCGGGGGCGAGGGCCAGGTCGGCGCGGTCCTCGGTCTCGCGGCCGTTGACGAGGGGGTGGTCGCCCACCACGACGACCGCCACGTCGGCGCCGGCCGCCAGCCTGGCGGGGGCGGCCGCGCCCCTCTCGACGACGTCGATGGTCAGCCAGGTGGCGG
>NZ_JAHKRL010000068.1 GCF_019396405.1 Nonomuraea rhizosphaerae | reverse complement strand
CACGCCGCCGGAGGGTGAGGCCCCCGGACGCCTCACCCTCCGCCGGGTGTGCCGGAACGCGCCTCCGGCGGGGCGCTAACCGGAAATGTCGCCCTTGCGGTACTCCAGCGCCTTCGCCGCGTCGTACTTGTTGTCCGACCTGTACTGATAGACCCCGATAGTCGCCACCGACGGGTCCCCCACGTCGTTGAAGTCGACCGGCCCGCTCACGCCGTCATAGTCGATGTCCTTGCCCGCCTTGAGCAGCTCGGCGCACGACTTGAAGTCCGTGCACTTCTCGCCGCCCTTGCTGACCTCGACCAGCTTGGCGCCGACGGCCGTGCCCGCGTCGTCCTTGGCGGCCTCGGCCGCCAGCGCGATCAGGTTCGCCGCGTCGTACGACTCCGCCGCGTAGGTGTAGTTGGTGAGCTTGGGATTGACGCCCAGCAGCCGCTTCTGGAACGCCTCCGGCGCCGCCGCGCCCGGGATGGTGCCCTTGACGCCCTTGAGCGTGCCCTTGGGCATCTGCGCGAAGTTGGTGTTCGACATGTTGCCGTCCACCATGTACCACTTGTACTTGTCGGTCGTCAGGCCCTGCTTGACCAGCTCCTGCACCACCTTGGCGGTCTCGTCGAAGCCGATGAGCACGATGCCCTTGGGGTTGGCCGCCTTGATCCTGGCCACGTCGGCGGAGAAGTCGGCCGCCTTCGGGTCGTAGTCGACCCGCTCGACCACCTGCGCGCCCCCCGCCTCGGCCGTCTGCGTCACCTGGTCGGCCAGGCCGGTGCCGTAGGAGTCCTGCATCGCCAGGATGGCGACGGCGTCGTTGCCGTCCGACACCACCAGGTCGCCCAGGACCCGCCCCTGCAGCTTGTCCGGCGGCGCGGTGCGGAAGTAGAGCCCGTTGTCCTTGATCGTGGTGAACGCGTCCGAGGTGTTGGCCGGCGAGAACTGCACCACCCCCGCCCCCGTGATCTTGTCGATGATCGACTCGGACACGGACGAGGACGCGGCGCCGATGATCGCGTCCACCTTCTGCGCGAGCAGCTTGTCCACCGACTGCGAGGCGATGTTCGTGGTCGTGTCACCGGAGTCGGTGTCGTACTTGGTCACCGGCTTGCCCAGCACCCCGCCCGCCTCGTTGATCTCCTTGACCGCCAGGTCCACCCCGGCGATCTCGGGCGGCCCCAGATACGCCAGCGAACCCGTCTGCGGCAGCACCGTGCCGATCGTCAGCGTGCCGTCCCCCTTGGCGGCCGGCGCGCTCGATGGAGCGGCGGCCGACCCGGAGGCGATGGGCGCGGTGGTCGTGCCACCGCTCGAACACGCCGCCAGCGCGAGACCGGCCGCGGTGGCGACGGCCAGCGCCCGGGAAATGCGGATCATCGCAACATCTCCGTCCTGATGAGCGGATCTTGCGTCCGCCCATCAGGATGCGGCCCTTACGGCCGTGCCGAGGGAAACCGAGGCCGGTTGGATGCCCACTCGTGATCGGGTCACAACCCACGCCGACAAAACCGGTGATATACGGCTTTCTCAGGCACGTTCCGCCGCGTCGTCGATAACGATCTGAGCAACCTCACGCATGCTCAACCGGCGATCCATCGACGCCTTCTGGATCCACCGGAACGCCTGCGGCTCGCTCCACCCGTGAGCCGCCATCAACTGCCCCTTGGCCCGCTCGACGAGCTTCCTGGTCTCCAGCCGCTCCGACAGCGTCGAGACCTCGGCGCTCAGCGCCACCATCTCCTCGTGCCTGCTGACCGCCATCTCGATCGCCGGCACCAGGTCGGCCTTCGTGAACGGCTTGACCAGATAGGCCATCGCCCCCGCGTCCCTGGCCCGCTCCACCAGGTCCCGCTGGGAGAAAGCGGTGAGGATGAGGCACGGGGCGATCCGCTCGGCCACGATCCGCTCGGCCGCCGAGATGCCGTCGAGCACGGGCATCTTGACGTCGAGGATGACCAGGTCCGGCCTCAGCTCGGTGGCCAGCTGGATCGCCTGCTCGCCGTCACCGGCCTCACCCGCGACGACGTAGCCGTCCTCTTCGAGCATCTCCTTGAGATCGAGGCGGATCAGCGCCTCGTCTTCCGCGATCACCACTCGCCGCTGCGTACTCACGAGCAGAAGAGTACCGACGTCCGCTAGATTAGATCCACGCCGGATCGCTTTGGCCCCAGGTTGGGCTAAGCTTCAACCGCGCAAAATGGACGAGTTCTCCTTCGTCGGGACTCTTGCCTCGGTATCCCAATGGCAGAGGAAGCGGATTCAAAACCCGCACAGTGTGGGTTCGAATCCCACCCGGGGCACCGACCAGCCGCCCGGTCTTTCGGACCGGGCGGTTTTGTCGAGCCTGGATGCGACGCTCTCCGTCC
>NZ_JAHKRL010000067.1 GCF_019396405.1 Nonomuraea rhizosphaerae | reverse complement strand
GCGGCGGCCAGGCCGGCCCAGGCGGCCCGCCTCGGCCCGCCCCGCCGGGGTGCGCCCAGCTCCAGCCACCCGCCGCGGCCGGACGCGCGGCTGCGGATCCTGGTCCGAAGCCGGTCGCGGCTGCGGGCGGCCATCTCCTCGGACGGCTCCGGCCCGGTCAGGACGCCGGCCAGCGTCTGCAGGTCATCCACGGAACGTCTCCTTGCTGACGAGCGGGTCGATGATGGGGTGGATCTTCGCGCGGGCCCGGCTCAGCCTGGAGCCCACCGTGCCGATGGACACGCCGAGCGCCTGGGCCACCTCGTCGTAGCTGAGCTGGCGCAGCGCCACGAGCAGCAGCACGTCCCGTTCGCCACGGGTCAGCGCGGCCAGCGCCCTGGCCAGGTGCGGCTGCAGGCGCTGGGCCGCGACGGTGGTGACGACCCGGTTCTCGTGGCCCTCCGCTGCGGCCTCCGGATCCAGCTTGGACAGCGCCTTGTAGTGGCGCGCCTCCTTGCGCCGGTGCCTGGCGACCAGGTTGGTGGCCAGGCCGAACAGCCAGGGCCGCAGGCCGCCGCGTTCCGGGTCGAACCGGTCGCGCTGGTCGAAGGCCAGCAGGAACGTCTCGGCCGTGACGTCCTCGGCGTCCTGGGCGTCCAGCCGGGCGGCCACGTACAGGAAGATGTCGCGGTGGTACCGGTCGTGCACCGCGGTGAACCGCTCGGGGTCACGCCGGTACCCGGCCACGAGCTCGGCGTCGGTCGCTTGCTCCCGCACCTCGGCGGTCAAGTCCCCGTCTCCGTCATGATCTGCCTTCCGGATGGTGGTCAACGGTCACCCATTCTTCGCCGGACGCCGCAATCTTCTTCCCAAACGTGCCGCGAGGTACGGCATGCTGGACCCGAATGGGAAAGGGAGTTCGATGGCCGAGGTGTTGTTGTTCCATCACGCCCAGGGGCTGACGCCCGGGGTACGCGCGTTCGCCGGGGAGCTGGAGCGGGCCGGGCACACCGTGCACGTGCCGGACCTGTACGAGGGGCACGTCTTCGACGACCTGGAGGCGGGTCTCGCGTACGCGCAGGAGGCCGGGTTCGGGACGATCGTCGAGCGCGGGCGGGCGGCGGCCGAGGGGCTGCCCGCGGGCCTGGTCCACGCCGGGTTCTCGCTCGGCGTGCTGCCCGCGCAGTCGCTGGCCCAGACGCGGCCCGGGGCGAAGGGGGCGCTGCTGTTCCACTCGTGCGTGCCGACGTCGGAGTTCGGCGGTCCGTGGCCGGAGGGGGTGCCGGTGCAGGTCCACGCGATGGACGCGGACCCGTTCTTCGTCGACGACGGGGACGCCGAGGCCGCGCGGGCCCTGGTCCAGGAGGCGGCGGAGGCCGAGCTGTTCCTCTACCCCGGCGACGGCCACCTGTTCGCCGACAGCAGCCTGCCGGGCTACGACGAGAAGGCCACGGCGCTGCTCATGGAGCGGGTGCTCGCCTTCCTCGGGTAAGGCGGGTCAGCCGCCGTTGACCGGCAGGGTGGGTCTGCAGGTCACCGGTGTCGCGTGCGCCGGGTCGAGGGCGTTGGTGACGAAGTGGAGGGCGTTGGCGTCGTACGAGAGGGCCAGGTGCTCCGAGGTGTCCAGCGGGCAGTGGTCCTGCACCACGATGTTGGTGACGTCCGGCCCGCTCAGGAACGCCGACGTGTACGGCGTCACCACCTCGTCCAGGCGGCTGGCGACGACCGTGTAGCGGACGCCGGGCACCGTGTCGCCGCCCGCGTTCAGCCTGCGCAGGAACGGCGATCCGGCGAGCTGGTCGCGGACGGCCTGCCCGGCCACGGCGGTCAGCAGCTCCGGCACTCCGGGCAGGCGCGACAGGCCGAGCACCGTGGTGCCGTGGTTGGGGGGCGCCAGCCCCACCAGCGCGCCGACCTTGCCCGCTCCACCGAGGAAGCGCAGGTAGTGGCGGGGCATCATGCCGCCCTGGCTGTGGCCGACCAGGTCCACCTCGCCCGCGCCGGTGGCGGCCAGCACCCGGTCGACGAAGACGGCCAGCTCGCCCGCCGAGCGATCGACAGGCGCCGTGCCGCCGGGCCGGCTCGAACCGGGCAGGCCGAGGCGCGGCCTGTCCTCCTGGCCGAAGTTGACGGCGAAGACGCAGTAGCCCTGGTTGCGCAGCAGCGGCGAGAGGGTGAACCAGTTGACGGTCATGTTCTCGACCGTGCCGTGGAGGAGCACCACGGGCCGGGGATGGGCGCCGGCCGGCCGGCAGCCCCAGTCGTTGGCACCGGCCGGGGCGGTGTCGGGGTGCAGGGTGGCGTGGGTCAGCGCCAGGACCCCGGAGTACGCGACGGGGAGCGTGGCCGCCATGACCGGCGGCTGCGCCGCGAACACCGTGACCATCGCCATGATCACTGCCCATGTCCTCATGCGCGACGACACTACACACAGTCAACGATCACCACTCACTGTCAGCAAAAGTAGTGACGACGCGCTCGGGACGTCTGCTAGCCTGGGTGGCGTTGCAGTTGTGTTACCCATAAAGACTTTGTGCGCTTGACAGAGTTAGCTCGTCAGGCGTGTTTTTGTTTGCCGGTCATCTCCGGGTGGGCTCATTTCGGCGACACGGGCTTCGCACGGTGCGGAGTTCGTTTCTCCACCTATCTGAAGGAGACAACATGGCTACCGGCACTGTTAAGTGGTTCAACTCTGAAAAGGGCTTCGGCTTCATCGCCCAGGACGGCGGCGGCGCCGACGTCTTCGCCCACTACTCCAACATCGTCGCCAACGGCGGCTACCGCGAGCTGACCGAGGGCCAGAAGGTGTCCTTCGACGTCGTGCAGGGCCAGAAGGGCCCGCAGGCCGAGAACATCGTCTCCGCCTGATCTCGCGGCGTTGATTCCGACCTCGGCGTAGGTCTCGCGTCAGGGCCCGCACCCGTTCTGGGTGCGG
>NZ_JAHKRL010000066.1 GCF_019396405.1 Nonomuraea rhizosphaerae | reverse complement strand
GCCGAGGGCGCCGGCCGCCGCCCGCACGCCGCGGGCGGCGATCGAGTGGCCGCCGGGCAGCAGCGTCGCCCGCCGCTCGCCCGTGGTGGCGGAGGTCTTCCACAGGGCCGCCTCCTTCACCTCGCCCTTGTACGAGACCCACTCGGCCTCCATGCCGGCGGGGATGAACTCGTACGGGATGCCGGGCGCCACCTTCAGGCACGCCCGCCCGGCCCTGGCGACCAGGTCGAGCACGACCGGCCAGGGCGGCGAGTAGGCCATCGGGTCGAACGTCCTGCCCCGGCTCGTCCGCCGGGCCGGATCGGCGAACAGCCAGTCGTACTCCTCGGGCGGCACCTCCGCCGCGTCGCCCACCCGCACCGTCACCAGGTGGTCCAGCCCCAGCGCCTCGGCGTTGGCCCGCGCGACGGCGGCGGTCAGCGGGTCCGCGTCCACGGCCGTCACCGTGTGACCGGCGCGCGCCAGGGCGATGAGGTCGCCGCCTATGCCGCAGCAGGCGTCCACGACCCGCGCCCCACCGCTTTGGCGACCACTCCGGCCGCCGGCCTGCCCGTCGCTGCGCCCGCTGCTCTGTCCGCCGCTCTCGCGGCCGCTCTGCCCGCTGCTCTGCCTGTCGTTCTGTCCGTCGCTCTGGGCGTCGTTCTGTCCGTCGCTCTGTCCGCTGCCCCGGGCGTCGTGGGTCAGGCGGTCGGCGCGGTGGGTGGCGACCTCGGCTCTGGTGGCCTGTTCGAGGCCGTGCGGGGTGAAGTACATGCGGGCCGCGTCGTCGCCGAACTTGGCCCTGGCGCGCTCCCGCAGGGCCGCCTGGGTGAGCGCGGCCGAGGTGAGCGCGGCGTCGTACGTCCTGCGCAGCGTCGTCGCCGCGACCACCGGATCGGCCCCGGCCAGCTCGACGGCCTCGGCGAGCGCGCGACGGCCGCGCGGTGTCAGCAACTCGTTGAAGGCGTCGAGATCCACGCTTCCGACGTTAGCGGCCCCCGCCGACACGGTGTCCTCGGCCCCGGAAAGCCGACGGGCCCGGCCGTGCGGGGGATCGTCGTCGTGCCGAAGGGGGGCCTCCTGGGCTCACCTCAGGCAAAGCCAGGGTCCCTGATCGCTCTGAGCAGACGCGTTCGTGTTGACTGTCAAGCCCCTCTTGCATATGTTTCCTGTTGGCACTCTCCCCTTGAGAGTGCCAACGTGCGACGAGGCAGGTCTGACACCCGCGACGGCAGGCCCCGCTGGTCGCCTCTTCTAGATCATTCATATCTGAAGGGGAGGTCCGATCGTGACGACCGCCACCAAGGTTCCCGTTAAGCCGCTCGGCGACCGCATCGTGGTTCAGCCGCTTGAGGCCGAGCAGACGACCGCTTCCGGCCTGGTCATCCCTGACACCGCCAAGGAGAAGCCGCAGGAGGGCAAGGTCCTCGCGGTGGGCCCGGGCAACTGGGACGAGGACGGCGACAAGCGTATTCCGCTCGACGTCTCGGAGGGCGACATCGTCCTCTACAGCAAGTACGGCGGCACCGAGGTCAAGTACGGCGGCGAGGAGTACCTCGTGCTCTCCGCCCGCGACGTTCTCGCGATCATCGAGAAGTAGGCCGGATGCGTCAGGGCCCCGGGCGCGCGTCTCTCGTCTGAGCGCGCGCGGCCGGGGCTTTCGACGCCAGGAGAGGACTTTCAGCAATGGCGAAGATCCTGGAGTTCGACGAGGACGCCCGCCGCGCGCTTGAGCGCGGCGTGAACGCCCTCGCGGACGCCGTGAAGGTTACCCTCGGCCCGCGTGGCCGCAACGTCGTCATCGACAAGAAGTTCGGTGCTCCGACGATCACGAACGACGGCGTGACCATCGCTCGTGAGATCGAGCTTGAAGAGCGTTACGAGAACCTCGGCGCCCAGTTGGCCAAGGAAGTCGCCACCAAGACCAACGACGTCGCGGGTGACGGCACCACCACCGCGACCGTCCTGGCCCAGGCGATGGTCCGCGAGGGTCTGCGCAACGTGGCGGCCGGCGCCTCGCCGCTGTCGCTCAAGCGTGGCATCGACAAGGCCGCCAAGGAGATCAGCGACAAGCTGCTCGCCAGCGCGCGCCCGGTCGAGGACAAGAAGGAGATCGCGAACGTCGCGACCATCTCCGCCCAGGACGCCAAGATCGGCGACCTGATCGCCGAGGCGTTCGACAAGGTCGGCAAGGACGGCGTCCTGACGGTCGAAGAGTCCAACGCCATGGGCATGGAGCTCGAGTTCACCGAGGGCATGCAGTTCGACAAGGGCTTCCTGTCGGCGTACATGGTGACCGACCCCGAGCGCATGGAGGCCGTCCTGGAGGACGCCTACATCCTGCTCACCCAGGGCAAGGTCTCCTCGATCGCGGACTTCCTGCCGCTGCTCGAGAAGATCGCCCAGACCAAGAAGCCGCTGCTCGTGGTGGCCGAGGACGTCGAGGGCGAGGCCCTGGCCGTCCTGGTCACGAACAAGATCCGCGGCACGTTCACCTCCGTCGCCGTCAAGGCCCCGGGCTTCGGTGACCGCCGCAAGGCGATGCTCCAGGACATCGCGATCCTCACCGGCGGCCAGGTCGTCAGCGAGGAGGTCGGCCTCAAGCTGGAGAACGTCGGCACCGAGGTGCTCGGCACCGCCCGTCGCATCGTGGTCACCAAGGACAACACGACCATCGTCGACGGCGCCGGCGACGCGCAGGCGATCGAGGACCGGGTCAAGGAGATCAAGATTGCCATCGAGCAGTCCGACTCCGACTGGGACCGCGAGAAGCTGCAGGAGCGCCTGGCCAAGCTCGCGGGCGGCGTGTGCGTGCTGCGCGTCGGCGCGGCCACCGAGGTGGAGTTGAAGGAGAAGAAGCACCGCCTCGAGGACGCGATCTCCGCCACGCGGGCCGCGATCGAGGAGGGCATCGTCTCCGGCGGTGGCTCCGCGCTGATCCACGTGTCCAAGGAGCTCGACGACCTCGGTCTGACGGGCGACGAGGCCACCGGTGTCGCCATCGTGCGCCGCTCGCTGGTCGAGCCCGCGCGCTGGATCGCCGAGAACGCCGGCCTCGAGGGCTACGTGGTCACCCACAAGATCGCCGAGCTGAAGCCGGGTCACGGCCTGAACGCCGCTACCGGCGAGTACGGCGACCTCATCGCCCAGGGTGTCAACGACCCGGTCAAGGTCACCCGCTCCGCGGTCCAGAACGCGGCGTCGATCGCGGGCATGCTCCTCACCACCGAGGCGCTCGTCGTCGACAAGCCCGAGGAGGAGGCCCCCGCCGCCGGTGCGGGCCACGGCCACGGGCACGGTCACTGATCTCGGTCAGCGCCTGTCGTTCGCTCGAAACGACCCGCACCTGTCACTCAGGTGCGGGTCGTTTCGCGTTCTGGGGCGGTCGCTCACGCGCGCGGGCGAACGCGCCATAACATGTCACATAGGCTGCAGCCTGTAGCGAAGCGAAAAAACGGTTTATTGGGGTAAACCGGGAGTGCGTGTTAAGCGTCTACGCGCTGGCGATTTCTGTATATTTCCGGTTGTCGGATGAAATATTCTTCCGTACTTAAGGCTTAGTGTTGTTAGGTGATTACGGAGCGTTATCGTCTCTTCAATGTGACCAATCCGTAGCCGTTCGCGATGACGACAGGCCCGATCAGTGCGGGCATCATGCCTATCGTGAGCGAGGGAAGCGTCGCCGACGCCAAAATTGGGGTAAGGCTCGCGTCGAGACTTCCGGCACGGACGGATGACTCCGACCTAAGGGAACTGACGAGCCTCGCCGTACAGGGGGATCGCAGCGCGATCGAATCCCTGCTCGGCGAGTTGCGTCCGATGGTGGTGCGCTATTGTCGCGCCAGGCTGGGCAGGGTTTCAGGGCAATATCACATTGCCGATGACGTAGCCCAGGAGGTGTGCATCGCGGTGCTGTCCGCGCTGCCGCGATACCGGGACATGGGGCGGCCTTTCGCCTCCTTCGTCTTCGGCATCGCCTCGCACAAGGTGGCCGACGCCCTGCGGAGCTCCGTCCGCTCGGCCGTACCGACCCAGGATCTGCCCGACGGGCCCGACGACGGACCGGGGCCCGAGGAGACGGTGGTCCGCTACATCGAGGTCGAGCACGCCCGCAGGCTGCTGGCCAGGCTGCCCGACAACCAGCGCGAGTTGCTGTTGTTGCGGGTGGTGTCGGGGTTGTCGGCTGAGGAGACCGGTAATGTACTCGGTATGTCACCAGGTGCGGTCCGCGTCGCTCAGCATCGGGCGCTGGCGCGGTTGCGGCAGATGGCCGAGCTGGAGTCGGCTTGACGCCGGAGGACCAGACCGACGCGCTGCTCGACGTGCTGGGCCGCGGCGAGCTGTTCGACTCGCGCGATCCCGCCGCCCGGCTGCTGGCCGCACTGCGCAAGGACGTCTCGCGCGACGCCCTGCCGCTCGGTGACGCGCTCCTTGACGAGGGGGGTCAGCGGCGCTCTTCGGTGTCGATGACCCCGTCCACGTAGCCTCTGGCGTACTCCCACGTCACGTAGTCGGCCGGATCCGGGTGGAAGGCCGGCTCGTGCATCTGTGGCTGACCCTTGTCGATCATCTGGCGTAGGTTGCCGCGCAGCAGCTCCCAGTCGAAGAAGTGCTGCTCACCGCATTCCGGGCAGTCGAGCACCAGGCCCAGCACCCCCTGTTGTTCTAACAGGGAGCGGAAGACCTCGACGTCGGCCAGGTCGGTGATGGCCTCGTCGCGCTCCTGCGCGGTCAGCGGCTCGGCGTCGTCGAGCTCACCCATCGCAGAGGAAGGGTCGTTCGGGTCGTCCGCGAACGGGTCGCGGGGGACGTCTTCCAGCACCTTCCCACCATATGACCGATGCGGCCCCAGCGGTGCTTATTAGACGAGCCATCCCCGCCGGGCCGCCTCCACCCCAGCGTGGAAGCGGGACTGCGCCCCCAATTGGGTCATGGCGTCGGCGAACCTGGCCCGCACCGTGCGTACGGACAGGCCGAGCTGGCGGGCGATCGAGTCGTCGCACATGCCCTGCGCCGCGAGCCGCAGCACCTGCACCACGCCCTCGCCCCTGCGCCCCCACGGCAGCGGCACGGCCCGGCCCCACAGCTCCCCGAACAGCGAGTTGAGCACGCCCACGACGATCGGGGTGCGGACGAGATAGAAGTTGTAGGCGTGGTCGGGCAGGTTGCCGCCCCACAGCGCGGGCAGGCCGGCGGCGTCGTGCCCGGCGGTCATGAACCAGCTCGGGACGCGGTCGAGCGTCCGCACCTTGCCGCCGCTGTCAAGGAGTCTGGTCAACTGCTCGCGTACGCCGGGGATCGCCAGGGTCGAGACCGGGATGATTACCTGGAGCTCCAGAAGCTGGCGCTGCTGCGCGTCGATCCAAGGATCAGCAAATTTCCGGACAAAGTCTGCCATGGTGCGCTCGTCCGGGATCGCGGTGAGGAGTCGCATGGGCGGGGACTGCACCGCCATGCCCACGACACTTTCGTAAAGGACGTCGGCGCCGCTCACCATTTCGACCTGGAAGGCGCCGTTCTGGTAGTCGTGCCCCACGTCGTAGTCGCGGATCAGCCCCCGGATCGATCCAAGCGCGGAGTCGATGCGCCTGCTCTCCTCCGCCAGCCGGTCGAGCCGCTCGGCGATCAGCCGGCCGAGCGCGGCGGCCGGATGGCGCGCCAGATATTCGCCCGACTGCTCGTCGATCACCCCCAATCTGACAAGCTCGTCAAGCTGACCGCTCACCTTTTCGACTGGTCCGTCCATAGCTTGCGCCAATTCGGCACGCGTCGCCTTGTGCAGGCGCAACACTGCCGTGTAAAGCGCGGACTGTGTCGGGTCCAGGCCCAGCGTCTCGAAGGGATCGGGCACGGTTTGTGACGCACTGCGCATATAAGAGGCTCCGTAGGGGGGACACGGGCGTGCCGTGAGAATAACTCGGCAATACGCCTTTGTCCGCTCCTTGGGCCGACTCCCCGGCCACATGTGCAACTTCGTGCAATTGCACGTTTTCACATTGCGGTGTGCCGTTGCGTAACGCAGGCTTAACCCAGCGTCGGCATCCACTTGAGCTGGCAGCGCTGGCCATCAGGACGCGGAGGGGGGTTCGGTGGCGCGAGACGCGCTTCCGCTTGGATGCCGGTGGCCGGGGGATGGGGCGGATCACCGACCGCCCCATCCCCCGGCACT
>NZ_JAHKRL010000065.1 GCF_019396405.1 Nonomuraea rhizosphaerae | reverse complement strand
AGGCTCTGTGCGGCGGCTCGCCGCACAGAGCCTTATGTGCCGTTTTAGGCCGCCTTGGTCTCCCAGAAGATCTTGGAGATCTCGTCGATCTTGCCGAGCAGGTCGTCGGCCTTGGCGACGTCGACCGTGCCCTTGCCGCCCGCGGCCCCCGCCAGCTTCGTGGCCTCCCAGAAGAGCTGGTGGAGCTGGGGGTACTGCTCGAGGTGCGGCGGCTTGAAGTAGTCGGTCCAGAGCACCCACAGGTGGTGCTTGACGAGCTCGGCCCGCTCCTCCTTGATGTGCACCGCGCGGGCGCGGAACAGCGGGTCCTCGTTCGCCGCGTACTTCTCCATGATCGCCTTGACCGACTCGGCCTCGATGCGGGCCTGCGCGGGGTCGTACACCCCACAGGGCAGGTCGCAGTGCGCCGAAGCGACATGCTTGGGTCGTAGCAGTCGTGCGAGCATCAGAAAGTCCTTCCTTGATGCTGAATCAGCTTGGTCCGACTACCGACCTTACTCGGGTCCAAACGCCTGCGGAGGAGGGGGTCACAGCTCGTGAGAGTGCGTGTCGAGGGCGATTCGATGCGTCCCGCGCTGCTTGACGGGGACTGGCTTCTGGTGCGCCGGGGCGCGGCCGTCCGTCCTGGTGATCTTGTCGTGGCGCGCCTGCCCGGGGACCCCGGGCGGCTGATCGTCAAGCGGGCCCAGTGGCACGGCGACGACGGGTGGTGGCTGGAGAGCGACAACCAGCGGGCCGCCGGCCGCCGCGACAGCTGGGACTTCGGTCCCGTGAGCGACATCGTGGGGCGCGTGGTGCTGCGCTACTGGCCGCTCGTACGCGGACGCTGAAGAACGGCCTGCTGAAGGCCCCCGGGCAGGCCGCGCTGGAGGACGTCCTAGAGAGCGGCGCGGCGGCGGGCGCGGTAGGCGGCGACGTTGGCCCGGCTGGCGCACCGGGCCGAGCAGTAGCGGCGCGAGCGGTTGGAGGAGGTGTCCAGGAAGGCGCGCGAGCATCGGGCCTCCTGGCAGCGGCCGAGCCGGTCGGCGCCCAGCTCGGCGACGAGCGCGGCCAGCCCCATGACGGCGCACGCCGCGGGGTCCTCGGCGAGGTGCAGGTGCCAGCGCTGGCCGTCGTGGGCCGACAGTTGCGGCCGTACGGGATGGCGGACGAGAAGGGCGTTCAGCAGCGCCACGACGGCCTCCTCGTCGGGCGCGGCGTCGAACACGGCCACCAGCGCGTCGCGCAGCCGCGCCGGCTCGGAGGGCGGGTCCGGGTCGTTGATCAGCCGGACCGCCCACTCGGCGTAAGAGGTCAGGTCCATGCCGGAGTATTACACGAGCGGCAGAGCATCGAGAACCGGTGAGGCGGAGCGTGGCAGACGCCCCGCCCCGCCGTCATCCCTCCGGGTGCAGGACGCGGCGCAGGAACGACCGGGTCCGCTCCTGCCGCGGATCGCCGATCACCTGCGACGGCGGCCCGTCCTCGACGATCACGCCGCCGTCCATGAACACCACGCGGTCGGCCACCTCCCGCGCGAACCCCATCTCGTGCGTCACCACCAGCATCGTCATGCCCTCCTCCGCCAGCTTGCGCATGACGGTGAGGACGTCGCCGACCAGCTCGGGGTCGAGCGCCGAGGTGGGCTCGTCGAAGAGCATCAGGTCGGGGTTCATGGCCAGCGCCCTGGCGATGGCCACGCGCTGCTGCTGCCCGCCGGAGAGCTGGCCGGGGTAGGAGTTCCACTTGTCGCCGACGCCGACCTTCTCCAGGTTCTCCCTGGCGACGATCTCGGCCTCCTTGGCGCCGCGCTTGAGCACCCGCTGCTGGGCGATCATCACGTTGCGCAGCGCGGACAGGTGCGGGAAGAGGTTGAACTGCTGGAAGACCATGCCGACGTGCCGGCGGGCGGCGTCGATGTCGGCGTCCGGGTCGGTCAGCTCGGCGCCGTTGACGAACACCTTGCCCTTGGTGGGCTCCTCCAGCAGGTTGACGCAGCGCAGCAGCGTCGACTTGCCGGACCCCGACGGGCCGATGACGCAGACGACCTGGCCGGGCTCGACGGTGAAGTCGATGCCCTTGAGCACCAGGTTGTCGCCGAACTGCTTGTGCAGGTCCCTGATCTCTACGGCGTGGGTCACCGATCCCTCCTCTGACGCGCTTCGAGGCGGCGCACCACGATCCCGAGGGGGACCGTGAGCAGCAGGTACGTCGCCCCCGCCACGATGAGGGGCGTGCTGTTGGCCTGGTCGACCGTGAGGTCCTGGCCGAACTTGGTCAGCTCCGTGGTCGCCGCGGTCACCCCCAGGGTGAAGACCAGCGAGGAGTCCTTGAACAGCAGGATCAGCTCGTTGGTCAGCGGCGGGGTGACGATCCTGATGGCCTGCGGCAGGATGATCGACACCATGGCGCGCCCCGGCTTCATGCCGAGCGACCTGGCCGCCTCCATCTGCCCCTTGGGCACCGCCTGGATGCCCGCGCGGAACGACTCGGCCATGTAGGCCGCGGCCACCAGCCCCAGGGCCAGGGCCACCGTGCCGTACTCCTGCCCCGGCAGCTTGAAGCCGGGGAAGGCGATCGGCAGGCCGAACCCGAGGAGCAGGAAGATGATCAGCGCGGGCAGTCCACGGAAGATCTCGATGTAGACCAGGGCGACCGCCCGGTACGGCGCCAGCGAGGACAGCCGCATGAGCGCCAGCACCAGCCCGAGGACGAAGCCGAGCAGGTAGCCGCTCACGGTGTAGATCAGCGTGTTCTTCAGCGCGACGGTGAAGAGCTCGGGGATCATCAGCGCGGCGACGTCGCGGTTCAGGAAGACGTTGACGATCGTGGGCCAGTCGGCGAGCAGGATCACCGCGATGACGACGATGATCCCCACGACCGTCTGGACGCCCAGGCTGATCCGGCGGCGCTGCCGGGGGCTGAGCCCGCTGCGGGCGGGCTCGGCGGCGGCGGTCGGCGTGTCGGTCATGTCAGGACGTGGGCTTCGGGGTGGAGACCGGCGCCGCGCCCATCCACTGCTGGTAGGACTTGGTCCAGGTGCCGTCCGAGATGGCTCCGGCCAGCGACTCGTTGACGGCCTTCAGCAGGGCCGCGTTGCCCTTCTTGACCGCGAAGCCGTACTGGGCCTTGGTCGGCACCTGGCCGGACAGCTCGAAGGCGGAGGAGATGTTCGGCTTCTTCATCCACTCCACGACCACGGGCAGGTCCTGGACGACCATGTCCACCTGGCCGGACTGCAGCGCGAGCAGCAGCTTGCCGGAGTCCTTGAACTCCTTGGCCTCGATGCCCTTGCCCTTGGCCAGGTCGAGGCTGGTCGTGCCGGCCTGCACGCCGACGCTCAGGTTCTTGCTCTTGGCGTCGTCGAGGGTGGCCACCCCCGCCCCCTTCTTGGTGACCAGGCCGAGGACCTCGTCAAAATAGGGGTCCGAGAAATCCAGGTGCGCCTTACGCTCCTCGGTGATGGTCATGCCCGCGGCGGCGACGTCGCACTTTCCGGCGCTGAGGGCGGCGCCGCCCTTGATCGCGTCGAAGTCGATGTCCACGATCTCCTGCGTCACGCCCAGCTTCTTGGCGACCAGATCGATCATCTCCACGTCGAACCCGACCACCTTGCCGCTGGCGTCCTTGGCCTGGAACGGCGGGTACGGCAGGTTCGTGCAGGTGACCAACTTGCCAGGTGAGACCAGCTGCACGCCGCCCGCCGCCGCCGGGGCGGAGCCGGAGGCCGATGCGGAGGCCGAGGCGCCGGTGTCCGCCGGGGTCGAGCTGCCGCAGGCGGACAGCGCGAAGGCGGCGGTCAGTGCGAGCGCGCCGGTGATGGTGCCACGGCGGTTCTTGTGCCAGAGGGCCATGTGCGGGGCCTCCCCCTAAGTGAAATGCGACGTAAGCGGTTTTTGTGAAGTTTAAATGCGGTTTAGCTGCAGTCCGTCATCCGGCGTTTAACAATGCGTCAACGGAACGGCTTCGGCACTGAGACAGAGCCCGTCTCAGCATGTGGCACTATGGAGCCACGGGTGACCCCCGTACCCCTCTCACGAGACGATCGAGGAGGGGCACCTGGCCGCTACCGAAGCCAGGCCCTCGCGCCGTCTGCCGAAGGTCTCTTCCGTCCGACCACTACTGGGGTCTCAGTGACAACCACACCCGCTTCTCTCGAATCCCTCGACCTCGACCCGGCGTTCGCGCTGCATCGCGGTGGCAAGCTGGAGGTCCGCTCGACCATCCCGGTCCGCGACGCCGACGACCTCTCCCTTGCCTACACCCCCGGCGTGGCCCGCGTCTGCACCGCGATCGCCGACACGCCGTCGCTGGTCAACGACTACACCTGGGTCTCCAACGTGGTGGCCGTCATCTCCGACGGCACGGCCGTGCTCGGCCTGGGCGACATCGGGCCCGCCGCGGCGATGCCCGTGATGGAGGGCAAGGCGCTGCTGTTCAAGGAGTTCGGCAACGTCGACTCCGTCCCGATCTGCCTCGACTGCACCGAGGTCGACGCGCTGGTGGAGACCATCGTCCGGCTCGCCCCCTCCTTCGGCGGCATCAACCTGGAGGACATCAGCGCCCCCCGCTGCTTCGAGGTCGAGGACCGGCTGCGCGAGCTGCTCGACATCCCGGTCTTCCACGACGACCAGCACGGCACCGCCATCGTGGCGCTGGCCGCGCTGACCAACGCGGCCCGCCTGACCGGCCGCTCGCTGGGCGACCTGCGCGTGGTGGTGGCCGGGGCCGGAGCGTCCGGCGTCGCGGTCACCAGGATCCTCCTGGAGGCCGGGATCGGCGACATCGCGGTCTCCGACTCCAAGGGCATGATCTACGACGGCAGGGACGGCCTCAACCCCGTCAAGCAGGCCCTGGCCCGCGACACCAACAAGGCCGGTCACACCAGCTCGACGGAGGAGGCCCTGAAGGGCGCCGACGTCTTCCTCGGCCTGTCGGGATCGACGGTGTCGGAGTCCGCCATCGCCTCGATGGCCCCCGACTCGATCGTGTTCGCGCTGTCCAACCCCACCCCCGAGGTGCACCCCGAGGTCGCCGCCAAGCACGCCCGGGTGGTCGCCACCGGCCGCTCCGACTTCCCCAACCAGATCAACAACGTGCTGGCCTTCCCCGGCGTCTTCCGCGGCGCGCTCGACGTCCGCGCCACGACGATCACCGAGAACATGAAGGTCGCCGCCGCCACCGCCCTCGCCGGCGTGGTGGGCGACGACGTCAGGGCCGACTACGTCATCCCTTCGCCGTTCGACAAGCGGGTCGCGCCGGCGGTGACCGCCGCCGTCGCCGACCAGGCCCGCGCGGACGGGGTCGCCCGTCGATAGGGCTCCGCGTGCGTGGTGGTCGGGGCGTGCCCGCGTCCTGCCGCTCAGGGCTGGGATGACCCAGGACTGAACGGCGACTCCCCGGGCAGTACGGGGGGGTGCGCCCGCCTTCGAGAGTTCACTCCTGGAACCCCCAAATAATCTTTACTCTCCGTGCTATAAAAGGAACTCTCTGTAAGGTTGCGGGCGCCGACTCCTGTTGTCGCAAGGAGAGCGATGGAACGCGAGCCCAATCGACTGCTGCAGCAGCTCATCGCAGAGGCGGGTCTGTCCCACAAGGGGCTGGCCAGGCGCCTCAACGACCTGGGAGCCGCACGAGGCACCCCAGGTCTCAAGTACGACCACAGCTCCGTGCTGCGCTGGATCGGCGGGCAACGCCCGCGCGACCCCGTGCCGTCCCTTCTCACCGAGATATTCGCGCTGCGGCTCGGCAGGCCCGTCTCCCCCGCGGAGGTGGGCATGCCGGTCATCACTACACCCCTTGATCTCGGGCAGGAGTTCACGCACACGTGGAAGGAGGGCGTCGCGACGGTGACGGCGCTGTGGCGGGCCGACATGGAGAGACGACGATTCCTGATCGACTCCACTTTCGCGATCGGCGCGGGCTCGGTCGGAGCCGTCCGCTGGCTGACGGCCACGTCCGACGAGCGTCCGAGCGGCTCCGGGACGCGCCGGGTCGGCAGGGCCGACATCGCCGCGATCAACGAGGTCACCCGCTCGTTCGGGGAGCTGGACAACCGCTTCGGCAGCGGACGCGTACGCTCCTCCGTCATCAAGTACCTGGACAACGCGGTCTCGCCGCTGCTCAGGGAGGGCGCCTACGGTGAGCCCACCGGCAGGCAACTGGCCGCCGCGGCGGCCGAGCTGACCCGGCTGGCCGGCTGGATGGCCTACGACCTGGAGCAGCACGGCCTGGCCCAGCGCTACCTCATCCAGGCCCTGAGCCTGGCCAGGGGAGCCGACGACCACGCGCTGGGCGGCGAGATCCTCGCCGGGATGGCCCACCAGGCGATCTACATGGGCCAGCACGCCCACGCGCTCGACCTGGCCAGGGCGGCCCAGCTCTCGGCCCGCCGCGCGGGGGTCCACACCCTGCTGTCCTCCGCGCAGGTCCTGGAGGCACACGCGCACGCGGGCCTCGGCGACGCCCGGTCCTGCGGCAACGCGCTGCACGACGCCGAGATCGCCTTCGACTCGCGCGTGCCCAGGAACGAGCCGGCCTGGCTCAGCTACTTCGACGAGGCGTACCTGTCGGCGAAGTTCGCCCACTGCTTCCGCGACCTGGGCGAGGGCGAGCGGGTGGTCAGGCAGGCGCGCCGCTCCCTGGACATGGACGGGCGCTACGTGCGCGGGCGCATGTTCAACCTGTCGCTCCTGGCCGCCGGGCTGCTGCAGTGCGGCGAGCTGGAGGAGGCGTGCCAGGTGACGGGCACGGCGCTCAAGCTGGCCAACGACCTGCAGTCGGCCAGGTCCCGCTCGTACGCGGCCGACCTGCGCAGGCGGCTGGAGCCGTACAAGGGGGAGCCGGCGGTGCGGGCGCTGCGCGAGCGCACCAGGGAGCTGTCCTTGGCGTGAGGATCGGGTCCGGTTCGCTCACCGGACCCGATCTCTGTCGCTCCTACTCCATCATCTCGCCGTTGGGGCCGACGATGGACTTCGTCGCCGCGTACTGCGCCTTGTTGTAGACGTCGGCGGTCTCGCCGTCGAAGTAGGCGGAGCTGATGTAGTCGACCCGGTCGTTGCCGTCCTGGTCGTGGAACATGCTCGTGACGCCGTTGACGTAGCCGGTGCGCTTGTTGTTGTCGTACTTGATCAGCCAGGGGCCGCCGTCGGCGCCGCCGGTCATCGAGCACTTCAGGATCTGGTGCGTCTCGACCTTGAACGTGTTGACCTGGTAGGTCTTCGTGCCGGTCTTGCCGATGCACCACTTGGGCGTGACGCCGGTGAACGGCTTGTCGCCGTCGGGGTGGGGGGCGGCGGGGTAGCCGAAGGCGGTGACGTACTGGCCCATGGGCTGGTTCCAGGCGACGCCCTGACCGCCGACGACGTCGCCGAGGCGGCCGGTGTCCTTGGCGATGCCGATGACGTACTCGCCCATGTAGTACTTGCGGGAGGTGCCGGGCTTGACCCACTTCTGCGTGTAGTAGTGGGTGATGAAGTAGTTGCCGAGCTTGTCGACGCTCTTCTTGCCCGGCCCCTTGTACGCGTCGTGCTCCGTCTTGGTCACCGGGACGGTCTCCGGCAGGCCGAACTTGAAGCCCTGGCCCTTGCCGGCCTTGGCCGCGGCGTACTCCTTGTCGCTGACCTCGACCTTCTCCAGGACGGCGCCGGGGTAGTCGGGGCCCACCTTGTCGGCCGGGGTGTCGGCGCCCTCGGACCAGCAGTGGCCGAGGTTCAGCACGCACTTGACGTACTCGGCCCGGCTGATCTCAACCGGCTTGACCCACTTGTCGCCCTTCCACTCCTGCCACTCCTTGAACGACACCTTCTTGTCGGTGGGCAGCGAGAAGCCGTTGTGCACGGCCACGAACGCGAAGTCACCGTCGTAGTCGTCGTAGGTGTCGAGGTCGTAGGTGGTGAAGGCGTAGGCGCCGGCGTACACGCCGAACGGGGCCTTGCCCTGGTAGTAGCCGGGGACGAAGACCCACTTCGAGAAGACGTCCTCGCCCTTCTCGTAGACGCAGTGGCCGGCGGTGACGACCAGGTTGCGGTACCGGGACTGGACCGACGTGGCCGAGCACCAGCGGTAGTTCTTCTGGCCGTCGAGGAAGAAGACCTTGCCGATGCTCTTGGGCAGGTTCAGGTTCTTCGTCTTGGTCGGCTTCGGGGCGGTGCCCGTGGGGGAGGCCGAGCCCGGCTTGCCGTCGGGGGCCTTGGCGCTCGTGGAGACCAGCTTCTGGACGTCCTTGGCGTCGGGGGTGAACTGGCTGGCCTTCTTCATGGCCGCGCCGTTCGCGTCGAGCCAGAAGTAGGCGTTGCTGTAGGCGTCGGCGGCCTTGGGGGCGAGCGGGTCCTTGACCCAGTCGGGGGCTGCGTCGGCTGGGAGGGCGAGGGCTGCGGCGCTCAGGCTGGCGGCGGTCAGGGGGACGAGCAGGCGCTTCACTGGGGGTTCTCCACAAAGTTAACAGCAGGTTGTTGAGACCCTATCGACCCACTGGTCACTCCAGTAACAGTCTGTGCGGGAATGTTACGGAAAAGGGTTCTTCGGGCCCTGAGCTGCTGGAGGAGGCAAGGAGCAGACAGGCCGAAGGGCCCGGCAGCGAACTGCCGAGCCCTTCGGGTGAAGCTGGTGAACGACGACCAAGGTCCTCGTTCGGTCCGCAGCGAACTACGGGATGAGCTTGCCGGACCACGAGGCCGCAGCGGCCTTGTAGATCGCGGCGGTCTCACCGTCGAAGTAAGCCGAGGTGATGGTGTCGTAGCGCTTGTTGCCGTCGACGTCCACGATGAGGCTCGTGACACCGTTGACGTAGCCAAGACGCTTCGAGTTGCTGTAGTTCGCCAGCCACGGGCCACCATCGTAGCCAGCGGTAACGGCGCACTTCAGCGACTGGTGCTCCTCGACCTTGCGGGCCGGAACCTTGATGACGTTCTTAGCGGTCTTGCCGTAGCACCACTTCGGCGTCACGCCGGTGTAGGGCTTGTTGCCGTCGGGGTGCGTGCCGTACGGGTACCCGAAGGTACGGACGTACTTGCCGCTCGCCTGGTTCCAGGACACGCCCTGGCCACCGACGTTGTCGCCGAGGCGACCGACGTCCTTGACCTCGTGAGCAACGGTGTAGAAGTCGGTACGGATGAACTTGTGGTCCGTGCCCGGCTTGTACCACTGCTGAACGAAGTACTCGGTGATCAGGTAGTTGCCACGGGAGTCACGGGTCTTCTCGCCCTTGCCCCGGTAGGCGTACCACTCGGACTTGGTCACCTGGCTGGTGACGGGCTCGCCGAACTTGTTGCCGTTACCGGTGCCGACACCAGCGCGGAAGTACTCGTACTTGCTGACCGCAACCTTCTCGACCACGGCGCCGGGGAAGTCCGGACCGGTCTTCTCCGCGCGCGTTCCCCGCTTGAGCGAGTAGTAGTCCGCGGTCTTCGGGTCGAGGCGGCCCTTCTTGTACTCGTCGAAGGAAACTTCGACTTCCTTGACGAACTTCTCGCCGGCGTAGGACTTGAAGGTCGCGATGTCGACCTTGGAGGGCTTGTTCAGCGTGCCGCCGATGCCGTTGTACACGGTCACGAACGCGTAGTCGCGGTCGAAGTCCTCGTACACGTCGAAGTCGTAGTGCGTGAACGCCTGCTTGCCCACGTACAGGCCCCAAGGAGCCTTGCCCTGGTAGTAGCCCGGCACGAAGACCCAGCGCGAGACGACCTCGTCGTTGCCGGCGATGTCGTAGACGCAGTGACCGGCCGTGGCGACCAGGTTGCGGTACTGCGACTGGATCGAGGTGCCCGAGCACCAGTACAGCTTGCCGTCGCGGCCCTCGAAGAACACCTTGCCGATGGTCTTCGGCATGTTGACGTTCTGGGACTTGACGGCGGTCTTCTTCTCCTCGCCGATCGGCACGGAGCTGCCGGGCTTGGTGTCGGCGCTATAACCGCCACCACGGGAGATCTTCTCAACCTCGAGCGAGTCGGGGTTGAAGGCCACAGCCGACTTGAGAGCCGCGTAGTCGGACTTGCTCCAGAAGTCCAGGGTCTCAGCGGCCTGGGCAGCGGTCTTCGCGAGCGGGTCGCTCGCGACGTCGCCGGCGGGCTGGGGCGGGCGGGGCAGG
>NZ_JAHKRL010000064.1 GCF_019396405.1 Nonomuraea rhizosphaerae | reverse complement strand
GCGGACCCCCTCCAGGCGCCGCTGCAGCGTGCGGCGCTGCAGCGGGGAGTGTCCGGCGATCGGAGTTCAGCCAGCAACGGAGATGGTGTTTGCGCAGGTGATCGCACTACCGCTTCCGCCTCCGGTTGACTTTTCCGCCGTTCGCCGGGCAGGCCCCTGCAGCGCGCGGCGTCGTCATCTGCGTCACTCTCGTTCTCGTGTGTGGCGCAGTCGACGGATCGACTTGGTCAGCGGCGGGGAGCGAGCAGCCTTTCCACCTGCACGGATACCTTCTCCACCGCCCGCTGGCTCCTGATCCGCCGTCAACTTCTGAAGCGATCTGCTGGCTGCCTTGCCTACGAACTGCGACCTGCCGGCCGTGGGACGGGCGAACGTTTGGGGCGAGTGCCAGGCGTTGGGCTTGTGGCTCGTTGCCTGGGTGGTAACGCCTGTCAGCCGCCGATGGCCTGTAATGGCTGGTTGGCTGTTGCTTCGCAGTCGCGCGCCCGTCCTCGGTGTGTTCGGGTGTGGGCGTCCACTCAGGTAGGCGAGGTTCTGCTCGTCGTCTTCTGCGTCCCCTCGTTCAGTTCAGGGCAGCAGTCGGGCGATGGCGGCGGTTGGTGGGTTAGGCCGCTGCTCGTTCCTCTGCTGCTGACTCGTTGTTGTCTGCGCCGACGATTCGCACGGTCGTATCGCTGGTTCGGGTTGAGGGAGGAGATGCGGCTGCGGATGAACGCCGGGAGGAGCGACTGCTTGGGGTGCTGGTAGATCGGGGGGTGGCTTGCGGCGTGTTCTTCGCTGGAGTGGTGGGCTGGGTGGCGGTGGAGGAGGTGGCTTCGGGGGTGGAGTTGGCGGGTGAGGTGGTGGTGGGTGGGGTGGGGGTGGGCTGCTGGCTGCTCTGGAGTTGAGGGGTGGAGGTAGAGAGGGCTGTCGTGGTGTTCTGCGGTGCGTTCGCTGCTGTGAGGGGCGTTTCGGGAGACTGGGGGTGGTCGGTGCTGGCGATCGGGGTATTCGTGATCACGTTGGTGTTCTGGCTGGTAGGGAGGGCTTGGTCGCTGGTGGGGTGGGTGGCTTTGATTACTGGGGTGGCTTCCGGGAGGAGGGGGGCCGGCCAGGGGGAGTCTTCTGTCAGGGGGGCGGGGTGGGTGATGGGGCGGCTTTGGGGATTGGCTGCTTGGGTGGGCTCGATTGCGCGGGTGTGGTCGCGGGCGGGTTTGACGCCCAGAGCCCAGTCCTGGGTTTCCTCGTCCAGGCGGTCGCGCATCTCCTTGCTCACCGAGACCGGGCCGCCGGTGCGTTCGGGCTTGGCGAAGACGCCTGTGCCCCAGCGGAGGTCGTGACCGACCGCGCTGGCCTCTACTTCGGGCATGAAGCGGCGGTCGCCCTCGGGGCCGAACTCTCTGATGCGGAGCTTGCCCGAGACGACCACGGGCTGGCCTACCTGGACTGACCTGGCGACGTTCTCGCCAAGGGAGCGCCAGCAGCGGACTGCGAAGCACACTCGCTCGCCGTCGGTCCACTGGCCGGTTCTCTTGTCGAAGTAGCGGTGGGTGGTGAGGACCCTGAGCGAGGTCACCTTGGCGCCGTCCTCGAAGCTGTACTGCCTGGGCTCTGCTGCGACGTTGCCGGTGAGTGTGATGTGGATGTCGTTCATCCCGTTGCCTCCCGTGTGGCGGGCGGGGTGCCCGCGGCCTGGGGATACGGTGCCGCAGGAGAGCATGGGCCCGAGGGGCCGAACGGGGTTCTGGGGATAAAGGAGCCGCATCGATGCCCCCTGTGGACAGCCAGGAGTTGGGGGTGGGGGTGAGGTACAGGGTGGGTGGGAATGCGGATGGCGGTTGTGGGCGAGGCGGGCGTCGTAGGGGCGCGGTGCAGGTGAGGGCGCGGTGCAGATATGGGACCGGGTCGAGTTGGTCGGCCTGCCCCGTCATGGGACGAAAAGCGCGCCGCAAGCAAGAAAACAGACGAGCTGGCCAAAGCCGGAGAAGCCACGGCCCGACCAGGCGAACCCCGCCCGGCCAGACCGCGACAAAGCGACCAGCGACAATCAGCCCGACAAACCGCGCATAGCCGTATAAAACGCGTGGTGACGAGCCAGTTCACGTTCCACCGGCTCCACCACCATGCTCTCCGCCACCGCCGCCACCCGTCGCCGCATCTCCCGCTCCAGACGCTCCCGCTCACGGGACGCGCCCAGCTCGACGAAGTTGCGGGACGCGATGCCCGACAGGGCTCCCAGCCCCAGTACGGAGGCCATCATCAGCCCCACCCACGGCAGGGCCGCCGTGTCGCCCAGCAGTTGGAGGGAGGCGGGGAGCTGGCCGGGCATGGTGAGGCCGACGGCCAGCCAGGCGACGCCGCCGACGAAGGCGCCGACGAGGAAGTACTGCCAGATCTTGAGCAGCCGCCACCACGGGGGTACGCGGTCCAGCTCGGGCGCGACCTCGGTCAGGTCCTCGGTGAGCGCCTTGGGGAGCTGGCCGGAGCGGGAGCGGGCCGCGCGGTGCACGGCGGTGCGCCAGATCGGGTGCATGCCGGCGGTCAGGCCGTCGGCCAGCGCCTGCACGGCGTTGGAGACCTCGGCCGCCTGGGCGCTGACCGAGCCGGTCGTGATGCCGCGGATCTCGTCGCCGACGTCCTCCAGGCGCAGCGATCGGAGCGGGTCGGGGCGGAACTTGTTCACCCATCGCGGGTACGGCCACCCCACCCAGCGGCTCGAACGCTCGGCGTAGACGTTCTCCATGGCCTCGCCCACGGCCGGCACGCCGACGGCGTCGCAGAGCGCGTCCGTCAGCCCCAGCCTGCGGGCCTCGTCGACCGACGACGGTGAGGAGAGGGCGTCGCCGACGGGCATGGTCTGGGTCAGGCGGCTCTCAAGGCGGCGCAGGTCGGCCTCGAGCTTCTGGATGGCCGCCCGGCGCCGGGAGACCGCGCCCGCGATGACGCTCTTGAGGCTGTCGATGCCGCGGCCGGTGACCGCCGAGGTGGGGACCACGCTGGGGTGGTCGACGCCTTCGCGGCGCAGCAGGTCGTTGAGGTCGATGACCAGCTCGGCCAGCTCCTCGGCGGAGAGCTTGTCGGCCTGGTTGAGGGCGAAGACGGTCACCGCGTCGTGCCCGGCCAGGTCGGTGACGTAGCGCCGGTGGGTGGAGGCGTCGGCGTACTTCTGCGGGTCGAGCACCCACACGACCAGGTCGGCCAGGCCGATGAGGCGGTCGGCCTCGGTGTCGGTGAGCGCCCTGATCGAGTCGTGGTCGGGCAGGTCGAGCAGGATCAGCCCGTGGAGCTGGCTCTCGCCCTTGTCGAGCGCGCTGGCGCGGGCGAAGCGGTGGCGCCACTGGATCTGCAGCCAGTCGAGCAGCGGCGCGGCCCCCTCCAGCCCCCACACACAGGCGTGGGTGCGGGCGGTCGTCGGCCTGCGCACGCCCGTGGGCGACAGCTCCAGCCCGGAGATCGCGTTGAACAGCGACGACTTGCCGCTGCCCGTGCCGCCCGCCAGGGCGACCACGGTGTGCTCGGAGGAGAGCTTGAGCCGGTCGCCGGCCAGCGTGAGCAGCTTGCTCGCCTCGGAGAGCACCTTCTGGTCGAGCCGCCCCGGCCCCAACTCCACGATCTTGGTCAGGGCGGTCAGCCGCGGAGCCAGGCCCGGCCTGGTGGTGACGGCTGTCATCGGGCGACCTCGAGGTTGTACGTCGCCTGGTAGAGGCGAGTGGCGGTGGACTCGTCGGGGATCCCGGCCGAGTCGAGCGCTTGCACGTAACGCATGGATTCCTCGTCGAACAGCATGCCGATCCTGGCTCGCAGGTCACTGAGCGCCTTGGCGCCGATGCCGCGCAGCGACTCCGCGCCGAGCAGCGCGTTGACCAGCCGGTGCGGCACTCCCTCAACGGGGCCGCTGAACATCGCGACCATGAAGATCAACGACAGCGAGTCGGCGTCGAACGACACGAACTTCGACACCGACCGCTTCGCCACGCCTTCCGTGCGCACCAGCTCGGTGACGTGCTCCTGCCAGGCGGCGATCGCCCGCGTGGCATGCCGTACGAGCTCGTCGGAAGGCCGTTCGAGGCCCGCGCCGATCGTCCCGCCCAGCTCGGAGCGGTGCCGCCAGCGCGCGACCACCTCTTCGGCCGCGCGGTTGGCGGCGGCGGTGATCACCGACTCCAGCCCCGCCCGCAGCGCGGCCCGGAACGCCGTGACCCGCTCGGGAGCCTGCCGCGGCGACCTGCCCCGCTTGCGGAACTGCAGCGTGCGCAGCAGGTCGCCGGAGCCGACGAACTCCTGCCAGCGGGCCAGCACCTCGCCGTGGATCAGCATGCCGTTGCGCAGCGCCTTGTCGATCTCGGTGAGCGCGCTCATGTACGAGGCCTCGACGTCGCCGCGCAGCTCGGTGCGGAAGGCGACCTGCCCCTCCAGGTGCCGGGCCAGCGCCGGCACGCGGGTGCGAAAGCTGTCGAGGACGCCGTTGAGCGTCTCGTGCACCGCCTGGGCGCGCCGGTCCTCGTCCACCGACAGCTCGGCCAGCCAGAGCCGCAGGTCGGTGACCTCTTGGTCGGGCAGCCTGCCGTCGGTGACCTTCGACTCGCCGATGACGAACCTGTCCACCTCGCCGAGCCCGTATTCGGTCAGCATCCGCACGAAGTGCTTCAGAACGACCTCACGGGCCTTGGGCTGCACACGCGAGAGCACGATCGCCAGCCGGGCGCCGCGCTCCTTGGCCAGGCGCAGCAGGTTCCAGGCGGGGGCGTCGGCGTAGCGGGCAGCCGTGGTCACGAAGATCCACAGGTCGGCGGCGTCGAGCATCCGGTGGGCGATCTCGTGGTGCTCCTCGACGACCGAGTCGATGTCGGGGGTGTCGAGCAGCGCCACACCCTGGGGCAGCTTCTCGGTCGAGACCACGACCAGGCTGCCCAGCCCGTCCTCGGGGGTCGGCTTCTCGATGCGGCGCATGCCGCCGAGCAGGTCGCCCTTCTTGAACCACTGCAGGTCGTCGGGGTGGCACACCAGCACGGGGATGCCGGTGGTCGGCCGCCGTACGCCCGTGCGAGAGATGTTCTTCTCGGCCAGGGAGTTGACCAGCGTGGACTTGCCCGCACCGGTCGATCCCGCCACCACGATGAGGGCGGGGGCGGTGTTGGTGCGTACGCGCGGCAGCACGTAGTCCTTGAGCTGGGCCAGCAGGTCGGCACGCGCCTGCCTGGCCTCCTTCGCGCCCGGCAGGTCCAGACCGAACCGCAGGTCGGTCACGCTCTCCCTGAGCGCGTCGAGCGCGGTCGTCAGCGCGGCGACGGCCTCGGGCGGCAGCGGCTCCACCCGGCGGGCCGGCGGCTGGCCAGGTGGAACCACTGCCCCACCGGACGGCTTTCCGGCCGCGCCCTCGGTCACGCCGTCGGACGGCTTCCCGGGCGCCCCGCCTGGCGGCTTACGGGTCACGGTGAACGCGCTACCGGATGCCGGCGCCCCCGTGGGAGCGGCCTCGGCGTCTTGAGCCTTCTGGGCCTTGGACTCCGTCGCGTCGTCCTGAGCCTCGTCCTGCGCCTCATCGTCGTGGGCGTCGGAATCCGCCTGTACGTCCGGCTTCTCCACGACTCGTGCCCCTGGGTCGCCTTCGGCCGGTTCGTCGTCGCCGGGGTCGGTGTCGAACACCACCAGCGCCGAGAGCTCGGCCCGCCCCTCGCTGTCGTCGTCGGACAACCCCTCGCCGGCCCGCGCGAGGCCGCGTCGCGGTGTGGGTGGTGTGGTACA
>NZ_JAHKRL010000063.1 GCF_019396405.1 Nonomuraea rhizosphaerae | reverse complement strand
GGCGGGGGCCCGCCATGATCGCACGGCAGGCCAAGGTCAGCGTGCTGACTCCCGAGTCCTTCGTGAAGGGCGTGTAGCCGACTCCGGCTATGGCCGTATGGTCTCGGAATGCAAGCAAACGCTTGACCATTCTCGAACGCTAGGCTCGACCGTCCAGTTATGTCAACGGTGGGTTATGTCCCACTTGGACCAGCCTGTGCCGTGACCACCCTCATTTGACAGCTTTTCCGTCCGGCGCCTACCGTCCAAGCAAGCGCTTGGTAAGATACGATGCAAGTGGCGACGAGGAGGAGACCATGAGCACACACGCTGCCCGGCTGATCGCGCCGGACGGGTGTGGTGGCGGCCCCCCGGCGCCGTTCCCGCGCAGGACTCTCAACGGAGCCTCCATGCCGAACGGCCCTTCCCCCGAGAGCGGCAACGGCCGGCTCGACAGCCGGAGGTTCAGGTCGGTGCTGGGCAGGTTCGCCACCGGCGTGGTGGCGATCACCGCACTCGACCCGGTCAACAACGAGCCGTGCGGCCTGGCCGCCAACTCCTTCACGTCGGTGTCGCTCGACCCGCCGCTCGTGGCGTTCTGCGTGGCGCACACCAGCACGAGCTGGCCCAGGGTCCGCGGCGCGAAGGTCATCACCGTGAACGTCCTGGCCGAGGACCAGCAGCACGTCTGCGCCCAGCTGGCCGGCAGGGGCGGCGACAAGTTCGCCGGGCTGCGCTGGACGGGCTCCCCCGGCGGCAACCCGGTGCTGGAGGGCACGCTGGCCTGGATCGACTGCGCCGTCGAGGCCGAGCACCTGGCCGGCGACCACATGATCGTGGTCGCGCGGGTGCTGCACCTAGACACGCACGCGGACGGCGGGCCGCTGGTGTTCTTCCGCGGCGGCTACGGCGGCTTCGCCGACCCGGCGTGACGAGCCTGCCGCCGTCGCAGGACACGACGGCGACGCCCGTGAGCCCGACCGCGAGCACGCCCGTGAGCCCGTCTGCGAGCCCGGTGGCGGGCCTGCGGGGAGAGGCCCGCGCCTGGCTGGCCGAGAACCTCACCGGAGCCTTCGCCGGCGCCCGCGGCCTCGGCGGCCCCGGGCGCGAGCACGAGGGCCACGAGATCCGCCTGGCCTGGGAACGCCACCTGGGCAAGGCGGGCTGGACCTGCCTGGGCTGGCCCGAGAAGTACGGCGGCCGCGGCGCCTCCTTGGCCGACCAGGTGGCCTTCCACGAGGAGTACGCCCTGGCCGACGCCCCCGCCCGGGTCGGCCTCATCGGCGAAGGACTGGTCGGGCCGACGATCCTGGAGTTCGGCACCGAGGCGCAGAAGGCCCGCTTCCTGCCCCCGATCCAGCGCGGCGACGAGCTGTGGTGCCAGGGCTACTCCGAGCCGGAGGCGGGCTCCGACCTGGCGAACGTCCGGACGAAGGCGCACCTGGCCGGCGACGAGTGGGTGATCACCGGCCAGAAGGTGTGGACGTCGCTCGCCCACGTGGCCGACTGGTGCTTCGCGCTGTGCCGGACGGAGGCCGGCTCCCAGCGGCACCGCGGCCTGTCGTACCTGCTGGTGCCGATGGACCAGCCCGGCGTCGAGGTGCGGCCGATCGCGCAGATGACCGGGACGTCGGAGTTCAACGAGGTGTTCTTCGACGGCGCCAGGACCGCGGCCGGGAACGTGCTCGGCGAGCCCGGCGACGGCTGGCGCGTCGCGATGGCCACGCTCGGGTACGAGCGGGGCGTGTTCACGCTGGGGCAGCAGATCGGGTTCCGGCGGGAGCTGGCGCGGGTGATCGAGGTCGCCAGACGCACGGGCGCGGCCGGCGACCCGGTGCTGCGGGACCGGCTGGTGCGCTCGTGGCTGGAGCTGGAGATCATGCGGCTCAACGCCCTGCGCCCGGACTCGGGGCGGGTGGCGGCCGTGGGCAAGCTGTACTGGTCGGAGTGGCATCGCAGGCTGGGCGAGCTGGCGCAGGCCGTACAACTCAAGTCCGGACTTGTCGCCCACGACGGCGAGTTGAATGATCTGCAGCGGCTGTACCTGTTCAGCCGGGCGGACACGATCTATGCCGGTTCCAGCGAGATCCAGCGCAACATCATCGCCGAGCGCGCCCTGGGGCTCCCTCGCTGATCCCCCCACCCCCCTTGATCGGAGTGCGAGATGGCACCGTCCTACCCCCGCGCGCACGGACTGCTCGACGGGAAGGTCACGCTGGTCACGGCCGCGGCGGGGGCCGGGATCGGGTACGCGACGGCCAAGCGCTGCGCCGAGGAGGGCGCCACGATCGTCGTCTCCGACCGCCACGAACGCCGCCTCTCCGCGGCGGCCGACGCGCTGACCGAGCTCACCGGCGTCAAGCCGCTGGCCGTGCCGTGCGACGTGACCTCGGAGGCGCAGGTGCTGGCGTTGTTCGACGCGGTGGTCGAGGCGCACGGCCGCCTGGACGTGGTGGTGAACAACGCCGGCCTCGGCGGCACCGCGCCGCTGGCCGAGATGACCGACGACCAGTGGCACTCCGTCATCGACGTCACCCTGAACGGCACCATGCGCTGCACCCGGGCCGCGCTCAGGCAGATGATCGCCCAGGGCTCGGGCGTCATCGTGAACAACGCCTCGGTGATCGGCTGGCGGGCGCAGCGCGGGCAGGCGCACTACGCGGCGGCCAAGGCCGGGGTCATGGCGCTGACCAGGTGCGTCGCGCTGGAGGCGGCCGAGCACGGCGTACGGGTCAACGCGGTGGCGCCCTCCCTCGCCGTGCACCCGTTCCTGGCGAAGGTCACCAGTGAGGAGTTGCTGGCGGAGCTGGCGGCGGCGGAGGCCTTCGGGCGCTCGGCCGAGCCCTGGGAGGTGGCGAACGTGATCGTCTTCCTCGCCAGCGACTACTCCTCGTACATGACCGGCGAGGTGGTCTCCGTCTCCTCGCAACATCCCTGACGATATCCTGAGTGCCAATATATAGTGGGACTGTGAATATAACGGAGCCCATGTTCCTGGCGCTCACGGCGCTGGTGGACGAGCCTCGCCACGGCTATGGGATCGTCCAGGAGGTCGACCGGCTGTCCGGTGGCCGGGTGCGCCTCAAGATCGGCTCCCTGTACGGCGTGCTCGACCGGCTGGCGGTGGAGGGCCTGGTGGAGCTCGACCGGGAGGAGGTCGCCCAGGGGCGGCTGCGCCGCTACTACCGGCTGACCGACTCCGGGGCGGCGGCGCTGGAGGAGGAGGCGGCCCGGCTGGCGGTCAACGCCCGCGCGGCGACCGACCGCCTGCGGGAGCGGGCCACCCGGCGCGACACCGCCACCGGCCTGCGCGACCTGACCGGCCCGGAGACTGCCTTCACCGGGCTGACCGCCCCGGAGACCGCTCCCGCCGGGCTGCGCGAACCGGCCGCCCCAGGGGGCGTGGGCCGGCTTCTCGGCTTCCTTGTCCGATCCTCGACCGTCCCTGCCGGAGGCACCGGGTGAACGAGCTTCTCGAACGGCGTTACCGCACCGTCCTGCGCGTGCTCCCCAGCTCCTACCGCGCCGAGCGGGAGGAGGAGATGGTGGCCGCCTACCTGGAGTCCTCCGGCGACGTCCCCGACGCCGTGAACCCCTACCCGCGCTGGGGCGAGGTCGCGAGCGTGATCGCCCTCTCGACGCGGGTGCGGCTCGGCGGCGCGGGCGCGAGCCCCCGCTTCGTCGCCTGGGGAGCGGCCGTGCGGCTGGTGGCGCTGTGCGGGCTGGGGTTCCACGCCATGGCGGGCACGTTCACCGTCGTCTCGCTCGTCCCCGTCGCGCCGGGCATCGGCACGCGGCCGTTCGGTGTGGTGGCGGCGGTGCTGTGGGTGGCGGCGTACGTGTCGCTGGCGGCCGGACGGGCGCGGCTCGCCAAGCCACTGGCGTGCGCGGCCGGCGCGGTGGTGCTGGCCGAGCTGGCGATCCGGCTGAACCCGGCCGGGCCGCTCGGGCTGCTGGACCTCACCTCCCCGGTGCTGAACGTCGTGGTCCCGGTGACGGCCCTGCTCCTCGGCTTCCACGGCGAGGCGCCGGCCCCGCGCCGGCCGTGGCCGTGGATCGTCGCGCCGGTGGCCGCCGGGCTGTCGCTGTGGGCCCTGGTCCAGCCGCTGCTGGCGGCCGGCCGGCAGACGTCGCCGGCGCTGTGGCTGTGGGTGGACCTCATGGGGCCGGCCACCGTGGCGCTGGTCGTGGCGGCGGTCGTGGCGGCGGCCCGCCGCACGCCGTCGTACGTGCGGCTCGCCCTGGCGATCCTCGGCACGCTGACGTTGCTGTCGCGCCTGCCGGTGCTCACCAGCGACCCTCTGGCGTTCGGGCCGCGGGAGGTGTGGGTGTCCGGTGTCGTCCAGTGCGCGGCGCTGGCCGTGGTGGTGACGGTCATGGCGGTGGCCGGCCTGCGCGACCTGCCGGCCGTGCGACGAGGACGCGCGGTGACGTGACCGGGGAGCACGGTCGCGCGGTAAGGTCCCCGATCACCGTCCCTGACAGGGAAAGTCCAGGGTAGGCGGCGGACCTGCGACGACTTAGTGTCCGAATCATGGGCACACGCTCTCACCACGTGCTGGACGTCCTCATGGCGGAGTTCGGCGAGTCGATCAGGCGAGACCCGGCGGCGTTCCGCCGGAAGTTCCGGAAAATGGCGGCGACCCCGTTCGCGTTCTACCGGGGCAGCGCGTCCCTGTTCTACGCGGACATGACCGGCGAGTTCGCCGACGACGCGTACCTGGACGAGGCGACCAGCCGCGTCTGGATCCACGGTGACCTGCACGCCGAGAACTTCGGCACCTACATGAACGCCTCGGGCGTCCTCGTCTTCAACGTCAACGACTTCGACGAGGCGTACGTGGGCCCGTACGTCTGGGACCTCAAGCGGTTCGCCGCCAGCGTGGCGCTGATCGGGTACGCCAAGGCGCTGTCGGACGAGGCCATCAGCGCGCTGGTGAGCGGCTTCGGCGGCGCGTACCTGACCGAGCTGAGCGGCATCGCGCACGGCGGGGACGACGCGATCGGCTCGCTCACGCTCGACACCACCAGCGGCGTGCTGCACCGGGTGCTCCAGACGGCTCGGCTGAGCACGCGGGTGGCGATGCTGGACGTGGAGACGGTGATCGACGACTACGACCGGCGCTTCGCGATCATGGACGGGCGCGAGGCCGTGGACGAGGGGACGCGGGCGGTGGTGACGGCAGCGTTCGAGGACTACCTGACGACCCTGCCCACGCCGTCGAACCCGGTCGAGCACGTGATCAAGGACGTGGCGCTGCGCAAGGGCGTGGGGATCGGGTCGGCGGGGCTGCCGTCGTACAACCTGCTGCTGGAGGGCAGGTCCCAGGCGCTGGAGAACGACGTCATCCTGTACATGAAGCAGGCCCAGGTGCCGGCCGTGGCCCGCCACGTCTCGGACGAGAAGGTCAGGGACTACTTCCTGCACCAGGGGCACCGCACGGCGGAGTCTCAGCGGGCGCTGCAGGCCTACGCCGATCCGTGGCTGGGCTACACGACGCTGGACGGGGTGGGGCAACTGGTGGCGGAGGTGTCACCGTACTCCGCCGACCTGGACTGGGACGACGTCAACGAGCCCGCGGAGCTGCACTCGATCATGCAGGACCTAGGGCGGGCGGTGGCGCGCATGCACTCGGTGGCCGACGACGAGTCCAGCCATGACCTGGTCGACTTCTCGACGGAGGAGGCGATCGTCGCCGTGATCGGCGGCGACAGCGCCGGTTTTATCGGGATGTTGGTGGATTTCGCGCACCGTTACGGGGCACAGGCACGGAAGGATCACCAACTGTTCGTCGACCTCTTCCGGAACGGACGCCTCCCAGGAGTGTGACCGATGAAGGCCGCGTGGGCGGAGGGAGCATCGTGAGACATCTGGTCGGGCTGCTGCTGGGGACGGAGGAGGACTGGCCGTCGGCGTTCGAGACCGTGCTGCGCAAGCTGGGGCCGGTCAAGGGGGTCGGCGAGTTCGACGTCGAGCGCATCACCATCGAGCCGTTCGACCTGCGCGACCGCCCCCGGCACAAGCTGGTGATCGACCGGCTGGCGTACTGGTACTACCACCCTCGCGAGTGGCTCAAGAAGGTCGCGATGATGGACGACGTCTACCTGCTGAACAGCCCGTTCACCTTCCAGTCGATGGAGAAGCACGCCGCCTACTGCGCGATGATGCGGCTCGGGCTGAAGGTGCCCGAGACGGTGCTGGTGCCGTACAAGAATCCGCCGGACAACACCCGGTACGCCTACACGGCCGCCCGCTACAACCGCTCGTTCGACCTGGACGCGGTCGCGGAGGGGATCGGGTACCCGCTGTTCATGAAGCCGTACGACGGCGGGGCCTGGCGCGGGGTGTCGATGGTGCGCGACCCGGAGGAACTGCACCGGGCCTACGACGCCAGCGGCGAGATGCTCATGCACCTGCAGAAGGCGATCCAGGGGTACGACGCGTTCGCCCGCTCGCTGTCGATCGGGGCCGAGACGATGGTGATGCGGTTCCGGCCCGAGGAGCCGATGCACGCGCGGTACGTCGTCGACCACGAGTTCCTCGCCCCGGACGTGGGCGAGGAGGTGGTCACGATCGGACGGCTGGTGAACGCGTTCTTCCGGTGGGAGTTCAACTCGTGCGAGACCCTCGTGAAGGGCTCGGACGTCCATCCGATCGACTACGCCAACGCCTGCCCCGACGTGGCGCTGACCAGCCTGCACTACTACTTCCCGTGGGCGATCAAGGCGCTGGTGCGGTGGAGCGTGTTCTGCGTGGGGACGGGGCGGCGGCCGCGGCTCGACCTGGACACGCGGGAGTACTTCGCGATCGAGGGAACCTACGAGGAGCGGCTGGCGAAGTACCGGCGGCTGGCCGACGACTACTTCGAGGTCGAGCGCTACCAGGACTTCTGCGACAGCCGGATGCGGCATCTCGATGAGATCGTGCTGGAGTGGGTGGCCGGGCCTGACTTCGACCGGCTGCTGGTGGACACGGTGACGGCGACGTACCCCGAGCACGAGCGGGACCGGTTCGTGGAGCACTTCCGGGGGCTGCTCGGGCTGTGGGTGAAGGACTCCTCAGGCTGACCGGCGACCTGGTAACCGACCAGTCGGTATGGCATGCTTCCGGAACATGACTCTGTTCTCGGTGGAAGGCAAGACCGTCGTGGTCACCGGCGGCTCCCGCGGCATAGGGCGCATGATCGCGACCGGCTTCGTGGAGGCGGGCGCGACCGTGTACATCTCCGCGCGCAAGGCCGCCGAGGTGGAGAAGACCGCCGCCGAGCTGGGCTGCGTCGCGGTGCCCGCCGACCTGTCCACCCCGGAGGGCGTGGGGGCGCTGGTGGAGGCGGTGGACGGGCCGCTGCACGTCTTGGTGAACAACGCGGGCGCCACCTGGGGCGCGCCGCTGGAGGAGTACCCGGAGCACGCCTTCGACAAGCTCTGGAACATCAACGTCAAGGGCGTCTTCTACGTGACGCAGCGGTTCCTGCCGCAGCTCAGGCAGGCGGCAAGCCAGGAGGACCCGGCGCGGGTGATCAACGTGGGCTCGATCGACGGCATCCGCGTGCCCACGCTGGAGAACTACGCCTATTCGGCGGCCAAGTCGGGGGTGCACATGCTGACCCGGCACCTGGCCAGGCAACTGGCCGGCGAGCACATCACCGTGAACGCGATCGCGCCGGGGCCGTTCGAGTCCAAGATGATGGCGTTCGCGCTGGACGACCCGCAGATCCGGGAGGCCGTCGCGGCCAGTGTGCCGATGGGGCGGATCGGCCGGCCCGACGACATGGCGGGGGCGGCGATCTACCTGTCCTCGCGGGCGGGCGCCTACCTCACGGGCACGGTCATCCCGGTCGACGGCGGCATCTCCTGCTGAGCGACGCTTCTGTCAGGACATGTCCTGGAGCAGGTCGCGCAGGGCGGTGGCGAAATTCGCGAAGGCGTGGGGCTCGTAACGCAAGTACAGGTACGGCTCCGTCAGCTCCAGCTCGATGACCGCCGGGCTGCCGTCGGGGAGCCGGACCAGGTCGACTCTGGCGTACAGAAGGGCCTGGGGGATGGCGGCAAGCACCTTCTCCGCGAGTTCGACCTGGTCC
>NZ_JAHKRL010000008.1 GCF_019396405.1 Nonomuraea rhizosphaerae | reverse complement strand
CTCACCCGGACGCAGCTTGCGGTAGATGTCCAGCAACGCGTCGTCCTGGCCCGCCGTGTGGTCCTTCTCCAGCGTGGCGCGCATCGACTCGTACTGCCCGAAACGCTCCAAGATGGCGTCGCTGGTCCAGCCGAGCGCCTTGAGCAGGACGGTGACCGGCTGCTTGCGCTTGCGGTCGATGCGCACGCCGACGCTGTCACGCTTGTCGATCTCGAACTCCAGCCAGGCGCCCCGCGACGGGATCACCTTGCATGCATAGAGGTCCTTGTCGGAGGTCTTGTCGAGATTGCGCTCGAAGTAGACGCCCGGCGAACGGGTCAGCTGCGAGACCACGACCCGCTCGGTGCCGTTGACGATGAAGGTGCCCTTCGGCGTCATGAGCGGGAAGTCACCCATGAACACCGTCTGACTCTTGATCTCACCGGTGGTGTTATTGATGAACTCCGCCGTCACGAACATCGGGGCGGAGAAGGTCATGTCCTTGTCCTTGCACTCGTCCACCGAGTACTTGGGCGGCTCGAACCGATGATCACGGAACGACAAGGACATGGTCCCCGAGAAGTCCTCGATCGGACTGATCTCCTCGAGAATCTCCTCAAGACCCGACTGCAACGGGACGTCCCTGCGCCCGGCCTGACGGGCCGCCTCCACCCGGGCCTTCCATCTGTCGTTGCCCAGCAACCAGTCGAACGACTCGGTCTGCAGGGCAAGAAG
>NZ_JAHKRL010000062.1 GCF_019396405.1 Nonomuraea rhizosphaerae | reverse complement strand
GGTGAGGGCTCCAGCGTCAATCTAATGGACGGTCTCCACGAGCCATAGCGGAGCGACGTCAGCGGGCAGCACACCCCCGATTCTCATCCACGCGAGCACGCCCGAAGGGCGGATCTGGATCTAATGGGAGCTACCGGGTCGGCTGATCGGGACCGGGAGGCGGTGATCAGACCCGGCGGGCGGTGATTGAGATCCGGCAGGCGGCGATCAGGGGCGGGAGGCGATCAAGGGCGGGAGGCGGTGTCCAGCAGGCTCAGCTCGTCCTCCGTCAGCGTCAACCCCGCCGCGGCGAGCAGCGGCCGTAGCTGCTCCAGGTTGCGGGCGCTGGCGATCGGCGCGGCGATCGTCGGCTGCGCGGCGAGCCAGGCCAGCGCGACGGACGCCGGCTCGACGTCCCGCGCGGCCGCCACCTTGGCGAGCGCCTCGATCGTGCGCGGGCCGTGCTCGGTCGCCAGGTACTTGGCCGCCTGCCCGGCCCGCGGGCTGTCGATCGTGAGGCCTTGGGCGTACTTGCCGGTCAGGAAGCCACGGGCCAGCGAATAGTACGGCGTGCTGGCCAGCCCCTCCCTGGCCACGACCTCCCGCAGCTCGCCCTCGTAACCGCGTTCGACCAGGTTGTAGGGCTGCTGCAGCGCGACGTACTCGGGCAGGCCCTCGGCGCGGGCCACGGTGAGCGCCTCCGCCAGCCGGTCGGCGCCGTAATTGGAGGCGCCGACATAGCGGACCTTGCCCTCCTCGATCAGCTCGCCGAACGTGCCCAGCGTCTCCGCGAGCGGCGTGTCGCGGTCGTCCACGTGCGCCCAGTAGAGGTCCACCCGATCGGTACGGAGGCGGCGCAGCGAGTTCTCGATCGCGGTGCGGATGGTCGCGGGCGCCAGCCCCTCCAGGCCCTTCAGCATGCCGACCTTGGTGGCCAGCACGAGCGAGTCGCGGTTGCCGCGCTCGGCCATCCACTCGCCGATGATCGTCTCGGAGGTGGACTCGCGCGTGGCCCAGTACGGGTAGACGTCGGCCGTGTCGATGAAGTTGCCGCCACCCTCGACGTACGCGTCCAGGACGGCGAACGACGCCTCCTTGTCGGCGGTCCAGCCGAAGACGTTGGTACCCAGGCATATCGGGAAAACGGACAGGTCCGTCGTGCTGATCGATCTCATTCCGTCAGTATCGCGTCCGGCCGATCACGCCCCATGAAGCACCCCCCGTACCGCTACGTGACGGTTGGGTCGGCGGGCCGCCCGGCGCTCGCCCATGACGACGGACCATTTCAGCGACCTCGTACGATGTGCGCCCGGCCGTCCATCGCCCGGCCGTCCGCCGGGGAGGGGCAAGCAGCGTGCGGTTGCCCCCTCGTGCGGTCTGCTGGAGAGCGGGGGAGGGACATACGCTTTGCGGCTGTCCATTTGCTTGGGTGTCTGCCGGAAGAGGGATGAGCGGCGTGTGGTCGCCCCTTCACGCGGTCCGCTGGAGAGCCTGGGGTGTGCAACTCGTGTGTGGTCGCTGCTTCATGTGGTCCGCTGAGGAGCCGGGTGAAGCGCGGCTCGGTACCGAGGGTGAGATCGGTCAAGGGTGGGTGGCAAGGGGATGGAAGGTCGAGAGGGCGGGCTGTTCAGGGAGAGGGGGGCGAGGGGCTGAGGAGCGGGGACGAGGGGCGGGAAGCGAGGAGCGGGAGGCGAGGAG
>NZ_JAHKRL010000061.1 GCF_019396405.1 Nonomuraea rhizosphaerae | reverse complement strand
GGGGACAAGGTGGAGCCCCCAACTGGAGGAACGACCTTGTCCCCGTGGCCCTGGCCTGCTCGGCTTGTCCCGGGTCGATGGTGAGCGGGACGATTAGGCTTCCACCTCAGCGCCTACGGCCGTCAGGCCCGCATGGCGATCATCCCGGAGCCGGAGCGCCCCCGCCGGAGGCATTCTGCTGCGCCTCGTCTCGACGCTTCTTGAACGCGTTGAAACGTCCAGTAAATAGGTACAGATAGTCCAAGAGAGCTTCGGCCAATTCGAGTGCATCCTGCGCGTCTTGGCGAGCGACTGGACGCCCGGTGAAGTGGGCTGCTTGGTTCCCGAGTACGCGTAGCTCCTGCGCCCACTCCAGAAGTCGGCCCTCGATCAGCCCCTGACGCTCCATCTCTTCAAGTGCGCGGACCAGGTTTGTTGCGCTGATGTTGTGATGGGAGCAGACCCCTTCCAGCGCTCGCCGAACCATCACGACGGTAGCCGTGTACGCGTCGGCGTTGAAGCAACGTTGCGCTTCCTGATGCTCGCGGCGTAGTTCCTCTGGGATGACAACGGCGCGGACATAGCTCCGCTGGTCGGAGATAGGCCAGACCACATCTGCTCGTGTGGAGCGCACACGCTCTTCCTCTGCGTAGTCATCCCAGATGAGCTCCTGGTGGAGCACACTAGGAGCAGAGCAGTGGTGGCACGTGGCAATGGCCAAGCGGATCTTCTGGTCATCGTGGTCGCCGCTCCGGCCAGTTACAAGTTCTGCCTGCTCTTCGGCCGCCTGGTCTTCACCGCAAGCCCAACAGTTGATTTCGTACTGGAAGGACGATGTCACGACAGCAATGTAGCGAGATCGGATCGCTGATCGATAGGGATTTTGAGCGGCGTGGTCCAGGGCGATTTCAAGGTCGCTGCTGTGAGGCGATGGTCACGTGATGTCCGGATCGACCGCAGCTACGTAACGTGACTGCAGAAAGATGATGACCTTCCGTCTGTGATCATGGAGTTCTCTACGCTCCCAGATCACGACAAGAAGGTCATCGGTGCCAGTTTCCCATGCCCAAGCTCAGGTTTCGTCGCTGCTGGAGATGATCGAGGGCATCGCCGACCCACGCGATCCACGCGGAGTACGGCATCCACTGGTGGCGGTGCTGGGAGTGGCCGTGCTGGTGACGCTGGCGGGAGCGGCGAACTACCGGGAGATGGGCTCGACCGCGGCGGATCTGCCCCAGTGCCTGCTTGACCTGCTGCGCTGCCGCCGCCATCCGGACTCGGGCCGGTGCTTGGCGCCCAGTGCAGCCACCCTGCGGCGTGTGCTGATCGGGGTGGATGCCGACGCGCTGGATGCTGCCGTGGGCGCCTGGCTGCGCGGACACGGGACCTGCCATGCGCAGGGCTGGAGCATCGCGCTGGACGGCAAGGACCTGCACGGCAGTTGGAACGCCGACGGGCGGCTGGTGCTGTTCTCGGCGATGACCCACCGCCGCGACGGCCAGGACGCCATCGTGCTCGGCCAGGTCGCCGTGCCCGCCGGCACCACCGAGACCACGCAGGTGCGCACCCTGATCGAGGCCATGAACCTGGACCTCACCGGGGCGCTGGTCACCGCGGACGCGGCACATACCTGCGCCGAGACCGCACGCTACCTGGTGGAGGAGACAAACGCCGACTACCTGCTGACCGTCAAGGGCAACCGGTCCCGCCTGCAGGCCACCGCCATCGCCGTAGCCCGCAGCCTCATCGCCGGCGAGGCGGAGCATGTCACCATCGAACGCGGCCATCGAACGCGGCCACGGGCGCATCAACCGGTGGACCACCTGGGCCGCCACCGTCGATGACAGCCTCGGCCTGCCCTACGCCGCGCGCCTGGCCGTCATCCGCCGCGACGTCGCCGACCTGGCCGGATCTCCCCGCAGCAAGGAAGTCGTCATGATGATCACCAGCCGCGCCCATCTGTCGGCAGCCGAGATCTCGGCGCACACTCGCGCGCACTGGGGCATCGAGAATCTGGAGCATCGATCACGCGACACCGTCTGGCTCGAAGACGACCAACAGGCCTACCTCGGACATGGCCCACGAGTGCTGGCCACCCTCCGCAACCTTGCCCTCGGCCTGTTCAGCATCCATGGCATCTCCAAGATCAAGGAGACCGTCCAAGCGATCGGCCGTAACCCTCTCCGAGCTCTCCCATTGATGACACAGAGTCACACCGAACCGTCAGCCACTCGACTTTGAAATCGCCCTGGGCGTGGTCCGAGCGCGGGCGCGCGCGAGAACGGCCCCCAGGCCGCACGCGCAGCGTGTGGCCGCGCTCGGGCCGCATGGCGGCGCGAAGCGCCGCCCTTGATACCTACAGGAGCAATTCGGCAGTACGGCAACCCATTCGCCAGTCTATTCGCCTCGGCCGCATTCACCTACAGGACACCGCGGGCCGCCAATCGCTCCACCCGAGAAACTCAGGGCGATGACCGCCCAAAGCGACCAGCACTATTCTGTCGTCAGAATCAAATCCACGAGACGTTCGACCTCACGCCCGAAGCTCGTGGTTTGGAGCTGGTCGCGAACTTTACCTCTGACGGCTTCGAACGAGACGCCGCCAGGAAGCTCTAGTGACGCCACAAACTCTTCCGCCTCTGCGGAAAGTGTGGCCAATCGGCGATGACTCTCATCCTGCGGATCGAAAAGCGGCACAGGAACTTGCCATATGTACTTATCAAAATGGCGCGGGTTATGCTGTCCTCTCGCTTGGAGTGGTCTTACGCGATCCAAGAAGCTTTGGCTATTCAGGACCGCGATGACATATTGAGCCTCTTCCACAGAAGCCGCAGCACCCCAGTAGAGGACGTCTTGAACGATAGCCGATGCATCACTGACACGTGCAGCCGCCATGTACATCCCACTCTTTGAATGCACAATTCGGTGTTGCGGAACCGGAAACTGTTGCGTGATCTTATGCCTGTAGTCAAGCGACTCATGAAGAGGGATGGCCCTGGAGCCTTTTCTTGCTCGCCATCTCTTCTCGGCTTCTCGCCACCACTCGGCTAGCCCAGGGTAGTCATCTAGGCGGTCGTCATGGCTCCCCAGCAGCCGCTGTCCATCCCATGGGATGACGGCAAGCTGCGCGTCTCGCACAGCGTAAGGCAGGACCGAATCTCCAACGAGAAGGGACCGTACAAATTGCCGTTCGATGATGCTAGCCATCGACGGCTCCTGGTTCCAGGGAGGCGTTTCACGTGTACTACGACGACTCTGAACTGCTATCCGGCCAGCACCTGGCCCTAGAGCACCTTTAGACGGACTCTCTTCGACCACAAAGAACACACGAGGCCCAACGGCGGCCCCCTGCACAAAGCGTGCTGCATAAGGTGACACACTCGTCGCCGCTTCCGTCGCCGCTTCGGGAGCCATCCTGCTTAGATGCTGCATGGCGATGGAGGAGGAAACGTTTGTGCTAGGTAGACGTCCGGCCCAAATCTCGGCGGGCTGGGCAAGCGGTACATATGTATCTGCGGTACGGGTCCCGAACAGCACCGATGCGGGAACCGGAAAGAAGACGGGCTTGACCTTGTGTAGATCCCAAGGCGTGTCGAACGACAGGAATAGCTGATGCCCCGGTGTTATATAGCGGCCAGTGCGCATACCAGCGAATTGGCGCCGTGAGAGAGCAGCGAGGGGCATAACGAGGCCGAATCGGCCACCATTTGAGAGGTAGAGCTCGGCAGCCCGAACAAGGAAGAGTCCAGACAAGTCCTGATGCGTGGCAACACTAGCCCCCGCCCACATGCCACGATCCTCGCTCATTCTTCTGAATAGCGACTTCGTGCCATCGGGCATGAATCGGTAGGCCAGCCAAGGAGGATTGCCAATCAAAACATCGACTCTATTACGCTTTTGCGATAGCCAGATGGGACGGGCAAGATTTCTAACGTAGTAGCCCCATATATGATTACGATCCTCGTCGTTAAGGCGACACATCGTCGCGAAAGTCTGCTCAAGCATGGGCTGATCGTGGGGGTGCACTGCGAAAAGCCGGAAGATCCCCGAGAGGGAGGGCACAGGAGACCCTTTGGCGCGACGCGTCGCCTTCTGTGCCAACTCTGTGACCAGTCGGTCAAAGCTGGCGGCGTCAGCGAGTAAACGATCAGGGAACTTCAGCTCGTCCGCGAATAGTTGTGCACCGTCGTTCGTGGGGACCGTCAACCCTTCAGTGTTAAGAAGAGTGTCCTCCTGCCCCCATTGCATAGAGTCGCCCAAGTAGACAGGCACCGAGAAAGGTGGCCTATCTGCAGATTGCAGGCGATCCATTCCTAGGGCGAGAAGATAGGTGACCCTTGCCAGAGTTACGGCCACGGGGTGTACATCTACGCCCATTACATGCCGCGTGACACCAGTAATTGCTTCAGCATCCGAAACACCTGCTTCTTCGGCTGCCTGCAAATAGCGTCGTACGGCATGAAAGAGAAATGTACCAGAGCCGCAAGCAGGGTCGAGTACGCTTTCATCAAGCGGCTTATGAATCGTCGACTTCACCACTTCTTCGGCCAGCCAGTCTGGCGTATAGTACTCCCCCAGGGCATGCCGAGTTTCTGAAGCGATGATTGATTCGTAGAGGACTTTCATCACGTCATGTTCTACTGCCTGCCAGGCAAACCGCGCCAATCTCTGGGATAGCGTCTTTACGAATCGATCACCACCGGGAATGTCTACTATCCAGTCGAAGAAGTCCGCCTCGACAACTCCCCCTACTTGGGACGAGGCAAACAGAGACCCTTCCAAAAGCGTTCGAGCGGCAACAGTTGGATCAGCCGGATCTATACCAACCACCGCGTGCGCGATGATCTCCGCTGTAGCCACTAGAAGGGTATGCTCGACAAACAGATCATCTTCGTTGGTGAAATTTGTACCCAAGGCTGTGGTCAAGAGCTTCGACCACAATTCTCGCTTGAGTTGAACCTCGGAATGATTTCGATTGGCGCGATAGAGGTTCTGCAGCTCAAGGAAATCTAGCTTATGACTGGGGCTACCTGCTCCGAGTCGTCGTTCTATTTCGACTGGGGTCGGCGTGATATGACTCGCAGTTGCAAGAACCGATTCAAGCCATACGATCAACTGATCCACATCAGGTGACGATTCGTTAAGCTCAAGAGACCATACAGGCTGCAGCCCATTGTTCACTAGATGATAGAGGTGCCATTCCGCGCCATCGGTGAGCACTCCGACGTAGCGCTGTTGCAGGGTTTCTGTCCGCGCTCGTACATATCCGGATAGTTGAGCTATCGCCTCCGACCGGACATTTCCTACACGCAGATCCCGCTTTACTTCGAAAACGGTGTAACCCATCTCTACATCGATTCGGCGACGTTGGCCTACGGGGGCTTCCAGCACTATGTCTTTAATATCGTCATCATCTAGCTCGAAGGGGGCCGCCGCCAGCAGCATGTGAAGATCGCTTTGCACGTTCGCCTCCGTCCGCCCAGGGCGACGAGCGGCGAGGCGTCGGACGATCTCGGCCAGGTCTATATTGCTGGTAGCCACGGAGCGAGGATAGTGGACATCCGAGGCTTAACCCACTGCCGAGGACCGCGTTTGTGGATATTGATACTGAGCTAACCGACAGCTTGCGATCAGCAAGTTGAGCATTGAGAGCCATAGGGCGGGGTAGCTGACCGCTAGCTAGAGAGTCGGTCATGTAGTCGGTCAGGCGGTGAGGTGGTAGCCGTCTTGCTGGCGGGCGATGACGTGGAGGTTGTGGACGACGGCGGTGCGTCGTAGGTCGAACAGGTTCTTGCGGGTGCCGTGGTAGCGGGCGCGGTGGTGTTGCCAGCGGCCGATGTGGGCCAGGGTGTGTTCGACCGCGACGCGCTGGCGGAGCTGGGCTCGTCCGGCCGGGGTGAGCTGGCGTTCACGGAGTTCGGCCAGCAGCGCTTCGTCGGGGTGGATGCTCACGCTGCGGCCTTTGGTGCTGGTGGTGCAACGTTGGCGTAGCGGGCAGGCGGCGCAGGTGGCGGCGGGGAAGTGCACGGTGCGGCCGGGCTCGAACGGCATGCTCACCTGGTGGGGGCAGGTCAGCTGCCCGGTGGTGAAGTCCAGGGTGAAGGCGGTCTTGGCGAACCGGTCGCCGGGCGCGCGGATGCGCCAGGCCTTGCAGTAGATCTCCAGGTCGGGGCCGCGTTCGCGGACCAGGTGGGAGGCCAGGTAGGCGCGGTCGATGTGCAGTTCGGCCAAGGTGGCGTGCTGGGCGGCCAGATCGGCGGCGATGGCGTCGGTGACGGCTGCTTCGGGCACGTTGGCCGCGGTGAGGCCGACCGCGGCGATCAGGCCGCTGTCCAGATCGGTCAGC
>NZ_JAHKRL010000060.1 GCF_019396405.1 Nonomuraea rhizosphaerae | reverse complement strand
CGCGGCCCGCGGGGCCCGTCAGCGGCAGCAGGTCGCCGACGGTGACGGGCAGGGTGGAGTCGTAGCCGTAGACGACCATGGCCGCCGAGTCGCCGACCAGCAGGACGGGAATGCCGGCCCGGTCGAAGATCCGGGCCGTCGTCGCGTCGTAGGCGGTGATCATGGGCCACCGCTCCCCGCGCTCCTTGGCCGCGGCCAGATCGCGGACCGTGATCCTGCGGCTGGTGACGGATCCGTACAGAGAGGACATGGATCAACCCTCCGAGGTGAGGTCTCGAGGCGCCCCAGTGGCGTCCCCGGACACCTTCCGATGATGGCACGCGGCCGAAAACCAGTGGAGAAAGTGTCGGTGCGGACCGTCAGAATGTAGGGCGGAGGTAAGCAATCACGATGGCTATCGAACCTTACCGGCGACTGTTCCAGCTCCCCGGCGTACGGACCCTGCTGCTGGTGGGGCTGGTCGCGCGCATCCCGGCGACGTCGATCAGCATGGCGCTGACGCTGCACGTCGTCACCGAGCTCGGCGGCTTCGGCCAGGCCGGGCTGGTCGCGATGGCCACCACGGTCGGCATGGCCGTCGGGTCGCCGCTGTCGGGAAGGTTCGTGGACAAGTACGGGCTGCGGCCGGTCCTCATCGTCACCACCGCGGCGCAGGCGGTGTTCTGGGCGAGCGCCTGGGCGCTGCCCTACGCGGCGCTGGTCGTGGCGACGGCGGTGGCGGGGCTGCTGTCGCTGCCGGTGTTCAGCGTGATCAGGCAGTGCCTGGCCGCCCTGGTGCCGCCGGAGCAGCGCCGCGTCGGCTACTCGCTCGACTCGATGATGGTCGAGCTGTCCTACATGGCCGGGCCCGCGCTGGCCGTGGCCGGGATGACGACGCTGGGCAGCGGCGTGACGATGACGGTCATCGCCGTGGGGCTGACCGGCGCGGGCCTGGCCCTCATCCTGCTCGACCCGCCGACCCGGTCCGCCGAGGAGCTGGCCGGCGACGTCCAGGTGCGCACGCCGCGCCGCCAGTGGCTGACGCCCGCCTTCTTCGCGCTGCTCGGCACGGTGGCCGCGGCCACGTTCGTGCTCACCGGGACCGAGCTGGCCCTGGTCGGCACGATGAAGCACGACGACCAGACCGCGTGGATCGGGCTGGCCGTCGGCATCTGGTGCGTCTTCTCGCTCCTGGGCGGTTTTGTGTACGGCGGGCTCTCGCGCAGCTTCTCGCCCCTGACGCTCATCGCCGCGATGGGCCTGCTGACCATCCTGGCGGCGCTCGCCGGAGGCGACTGGCGCTGGCTCGTCCTCGCCCTGCTGCCCGCCGGGCTGCTCTGCGCGCCCTCCCTGTCGTCCACCGTCGACGCCGTCAGCCGCTGGGTGCCCGCCAGCGCCCGGGGTGAGGCCATGGGCCTGCACGGCACCGCCCTGCTCGTCGGCGGCGCGGTCTCGGCGCCCATCGCCGGCGCGATCATCGACACCTACGGCCCCACCTGGGCGTTCGTGGCGGCCGGGCTGGTCGGGGTGGTCATGGTGCTGCTCGCGCTGCCGTTCTGGAGGCGGCGGCCGGCCGTGGCCGAGCCGGCCGCGGAGTCCCTGACGGGAAGCGCCGTCGCCTGACGGGATCCGCCCTCGCGGGACGACGACGGAAACTGTCGGTCCCGAACGTTAACCTTTACGAAACGAGTCCGTTGCGTATCGGAATATCTTTGCGATACGGTAGCGTTGCGAAACTTAGTCGTATCGAAATTGAGGGTGTCTCTGATGGACGCGAAGACTGCAGACCCGGCGCTGGGGCATCCACGCCGGTGGCCGATCCTCGGCGTGCTGGTGTTCAGCCTGCTGGCGGTCGTGCTGGACAACACGATCCTGAACGTGGCGATGAAGACCATCGCCGATCCCGTCGCGGGCCTGGGGGCGACCCAGAGCGAGCTGGAGTGGGCGATCAACTCCTACACGCTCGTGTTCGCCGGCCTGCTGTTCACCTTCGGTGTGATCGGTGATCGCACCGGACGCAAGCGCATGCTGTTCATCGGCATGGCGTTGTTCGGCCTGGCCTCACTGGCCAGCGCCTACTCCCAGGATCCGACGCAGCTCATCCTGGCCAGGGCGGCGATGGGCATCGGCGGCGCGGCCATCATGCCCGCGACCCTGGCCATCATCTCCAACGTCTTCCCGCCCAGCGAGCGCGGCAAGGCGATCGGGATCTGGGCCGGCGGCGTCGGGCTCGCGGTGGCGGTCGGCCCGATCACCGGCGGCCTGCTGATCGAGCACTTCTGGTGGGGCTCGGTCTTCCTGATCAACGTGCCGATCGTGATCCTCAGCATGATCCTCATCGGCACCATCGTGCCGGAGTCGCGCGACCCCAAGCCGTCCAAGCTCGACCCCGTCGGCGTGCTGCTGTCGATCATCGGTCTGGTGTCCGTGGTGTACGGCATCATCCGCGGCGGCGAGCTGGCCAGCGTGACCTCCGCCGAGGTGCTGGTGCCGACGCTGTTCGGCGTGGCGGTGCTGGCGGCGTTCGTCTGGTGGGAGCGGCGTACCGACCACCCCGCCTTCGACGTGCGCAGCTTCAGCAACGTCCGGTTCAGCTCGGCCATCGGCATGATGGGCATCGTCTTCTTCGCGATGATGGGCGGGATGTTCTTCCTGACCTTCTACATCCAGATCGTCAGGGGCTACACCCCCGTGCAGGCGGGCGCGCTGATGATCCCGTTCGCCGCGGCGCAGCTGATCTTCGCGCCGCTCAGCCAGCGGGTCAACGAGCGGCTCGGCGGCAAGCTCGCCTCGACGATCAGCATGCTCGTGCTCGCCGCGGTGCTGGCCAGCTACGCCCTCTTCGACACCAGCACGCCGATCCTGCTGATGGAGGTCATCTTCTTCGTCCAGGGCGCCGCGATGGCCAACATCATGCCGCCCGCGACCACCGCCATCATGGAGGCGCTGCCCAGGGAGAAGGCCGGTGTCGGCTCGGCGATGAGCAACACCGTCCGCCAGGTCGCCGGCGCGCTCGGCGTGGCCGTCCTCGGCTCGGTGCTGTCGTCGGCCTACCGGGGTGAGATCGCGCCCGCGCTGTCCGCGCTCCCGGCCGGCGCCCAGCACGCGGCCGGTGAGTCGATCATGGCGACGGTCGGCGTGGCGCAGTCCATGGGCGAGCAGGGCCAGGCCCTGATCAAGCCCGCCTTCGACTCCTTCCTGCACGGCATGCACCTCACGGCGCTGGTCGCCGCGGTGATCGCGCTGCTCGGCGTCGCGGTGGTGGCCAAGTGGATGCCGGGCAAGACACGCCCGGTTCCGCAGGCCGAGAAGAAGGAAGCAGCGGTAGTGTGAGGCTCCGATGACGATCCAGGAAACCACCCGCGAAGGCACGGGCGCCCGCCCGGCCGGCCGGCCGCGCAGCGAGAAGGCCGAGAAGGCGATCATCGAGGCGACCCTCGACCTGATCGCCGAGGGCATGGGTGTGTCCGAGCTGTCCATCGAGGCGATCGCGTCGAAGGCGGGCGTCGGCAAGACGACCATCTACCGCCGCTGGTCCAACAAGGAGGACCTGGTCGTCGACGCGCTGGCCACCCTGCGGGCGCCGCTGCCGCCGCTCACCGGCGAATCGGCCCGCGACGACCTGATCACCCTGCTCGACGTGATGCGCAAGGAGTCGGGCCAGGCCCGCGGCCGATGCGTGATGAACGTCGCGATGAGCGAGGCCGACCGCCACCCGCGGCTGATGGAGCGCTTCATGAAGCGCTCCGTCGAGCCGCGCAAGCAGGCCATGCGCCAGACGCTGGAACGGGGGGTCACCACCGGCGAGCTGCGGGCCGACCTCGACCTCGACATCGCCACGGCGATGCTGACCGGCACCATGCTGCACCACACCAAGTGGGCGCCGGCCGGTGACCTGCCGGTCGACCTGGCCGAGCGCGTCGTCGACGCGGTCATGACGGGGATCGCCGCTCGCGACTGAGATCGTCGGACGACATGAGGGCGGGCCGGGAGAGATGTCTCCCGGCCCGCCCTTTTCGGTCAGCTCGTCGTCTCGCGCCACCGGTTGGTGATGGGCAGGCGGCGGTCGCGGCCGAAGTTCTTCGGGGTGATCTTCGGGCCGGGCGGGTACTGCCTGCGCTTGAACTCGGCCACGTCCACCAGCCGGATGACCCGCGTCACCAGCTCCGGGTCGTGCCCGGCGGCGATCAGCTCCTTCGAGCCCATGTCCTTCTCGACGTAGTCGTCCAGCAGCCGGTCGAGCACCTCGTACGGGGGCAGCGAGTCGGTGTCGCGCTGGCCGGGGCGCAGCTCCGCGCTGGGCTCCTTGGTGATCGAGTTCTCCGGGATCGGCCGCTCGGCGTCGAGGCGGAACCATGCTTGCCGGTGGGCGTTGCGCCAGCGGGACAGCTCCCACACCATCGTCTTCGGCACGTCCTTGATCGGCGCGAAGCCGCCCGCCGAGTCGCCGTACAGGGTGGAGTAGCCGGTGGCCAGCTCGCTCTTGTTGCCGGTGGTCAGCACCAGATGGCCGTGCTCGTTCGACAGGCCCATGAGGATCGTGCCGCGCACGCGGGCCTGAAGGTTCTCGGCGGCCAGGCCGGACAGGTCGATCTCCTTCTCGAAGGCGTCGACGATGCCGGCGATCGGCACCACCTGGGAGTTGACGCCCTGCCTGCGCACCAGCTCCTCGGCGTCGCCGATCGAGTGGTCGGAGGAGTAGCGCGAGGGCAGCATCACCGCGTGCACCCGGTCGGGCCCGATCGCGTCGGAGGCGATGGTCGCGGTCAGCGCCGAGTCGATGCCGCCGGACAGGCCGAGGATCACCGACCGGAACCCGTTCTTGGTCACGTAGTCGCGGACGGCCAGCACCAGCGCCGAGTAGACCTCCCCGTGCAGGTCCAGCCGCTCGGCCACGCGGGCGGGCTCGGGCTCACGCGGCCGGCGCGGGTTCTCGTCCTCGTCCTCGTTCTCGGACAGGACGAGGCGTTCGACGGTGATCGTGGTGCCGTCGCCGGCGTCGTACGGGAACGACCCGGCCTCGGCGGCGGAGACCGGAAGGTCCAGGTCCACCAGCAGCAGCTCCTCGCGGAACTGCTCCGCCCGCGCCACCAGCTCGCCCTCGTGGTCGACGACGATCGAGTCGCCGTCGAAGACCAGCTCGTCCTGACCGCCGACCTGGTTGACGTAGACGAGCGCGCACCCGGCCTCGCGAGCCCTGCGGGCGCACAGCTCCAGGCGTACGTCGTCCTTCTCCTTCTCGTACGGGGAGGCGTTCGGCACCACCAGCAGCCCGGCGCCGGCCTGGCCCACCACGGCGACCGGGCCGCCGTCCTGCCAGAGGTCCTCGCAGACCGCGATCGCCACGTCCACCCCGCGCAGCCGGAAGATCGGCAGCCGGTCGCCGCGCACGAAGTAGCGGTACTCGTCGAACACGCCGTAGTTGGGCAGGTGGTGCTTGGCCGTCCTGGCCACCACCTCGCCCTGGTACAGCAGCGCGGCGGCGTCGAGCGGCGCGCCCGCGGGCTGGCCGACGCGCGGCGCCCGGTTGGCCCGGCCGACGTAGCCGACCACCACCGGCAGCTCGCCCAGCCCTTCCTCGCGCAGCCTGCGCGCGACCTCGTCGAGCGTCGAGATGCTGGCGTCCACGAAGGACGTCCGCAGCACCAGGTCCTCGACCGGATAGCCGGTGAGGAACATCTCGGTGAAGACGACCAGGTCAGCGCCACGGTCGGCGGCGTCGCGGGTCCACGCGACGAGCCGGTCGGCGTTGCCGGACAGGTCGCCTACGGCGGGGTTCGTCTGGGCCAGGGCGATGCGCAGTTCTGCCACAGGACAAGCCTAATACCCCGTGATTTTTATCGTCCAAGCGACGAGAAGTGAGCTACCTCGCCGGCGTGGTCCCCGGCGTGACCAGGCCGCACTCGTAGGCCGCCACCACGAGCTGCGCCCGCTCGAACAACCCCAGGTGATCCAGCAGCGCCCCCACCGACTCGGCGACGTCCTGCTCGGACAGGGCGAGGGTCTGCCCGATCTGCCGGTTGGTCAGGCCGCGGGCCACCAGCCTCAGCACGTCGAGCCGGGCGTCGGCGAGCCCGGCCAGCGCCGGGGGAGCGGCCGGGTCCGGCCGGCCGGCGAACGCCGAGATCAACCGGGTGGTCACCGCCGGGTCGATCAGCGCCTCGCCGGAGGCCGCGGCCCGGATGGCGGCGACGAGCTGCTCCGGAGGGGAAGTCTTCAGGACGAATCCGCTCACTCCCGCTCGGAGCGCCGCGTACAGGTTCTCGTCGCTGCCGAACGTGGTCATCACGATCACCTTCGGCGGGTGGTCGTCGGCCAGGATCCGGCGGGCGGCGGCCAGGCCGTCGAGGCGCGGCATCTGAATGTCGATCAGCACCACGTCGGGGCGCAGGTCGCGGACGGCGGCGATCGCCTGCTCGCCGTCGGCCGCCTCCCCGGCCAGCTCGAAGCCGGGCTCGGTGCCGAGGACGATCCGCAGACCTGCTCTGACCAGCGCCTGGTCGTCGGCCACCAGCACGCGCAGCGTGGGGTGCTCGCCGGAAGCCGCGCCGCCCGGCGCCTCGGAGGCCGGTGCTTCAGGGGCCGATGCTCCGGGGGGCGGCGTGGGCTGCCCGGCCGGCCTGGACGGCCTGGGCGGCCCTGAGGTGGCCGGTCTTGAGGCAGCCGGCCGGGACGCGGCCGGTTGTGAGGTGGCCGGTCCTGCGGTGGCCGGCCTTGAGGTGGCCGGTCGGGGCGGGGCGGGCGGTTCGGGCTCGTCCAGGCGCTGGGCCAGCATGTCGCCCTCCAGCCGCCGCAGCCCCGCGCTCAGGTCCAGCCCCAGCTCGTCCCGCCACACCGCCCTGGCCCTGCGCAGCGCCGCGAGCGCGTCACCCTGCCGCCCCGTGCGGTACAGGGCCAGCGCGAGCAGCCGCCACGCCTCCTCGCGCAGCGGGTGCGCCGAGGCGTGCGTCTCCAGGTCGGGCACGAGCGCGGCCGGCCGGCCCAGCGCCAGCCCGGCGTCGGCCCGGCGCTCCACCGCGACCAGTCGCAGCTCCTCCAGCCGTCCCGCCTCGGTCGCCGCCCACGGCAGGTCGGCGAACTCGGCCAGCGCCGGCCCCCGCCACAGCCCCAGCGCGCTGTCCATGGCGGCCCACACCTCCGCGGACCCGCCCTCGGCCTTCACCAGGTCCTCGAAGCGCCACGTGTCGACCTGGGCGTTCGCGGCCCGCAGCGCGTACCCGGGGGTGGCCGAGACCAGCACGGACGCCTCCTCACGGGGCGCGCGGCCGGGTTCGAGCGCGCGCCGCAGGCGGGACACGTACCCCTGGATGGTGGACAGGGCCTGCGCGGGCGGGCCGGCGGGCCACAGCTCGTCGATGAGCGTGCTCACGGGCACGGCCCGGCCGCCGGCGACGAGCAGGCGCGCGAGCACCGCGCGCTGGCGCTGGCCGCCGAGGTCGAGGGGGACGCTGCCGGACCAGGCCTGGAACGGTCCCAACGCGGTGAGAGTCAGCATGACATGCGTAAGGGTATTGCGGCTTTGTCACGGCAATGCCACAGCTTGTCGGGAACCTCCCGCTGATTGTCGGGAACCTCCGCCGATCGTGGCGACGGGCGGTGCCGGGGCGCCGAGGCGGTGCTCAGGTGAGCGCTGAGCGGCGGCGGATGGCCGGGCCCAGGGCGAGCATGCCCGCCGCCGACAGCAGCCCCACGCCGCCCACCGTGAACCACAGCGCCTCGGGGCCCGCCTCCAGCAGCGCGCCGCCGGCCAGCGGCGCCAGCATCCCGGCCAGCGACCAGGCGAACCCGAACAGCCCCGCGTACCGGCCCCGCAGGTGGGCGGGGGCCAGCGCGGCGACGACGGTCCCCGCGATGCCCGCCGTGGCGATCTCCCCGGCCGTCCAGACGACGATCGTGACGGCCAGCCAGAACGCGTTGCCCACGAACGCGGTCAGCGCGAACCCGGCCGCCATGACCGCCACCCCGGCCGCGAACGCCCGCGAGGCGTCCCTGCGCCCGATCCAGTCCGACACCAGCGGCTGCGCGACCACGATCAGCACCCCGTTCAGCGCCATCGCCAGCCCGAACTCCCCGGTCGACAGCCCCGCCTGCTTGACCATCGCGACCGGCAGCATGGTGACCGTCTGCAGGTACACCAGCGCCTGCCCCAGCGTGACCAGCGTGAACGCGACCATGACCCGGTCGCGCAGCACCATCAGGAAGCCGCCGGCCGACCCGGTCCCGGTCGAGCGCGTCTCCGGGACCGCCCGCCAGACCAGCACGGCGAAGACCACGGCGGTGGCCCCGTCGATCCAGAACAACCAGGTGAAGCCCAGCCCGGCCAGCCAGCCGCCGCCCGTCATGCCGACCGCGTACCCGAGGTTGATCGCCCAGAACAGCAGCCCGTACGCCCTGGGCCGCTCGGCGGCCGGCACCAGGTCCGCGACCAGCGCGTTCGACGCGGGCCGGTAGAGGTCGATCACCAGCCCCAGCGCGAACATCGACGCGGTGAGCGCCACGAGCGACGTGCTGTACCCGAGCGCCAGCATCGCGGCGGCCGAGGCCAGCATGCCGCCGGACAGCGTCGCCCGCCGCCCGATCCGGTCGGTCAGCCACCCGCCGAGCGGCTGCGAGATCAGCGACCCCGCGCCGAACACCGCCATCACCAGCCCGGCCCCCACCACCGACACGCCCCGCGCCTGGGTGAGGTAGACGCCGGTGAACGGCATCACCATGGTGCCCAGGCGGTTGACCAGGGTGCCGCTCCACAACGCCCAGAACGGCCTGGGCAGCCCGCCCACCTTGGACCTCAGGAAGGACGGCTTCTCCACCACGCTGTCAGTCATGGATCAAGCGTTGGCGTCCCGGCGTACGCAGGCGAACGATTTAGGGCAGACTAAAAGGATGCCGATCACCTGGGTGCTGAGGCCCGAGGACGTGGCCAGGATCAGATTCGCGTTCTCGCCGATGTGGGAGCTGGCCGCCAGCCTGCGCACGCTCCAGGACCCGGCCAGGCAGTCGTTGCACCTGCCGTGGGTCAAGTGCGTCCGGCCGCGCCTGGAACGGCTGGACATGTCGGAGCTGTTCGCGCTCGTCCCGCGCACCGGCTACATGGTGGACTTCATCACCCCGCCGCCCGACACGCCACTCCCGGACTTCGCGCAGGAGCTGGACCGGGTACGCCGCACGCCGCCCGAACGGGCCGCCGAGGAGGCGGCGAAGGTGCGCGGCACCGACCCGGCGATGATCGAGCGCTTCCTGGCCGACCCGGCGGCCGGGGTGGCCAGGGTCGCCGACACGCTGCTGGCGTACTGGGAGACGTGCTTCGCCGAGTTCTGGCCGCGCGTCTACGGGCTGCTGGAGCGCGACGTGCTGCGCAGGTCGCGGCAACTGGCCCAGGGCGGCGCCCGCGAGCTGTTCGCGGCCCTGGACCCGGCCGTGGCCTGGACGGGGGAGCGGCTGAACGTCGACCGCCCCTACTGCGAGCACGGCGCGCTGCACGGCGACGGGCTGGTGCTGGTGCCGAGCGCGTTCTACTGGCCGTCGGTGGCGGTGATCTCCGCCCCGTACCAGTCCACGCTGGTCTATCCCGTCCTGGGCGTCGCGACCCTGTGGGAGCAGGGGCCGCCGCCCGCTCCCGGCGCGCTGGCGGCGCTCATCGGGCGCAGCAGGGCGCGGATCCTGCTCGCCCTCGCCGAGCCCAGCACCACCTCGGCGCTGGCCGGGCGCATGTCGCTCACGGCGGGCGCGGTCAGCCAGCACCTCGGCGTGCTCAGCGACGGCGGGCTCACCGTCGGGATGCGGGTCGGCAAGCAGGTCGTGTACCGGCGCACCCCCGCCGGCGACGCGCTGGCCTCCGCCGGGACCCTCAAATAGGCCGTAACCGGGCCAGCAGGCCGCACCCGGGCAAGCGGCTTCACGCGGGCGAGCAGGCCGCACGCGGGCCGTCAGGTGTAGCGGGTCGACTCCATCAGCCAGTCGAGGTGGGCGCGCGGCGCCGCCATGTAGGCGCAGGCGACCTTGCTCACGTCGCGGGCCAGCCGCGGCGTCAGCGTGTCCAGCGGCAGCCGGAGTACCGCGTCGTGCATGTCCTGGCAGCGCTCGGCGATCCGGTCCAGCACCCAGGCCGTGGCCTCCGGCTGGTCCAGGCCGAGCTGGTGCATCACCACCACGACCAGGTTGTGGGTGTCGCCGCGTTCCTTCGGCAGCGAGGCCACGTCGTTGCACCAGGCGGTGACGTCGTTGCAGGCGTTCACCAGCTCCTGCCACGGCTCGCACTCGTGCACCCACGCCGGCACCTCCACCCGCAGGCACGGCTCCACCAGGTCGTACAGGTACGGGCCCACCGTGCCCCTGCGCAGCGCCGGGTACTGCTCCAGGGTCGGCACCCGGCCCGTGGCGCGGTTCTCGGCCTCGACGCGGCAGGCGTCGTGCTGGCGCATCAGGTTCGCGGCGAACCTGGTCCGCCACAGGTCGCTCATCCGCACACTGGTCACCCGCCACAGGTCGGCGAACGCCGACTCCAGCGGATGCGCCGCGCCGCCCTCCAGCAGGCCGTGGAACAGGTCCACGTCGCCCCGGTTCTCGTCCAGCTCGTCGTCGAGGTTGAACAGCCACGTCAGCCACTGCGCGAACAGCGCCGCCGCGGCCGCGTCGAACTCCGCGAACGCGCGCCCCGCCATCCGGTGGAAGCCCGTCCCCGGGTCGGCGCGCAGACCGGTCCGCCGCGCCCAGTCCATGACGGCCGCCTCGATCGCGTACACGGCCGGATGCATGCGGCAGGGCGCCGCCATGGCGGGCACCCGCTCGGTGAGCGCCAGCAACGCGGCGGCCGCCGGAGCCCCCCTGCGAGGGCCCAGCGCCAGCGGATTCCAGTGCAGCACGGACCGCAGGGCGGTCCTCATGGAGGCGATCACCGGGATGTTCACGGGGAGACTCATAGGGGCCCGTAGAGCCAGTTGCCCGCGGCGTTCGGGTCGTCGCCGACGTAGTACTCGCAGGCCGCCTCGACCAGCTCCGCCACGGTCAGCACGCCCCTGCCCGCCCGGTCGAGGTGGTCGAAGGCGTCGTCCACGTCGTCGTACGCGGTGCCGAACGCGCTCAGCATCGTACGGAACTCACGCGGCCCGATCAGCCCGTCGCCGTCGTCGTCGCACAGATCGGCCACCGCCGCCGTCGCCGGCCGGAAGACCGAGTCGTACAGGCCGCCCTGCACGAACGCCCCCACCATGGCGCAGTGGAACTCCTCCCGAGAGATCCGCGAGTCGCCGTCACGGCCGAGCGCCTCGGACAGGCACGACCAGATCCCGTCGAACCCGCCGACGAGACCACTGCCGGTGACCGAGGTTGGGGACTCTCCGAAACCCACCAGAAGACGTGCACCCAGACCCAGCAGGTCCCCACGCTCGATCACCCCCTCGCCCCCGGCGTCGATGTGGTCGAAGGCGCGATCGAGCTTGTGAATGAGCAGGTCGATAGCCACCAATGCCTCCCCCGAGACTGACTGCGTGATCACGATAGGTCGGTGCGGGCGCTTTGTCAGCGAGGCTCGCACCGGCAACCCTCGTAACGTGCGCGAAACACGGACACGGCATCCTGATAGGGAACGCCAGTACTGTCTTCGCTAGGGGATGCCTTGGACCGCCAGCAGGAGTTCGTGCTCCGCACGCTAGAGGAACGCGACATCCGGTTCATCCGGCTCTGGTTCACCGACGTTCTCGGCTTCCTGAAGTCGGTGGCCATAGCACCCGCCGAGCTGGAGGGCGCCTTCGCCGAGGGCATCGGCTTCGACGGCTCGGCCATCGAGGGCTTCGCCCGCGTGTACGAGGCCGACATGCTGGCCAAGCCCGACCCGTCGACGTTCCAGATCCTGCCCTGGCGCAGCGAGACGCCCGGCGCCGGGCGCATCTTCTGCGACATCCTCATGCCCGACGGCTCGCCCTCGCACGCCGACCCGCGCTGGGTGCTCAAGCGCACCCTCGCCAAGTGCGCCGACATGGGCTTCACCTTCTACACCCACCCCGAGATCGAGTTCTTCCTGCTGAAGAACCGTCCCGAGCCCGGCGTGCGGCCCGAGCCCATCGACTCGGGCGGCTACTTCGACCACACCCCCCACAGCTCCGGCCACGACTTCCGCCGCCAGGCGATCATGATGCTGGAGTCGATGGGCATCTCCGTCGAGTTCAGCCACCACGAGGGCGCCCCCGGCCAGCAGGAGATCGACCTGCGCTACGCCGACGCCCTCACCACCGCCGACAACATCATGACCTTCCGGCTCGTGATGAAGGAGGTCGCGCTGGAGCAGGGCATCTGGGCCTCGTTCATGCCCAAGCCCTTCACCGAGCACCCCGGGTCCGGCATGCACACCCACATGTCGCTGTTCGAGGGCGACCGCAACGCCTTCTACGAGGCCGGGTCCGAGTACCAGCTCTCCAAGACCGGGCGCTCCTTCATCGCCGGGCTGCTCAAGCACGCCGCCGAGATCACCGCCATCACCAACCAGTGGGTCAACTCCTACAAGCGCCTCTGGGGCGGCGCCGAGGCCATCGCCGGCCAGGGCGGCGAGGCGCCCTCCTACGTCTGCTGGGGCCACAACAACCGCTCCGCGCTGGTGCGGGTGCCCATGTACAAGCCGCACAAGGGCGGCTCCACCCGCATCGAGTTCCGCTCCCTCGACTCCGCCTGCAACCCGTACCTGGCGTTCGCGCTCATCCTCGCCGCCGGGCTGCGCGGCATCGAGGAGGGGTACGAGCTGCCGGCCGCCGCCGAGGACAACGTCTGGACCCTCACCAGCGCCGAGCGGCGGGCCCTGGGGATCCAGCCGCTGCCGCAGTCCCTGGACGAGGCGATCGCGGTCATGGAGCAGAGCGAGCTGGTGGCGGAGACGCTGGGGGAGCACGTCTTCGACTTCTTCCTGCGCAACAAGCGGGCGGAGTGGCGTGACTTCCGGCGTCAGGTGACGGAGTTCGAGCTGGGCCGCTACCTGCCGGTGCTCTGACTGGCGAGGTCTTCGCCTTCGCTCCGCCCCCGGGCGTGTGTCCGGTGGCGCAAGGAATGGCCATACCGGCAGGCCAAAGCTGCGCTGTGATGAAAACGCTCACCGGATCGGGCGTCGTACGAGGCCGACGTCGAGCGTCACGGTCAGAATGTCGTGCGTGTCTCGCTGCGGGGATCCCCCGACACCAGTCGCTCGTCGTAGAGCCCGGCGCGGGCGAGGCGGCGCCAGGGACGGGCCAGACGGACGGACACGTCGATGTCCGCGTCTGTCGCGTCCAGGTCGAGATCGGCCACGGCCAGGGCCGGCCGGCCGTTCGCCGGGCAGCGGGCGAGCCGGCGGCCGCCCGGCGCGACGATCCCCGCGGGGACGGTCGCGCTGAACTGCGCCGGGACGGAGTAGCCGAGCCAGTAGCCGTACAGCCTCCCGTACGCCTGCGCGAGCATCGCCCGGGCCGCGTCGTCGACCATCACCGACAGCAGCACGCAGTCCACGTTCAGGCGCTCGTACTCGGCGAACACCTCCGGGAACTCGGCCTCGATGCACAGCGCGCACCCGAACCGGATGCCGTCGATCTCGACGACGACCGGGGACGAACCGGGCGAGTACATGAAGGAGACCTCGGTGTTCGACAGGAACCGCTTGTCGTACCGGGTGACCAGCCGGCCCCGGTCGGAGACTACGTACAGGCTGTTGTGCGGCCGGTTCGGCGGGGTCAGCGGGTGGAGCGAGCCGAAGGCCACCCAGAGCCCGAGCTGTCCGGCCAGATCGGCGATCGACTCGGCCTCCTCACGCAGCACGTCCCATCGGATTCGGCTCCAGTCCGACTCGCTCAGCGTCCCGGGCGGTCCCGAGGACATCACGTGCTTGCCCGGGTACGTGAGCGCCCCCTTCGGGAACTGCGCCAACCGCGCCCCGGCCGCGTCCGCCTCCCGCATCAGGGCGCGCACCTCCGCGCCACTGGCCCGCAGCGTCGCGGGATCGGTGGGATCCTCGGGCACCGTGCTCTGCGCGACCGCCAGCCGCAACGTCCTCGCCATCCGAGGACGATAGGGCATGTCCGGCGGGTTCGGTGTCTCAGGCGAAGTGCATGGCGATGGCCAGCCCGACGGTGTGCGTCAGCACCACCACGACGATCAGCGCGACGAAGACGAACTTGGCCGGCCCGTGCTCGAAGTGCTTGCCCTCCTTGAGGGGCCGCAGCTGGGCCTGACGCTCGGCGATGCGCTCCTCCAGCGGCTTGCGGTGAAACACGAGGACCGTCCCTCCGGATCGTTTGCGTGGCTGTCGTTTGTGGGCTAATAATTTGTACACCAACTAATTTAGCACGCGCCCTCGGAGGTGCCCACCGATGGAGCCTGTGACAGAGGACACAGACCTGCTGGCCCTGGACCGGCAGGTGTGCTTCGCCCTCAGCATCGCCTCGCGCAGCGTCATAGCCCTGTACCGGCCGCTGCTGCAGCCCTTCGGGCTGACCCACCCGCAATACCTGGTCATGCTCGCGCTCTGGCAGTACGAGCCCCTGTCCGTCAAGGAGCTGGGCGAGCTGCTCCAGCTCGATCCCGGCACCATGTCGCCGCTCCTCAAGCGGCTGCAGGGGCTCGGCTACGTCAACCGCGAGCGGGACAGCAAGGACGAGCGGGCGCTGTGCGTGACACTCACCCCGGCCGGGCGGGCGCTGCGGGCCGAGGCCGAGAAGATCCCGCCGGCCATCGTGGCCCGGCTCGGCATGAGCCTGGAGGAGCTGCAGGACCTGCACCGGTCGCTGACCCGGGTGATCGCCGCGGCGCGCGGCACCGCCGACCCCGGGCATGCCGTGGACTGACGCGGCCGGTCCCGAGGCCGTGACGCTTCAAAGTGTCAGGCTTCAAGGTCGTCACGCTTCGAGGAATTTCCAAGCGAGGCCCACTCCCCGCCGCGGCGACCTAGCGTCTGACAGGCAGTCAGGCAGCGAAGACGGGGGACGGGGAAATGCGTACCAGGCAGATCGGGATGTCGCTGGTGATGGCGACCGTGCTCGCGGGCGCCGTGGGGGCCGCCGCCGCGGGACCGGCGTCGGCGAGCGGCACCGGCACGGCGGGCAGCACCAGTACGGCGGGATGCTCGGGGGCGGGGCCGACGCGGACGGACGTGTCGGGGAGGGTCCGCGCCACCACGTGGTGCCACAACTACCGCACGGGCGACGTGTACGCCGGACGCGCCGCCGGGCGGGTCACCGGGGTCCTGTACGCGGGCAGGAACTGGTTCGCCTGCCAGATGAAGGGCGCCGAGAACCCGGCCGTCGGCGGCGCCAGGAACAACTGGTGGCTGCGCACCCAGGGCGACAAGGGGTACGCCGACGCGGGCTGGGGCTGGTTCCCCGCCACGTACGTGTCGGGCGGCGGCAACTACCAGACGATCCCGGGGCTCCCGGTGTGCCCCGAGGCCAAAGGCCCGCAGCCGGTCTGACCCGACCGGCCTCGCCCGACGCGACCGGCCGTCCGAATCGGCCGGTCGGCCGTCCGAACCGGTCGGCCGTCCGAGTCGGCGGGCCGTCCGAGCCAGCCGGTCCCCGGTTCGGGACCGGCATCCCCGGCGCGCCTCCTGCCCCCGCCCGGCAGGGGGCGCGCCCTCACCTGTGCCCAGTTCCCCTGCTGACGGGCGGAGCCGCTGGTCAGAAGTACTTCGACGTCAGGTCGGTGGCCGGCCAGGAGCTGACCTTGACGGCGTTCATCTGGTCGTCGATCACGTCGAAGTCCGGCGTCCCCGTCTCCTCCCGCCGGTTGAAGATCGCCGCGTAGCTCCACCCGTTCTGCAGCCGCGCCAGGTACGAGAACGTCCCCGGCATCGACCCGTTGTGCCAGGTGTTGAGGTGCCCGGTCACCTGCCGCACCCACCACCCGCCGCCGTACCAGGACCCGGACGAGGTCACCCCGGTCTCCGGCTTGGCCAGCAGCTTCGCGATCGAGGCCGCGCTCAGCACCAGCCCCGGCCTGTCGAAGGCGAGCGTCCAGCGGACGAGGTCGACGGCGGAGGCGAGCCAGCCGCCGTTCGCGTCCTGGTTGGGCATGTTGAACCCGCCGTACGGGTACGGCACGACGGTGCCGGACTCGTCCATGACCGTCCTGCTGGTGTACTGGGACTGGTAGAGCACCTCGCCGGAGGCGGCCTCCTCACGCAGGCTCCTGCCGATGCGCATGCGGGTGATGCCGAGCGGCTTGAGCAGCTTGCTCTTGACGTACGACTCGTACGACATGCCGGACACCTTCTCGATGATCCGGCCGAGCAGCAGGTAACCGTAGTTGCTGTAGACCATCTTCGATCCGGGCGCGAAGTCGAGCGGCCTGCCCGTGGCGTACCTGACGATGTCGGCGTGGCTGATCGGCAGCGGCACGTCCAGCGCGGCCGAGATCGTGTGGTCCAGCCAGAGCTGGTCCTGCTTGGAGGTGTCGCGGTCCCAGCCGCCCAGGTGCTGCATCAGCCTCAGGACGGTGACCTGGTTCATCCGGGTGTCGGCCGGGGTCAGGCCCAGCAGCGTGGTCACCTTGGCGGACAGGCTCAGTTTGCCGTCCTGCACCAGCCGCATGACGGCGGCGGAGGTGATGTTCTTGCTCAGGCTGGCGACGCGGAACAGCGACGTCGGCGTCACCGAGGGGATCGCCTGGGCGCCGGTGCTGTAGCGGTAGCCGCGGGCCAGCACGATCTTGCCGCTCTTCATCACCGCCAGCTGGGCGCAGGAGATCTCCCGCTCCTTGACGTAGGCCTTCATCACGTTGTCGAACCCCGCCAGCTGCGACGGCGTCGTCCCCGTCGTCTCCACCACCGGCAGGGGAGCGGCCAGCGCCGGGCGGGCCGCCAGCGTCGCGGCGGGCACGGCGACGGCCCCTGCCTTCAGCAGATTTCTCCGAGTGAGCATCGTCACTTCTGACCCCCAGGTAACGTCCTTGCAAAGTCGGGGCCGTATCTTACGGACAAGTCAGCCTCCACGCCGACTCGGCGCATGCCTGGGAAGTTTTGGGGGAGTCTGGGGCGTTATGTGGAGGTCGAAAGCCCCCACGGGCCGGGTCTGATGATCGTCCGTTAGTATCGGCCCGTTCCAAAAAGGATTTTCTGCACAACAAGTCTGCACAACAAGGATGTTGGAGGGTGTGGAATGACGACGGCTGCCGTGCAGACCGTGCTGACCGTTCCTGAGCGGTTCAGGGGCCCGGCCGGAGTCGCCAACGGCGGCTGGATAGCCGGGACCATGGCCGAGGCCATGGGCGGCAACCGATCGGCGGTCGAGGTCACACTCCACGCGCCCACCCCCCTGGAGACCCAGCTCTGCCTGGAGCACGTCGGCAACACCGTGACGCTCTCCCAGGCCGGCAAGCTGCTGGTCGAGGCCATGCCGGTGGCGGAGGACCTGACGGCGCCGGAGTTCGTGCCGTTCACCGACGCGGCGCGCGCCGAGGCCGGCTTCCCCGGCTGGCGGGGGCACGCCTTCCCCGAGTGCTTCGCCTGCGGGCTGCGCGAGCCGGGCGACGGGCTGCGGATCTTCCCCGGCCCGGTCGACGGCACGGATCTCGTGGCGGCCGGGTGGCGGGTGCCGTTCACGGTGGTCGAGGAGGACGGCGTGCCCGCCTCCGTCGTGGGCGCCGTGCTCGACTGCATCACCGGCTGGGCGCACTTCGGCCCCGGCGAGTCCGCGCTGCTCGGACGGCTGGCCGTGCAGATCCACGGCAGGCTGTACGCGGGCGGCGCGTACTCCGTCGTGGCCCGCGCGACCGGCCACGAGGGCCGCAAGCTGTTCGGCGAGAGCGCGATCTACGAGGTGGACGGCACCCTGGTCGCCTCCGCCCGCGCCACCTGGATCACGCCGCGCTGACCGGACGGCGCACGGACGCGGCGGCCGGGTGACGGCCGCCCGCCCGTTCAGCCGATGTCGCGCCGCCTGATCCCGGCCAGCCCCGCCGCCGCCAGCAGCGCCGCGACGAGCGCCAGTGACACCAGCGGCGTCACGCTGAACGGCGCCCCGAGCAGCGTCCGCGGCACGTGCGAGAACGGCGACAGCCCCAGCACCACGTCACTGACCTGCCCGAACTCGAAGGCCAGCTCGATGAGCAGGAAGCCCGCGAGCAGCGCCCACGCCGCGGCGACGGCCCTGGGCAGCAGTCCCAGCAGCGCCATGGCCAGCCCCGCCATCACCCACACGGCGGGCAGCCACTCCAGCGCGCTCCCGGTCAGGGACACCACCTGCCCGCCGACATCACCGGTGCTCAGCCCGTACGCGAGCCCCATGCACGCCCCGGCGGCCGTCAGCATGACCACCGGCCCGGCCACGGCGAACAGCAGGTGGGCCGACGCCCACCGGGTACGGTCCGGCGCGGTCGCCAGCAGCAGCTCGGCCAGCCCCGCCTCCTCCTCGGACCGGGGCCGCAGCGCCGCCGACACCGCGTACGCCGACACCGCCTGGCTCAGCACGAGCAGGCTGAACGTGAACAGCGCGTCCGCCCCCGCGAACATCCCGGAGAGCTGCCCGGCCGCCCCTTTCGCGGCCCCGCCGAGCAGCAGGCCCACGAGGCCGCACCCGCACGTCCAGGCGATCAGCGCCCCGCGCTGCGACCGCCAGGCCAGCGCGACCCGGCCGCGCAACCCCGGCGCTCCGGCCGCGGGCCCCGGCCGGTCGGGCAGCAGCCCGGCCGCCAGGTCGCGCCGAGCCGACAGCCCGTACGCGATCCCCGCGAACACCACGGCCCAGGCCACGAACAGCAGCAGCACCCACCACCGATCCCCGGTCCACGCCCGCGACAACCGGGCCCACCCGAACGGCGACAACCAGGACAGACCCGCACGCTGAACGTCACCCGCGCCCTGAACGTCACCCATCGCCCGGATCACGAACAGCGTCCCGGCCGCCCCCAGCGCGATCCCGCGCGCCTTGCCGCCCCCGGACGTCACCTGGGCCGCCACGGCGGCGACGGCCGCGACCGCCACGCCCGCGCCCCCCGTGGGGAGCCCCACCCCCCACCCCCCGCTCACC
>NZ_JAHKRL010000059.1 GCF_019396405.1 Nonomuraea rhizosphaerae | reverse complement strand
CGGGTGGTGCCGGTCGCGACTGGCCGGCCCACCGGCCGCCGAGTCGGCCGCCCGGTCGGCCGACGTGCTCGGCGTCACCGAGTGCGTCGCGGGGATGCTCGGCGAGCACCCCCGCGCCATGCACGCCTTCGTCCGCGGCTGCCTGCTGCGCCCGCCCTCCGACGCGTGGGCGCTGCTGGGCGAGCTGGACGAACTGCTCGAAGACCTGTACGGGCCACGGAAATACCGGCCCCTTCACCTCTAGGAGGAACCATGGGCAGCGGAATCTGGTCCACCGACGTCTACACCTCGGCCGCCCGCTACCGGGCCGCCACCGGCTCCAGCGCCTTCGCCTACAGCGACAGCGGCGCTTCCAAGACCCACCCCGACCTGGACCCGCACGGCGTCACCAGGGAGAGCCGCGACTCCGACGAGCACCCGGAGTCGCTGGCCATCGCCGTGCTGTTCGACGTGACCGGCTCGATGGGGGGCGTGCCGCGCAAGCTCCAGACCAAGCTGCCCGACCTGCTCGGACTGCTGCTGCGCAAGGGGTACGCGACCGACCCGCAGATCATGTTCGGCGCGATCGGCGACGCCACCTGCGACCGGGCTCCGCTGCAGGTCGGCCAGTTCGAGTCGGACAACCGCATGGACGACCAGCTCGGCAAGATCCTGCTGGAGGGCGGTGGCGGCGGGCAGATGAGCGAGTCGTACGAGCTGGCCATGTACTTCATGGCCAGGCACACCTCGATCGACTGCTACGAGAAGCGCGGCCGGCGCGGCTACCTGTTCATCATCGGCGACGAGCTGCCCTACCCGCGGGTCAGCGGCAAGTACGTCCACTCCGTGATCGGCGACCCGCGCGGGCGCGGCATCGACACCGCCGACATGGTCGCCGAGCTGACCGAGAAGTACGACGTGTACTACATCCTGCCCGCCGGGGCCAGCTACGCGGGCAACGCCAAGGTGCTGGGCACCTGGCGGGACCTGCTCGGCCAGAACGTCCTGGAGCTGGACGACCTCGACGCGGTCTGCGAGACCATCGCGCTCACGGTCGGGCTCGGCGAGGACGCGATCGGCCTCGACGACGGCCTGTCCGACCTGTCCGACCTGGGCTCCACGGCGGGCGCGTCGGTGTCCCGGGCGCTGGCCAAGCTGGACCGCGGGACGCTCGTGGTCTCCGAGCCCCTGGACGGTCTGGAACTGTGAACGAGCACGTCATCGTCGTCGACCTCGGCTACGGGGACGCCGGCAAGGGCACCGTCGTGGACTGGCTGTGCGCCACGCGCCCGGTCCACGCGGTGGTCCGCTTCAACGGGGGCGCGCAGGCGGCGCACAACGTGGTGCTGCCCGACGGGCGGCACCATACGTTCGCCCAGTTCGGCTCGGGGACGTTGCGCGGGGTTCGCACGCATCTGTCGAGGTTCGTGGTGGTGGATCCACTGGCTCTGTCGGCCGAGGCCGAGCATCTGGAGCGGATCGGCGTGCCCGACCCGTACGGGCTGATCACGGTCGACCGCGACTGCCTGCTCGCCACGCCGTACCACGTGGAGGCGAACCGGCGGCGGGAGCTGGCGCGCGGCAAGGACCGTCACGGGTCGTGCGGGATGGGGATCGGGGAGACGATGGCGTACGCGCTGGAGCACGGCTCCCTCGCGCCCCGCGCCGGGGACCCCTCCCCGGTCCTCGCCCGTAAGCTCCGAGTGCTGCGTGAGGCGCTCGGCGTGGAGGGACCGCCCGTGGAGGACTGTGTGGCCGCCTACGAGGCGTTCGCGTCGCGGGTGAGGCTGGTGGACGGTCTGCCGCCGCTGAGCGGTCCCACGGTCTTCGAGGGGGCGCAGGGGGTGCTGCTGGACGAGAACCACGGCTTCGACCCGTACACGACGTGGAGCACCACGACGTTCGCCAACGCCGAGACGCTGCTGGAGGGGGCGGGGGCGGTCCGGCTGGGGGTGCTGCGGACGTACACGACCCGGCACGGTCCCGGGCCGCTGGTCACCGAGGACCCCACGCTGGAGCTGCCGGAGCGGCACAACGGCACCGGGCCGTGGCAGGGGCCGTTCCGGACGGGGCACTTCGACGCCGTCGCGCACCGGTACGCGATCGAGGCGGCCGGCGGGGTGGACGAGCTCGCGCTCACCCACCTGGACGCGCCGGTGTCGCGGCTGTGCCACGCGTACGATCTGCCCGCCGACGACCACACCCAGGAGACCGCCCGCGTCACCCGGCTGCCAACGGGTGGCGGGAGAGCCGCGCTCACGGGGCGGATGCCGCGGGCCAGGCCGGTGTACGGCGACGCCGTCACCGACTGGCCC
>NZ_JAHKRL010000058.1 GCF_019396405.1 Nonomuraea rhizosphaerae | reverse complement strand
CCGTGTGAGTGATCACACGGGGGTTTCCGAAGGTAGAGCCGGTCAGTTCTTGATCGAGCCCGCGATGGCCGCGGCCGAGTCGGGAACCTGGCTGGACGCGACGTTCTCACCGGTGAAGATGAACTTCGCGTTGTCGCCTTCGCCCTCGATCGTCACCTTGACCACCTGACCCGGACGAAGCTCCCCGTACAGGATCTTCTCCGACAGCGAGTCCTCGAGCTCCCGCTGGATCGTCCGGCGCAGCGGCCGGGCGCCCATGACGGGGTCGTAGCCGCGGTCGGCGAGCAGCTGCTTGGCGTCGGGAGAGACGTCGAGCCCCATGTCGCGGTCCTTGAGCCGGGCGTCGACCTGGGTGAGCATCAGATCCACGATCAGGATGATCTCGGCCGGCGTCAGCTGGTGGAAGACCACGATGTCGTCGACACGGTTGAGGAACTCGGGCCGGAAGTGCTGCTTGAGCTCTTCCTGGACCTTGGACTTCATCCGGTCGTAGTTGGAGTCGGCGTCGTTGGACTTCGCGAACCCGACCCCGATGCCCTTGGAGATGTCACGGGTGCCGAGGTTGGTGGTCATGATGATGACCGTGTTCTTGAAGTCGACCACGCGGCCCTGGGCGTCGGTCAGGCGACCGTCCTCCAGGATCTGCAGCAGCGAGTTGAAGATGTCGGGGTGGGCCTTCTCGATCTCGTCGAACAGGACCACGGAGAACGGCTTGCGCCGCACCTTCTCGGTGAGCTGGCCGCCCTCCTCGTACCCGACGTAGCCGGGAGGCGAGCCGAACAGCCTGGAGACGGTGTGCTTCTCCATGAACTCCGACATGTCCAGGCTGATCAGAGCGTCTTCGTCGCCGAAGAGGAACTCCGCCAGAGCCTTGGACAGCTCGGTCTTACCGACGCCGGACGGGCCGGCGAAGATGAACGAGCCACCGGGACGGCGCGGGTCCTTCAGACCGGCGCGGGTACGCCGGATGGAGCGCGACAGACCCTTGATGGCATCGTCCTGGCCGATGATCCGCTTGTGGAGCTCGTCCTCCATGCGGAGCAGGCGCTGCGACTCCTCCTCAGTCAGCTTGAAGACCGGGATGCCGGTGGCCGTCGCCAGGACCTCGGCGATGAGCTCCTCGGTGACCTCGGCCACGACGTCCATGTCGCCGGCCTTCCACTCCTTCTCCCGCCGCTCGCGCTTGAGCTGGAGCTGCTTCTCCTGGTCGCGGAGGGCAGCCGCCTTCTCGAAGTCCTGCGCGTCGATCGCGGACTCCTTGTCACGGCGGACGTTGGCGATCTTCTCGTCGTACTCGCGCAGGTCCGGCGGAGCGGTCATCCGGCGGATGCGCATCCGGGAGCCGGCCTCGTCGATGAGGTCGATCGCCTTGTCGGGAAGGTAGCGGTCGCTGATGTAGCGGTCGGCCAGCTGCGCGGCGGCGACCAGCGCGCCATCGGTGATGGACACGCGGTGGTGCGCCTCGTAGCGGTCGCGCAGACCCTTGAGGATCTCGATCGTGTGGCTGAGCGAGGGCTCGGCCACCTGGATCGGCTGGAACCGGCGCTCGAGAGCGGCGTCCTTCTCCAGGTATTTGCGGTATTCGTCGAGGGTGGTGGCGCCGATGGTCTGCAGCTCACCACGGGCCAGCATCGGCTTGAGGATGCTGGCGGCGTCGATCGCGCCCTCGGCGGCGCCCGCTCCGACGAGCGTGTGCAGCTCGTCGATGAACAGGATGATGTCGCCGCGCGTGCGGATCTCCTTGAGCACCTTCTTCAGGCGCTCCTCGAAGTCACCGCGGTAGCGCGAGCCGGCGACCAGGGCGCCGAGGTCAAGCGTGTAGAGCTGCTTGTCCTTCAGCGTCTCGGGCACCTCGCCCCTGACGATCTTCTGCGACAGGCCCTCGACGACGGCGGTCTTGCCGACGCCGGGCTCGCCGATCAGAACCGGGTTGTTCTTGGTCCTCCGGGAGAGGACCTGCATGACCCGCTCGATCTCCTTCTCACGGCCGATGACCGGATCCAGCTTGCCCTCACGGGCGGCCTGGGTCAGGTTACGGCCGAACTGGTCAAGAACCAGGGACGTCGACGGGGCCGACTCCTGCGGACCGCCCGCGGCGGCCGGCTCCTTGCCCTGGTAGCCGTGGAGCAACTGGATGACCTGCTGCCTGACACGGTTGAGATCGGCTCCAAGCTTGACCAGCACCTGCGCCGCCACACCCTCACCCTCGCGGATGAGCCCGAGCAGGATGTGCTCGGTGCCGATGTAGTTGTGGCCCAGCTGCAAGGCCTCACGGAGCGACAGCTCAAGGACCTTCTTGGCCCGCGGGGTGAACGGAATGTGCCCCGACGGAGCCGACTGGCCCTGGCCGATGATCTCCTCGACCTGCTGGCGCACACCTTCAAGGCTGATGCCGAGGCTCTCCAGAGCCTTGGCGGCTACGCCTTCACCTTCATGGATCAAACCAAGAAGAATGTGCTCAGTGCCGATGTAGTTGTGGTTGAGCATCCTGGCCTCTTCTTGGGCCAAGACGACAACCCGCCTCGCTCGGTCGGTGAACCTCTCGAACATCTCGTCGCTCCTCACAGAGCGGTCAGTCAGGCCGGTAAATCCGGTCCCGTCATCCCGCATGCTAGCCCTGGCTCGGCGAACCGTGCCCACTGCCGCTGACACGCTCTATAGCAGAGACGTTCCCCGAGAGCAGGGCGTTCACCCTCTATCCAACTACCGTTCGGGGGTTACGTGTTCCCGATACGCCGCAAGCGAACGATGTTTAGGGTGCCTGAGGGAAGCCCCTCGAATTGGCCGCCACGGCGTCGACAGATCAGCACGGATCGGTCATCGGACGCTGGGGGCAGGAGGGCCGACCCGCGCACCGTCTGATGCCACGTCCGTGAGCCGTACGTAAACATCCTATGTAAGGAAGCGCGCCCGGCGCCAATCGATCGCGAGAGGGCGCGCGGGGGCCGTGAAATCGCCTGTCTGGTCAGCCGGGTTACCGAACCGGGCCGCGACGGGATCGTAGATCCTCGCTCTTGAGGCTGGAACGCACCACAGCCAAAACTGAGCGATGAGCCCTAAATGACCACTTATGGGCGTTTGGAAGATCGAGTCCAGCATTCGAGAAGGGTCTAGAAATGATCATGCGCTTATGGCGGCCGCCGGGGTCCCGAGGGCGAACGGCATAAGCGCATGGTCAGGAGATGGCTCCTTCTCAGTGAGCCGCTTCGTACTTCTCCACGACAGTGGAGGCGATTCGGCCGCGCTCGCTCACCGGCAGACCGTGAGCCTTGGCCCACTGCCGGATCTCCGAGCTCTTCTCGCGGCTCATCGCGCGCTGCCCGCCGCCGCGCCCACGCCGACGCGTGGATACGGCACCGGAGCGGCGAGCGTGCTGTACGAAAGGCGTGAGCGCGTCCCTCAGCTTCTTGGCGTTAAGGTCGCTCAGGTCAATCTCATAGGAGGAGCCGTCAATAGCGAAGCTGACCGTCTCATTGGCCTCGCCCCCATCGAGGTCATCGATGAGAATCTCCTGGATCTGCTTGGCCATCTACGCAATCCTTTCCGGAGCATTGTTTCATTCGCCTGCCCAAACATATACCCGGAAAGGCGCGGAGACAATTCAGTGCAACGGAGATTCCACCTGATCCAGCCATGATTCCGTCTGACTCACGGCACTGTTGCCGCTACTCAGCCTGATCCTGCTGGTTTGGACGCCGTCCAGCCGCCTCGGATCGGACCAACTTCACTACGCCAAAGATGAAGGCGCCGCCCACGACCACAGGCGGGATCAGCGCTGACAATACGTCGGTAAGCTCCTGCATTCGTCCTCGCCTCCACAGCGGACGGGGGTTTCGACGGGCGTTTTATCCACAAGCGGACCTAGCATGAGCGTCCCTCATGCCGCGCTAGGTGGACAACCGCCCGCAACCGACCATAGCGGCACACAGATGCCGTCAGCGTGCCAGGGGCGCCTTCATCCGGCAACCCGGATGCCCCACAGCCTAATACCAGTCTCTCCAGGCTCCTTACCGGATCAAGAGAAAATCTTTCAGAAAGGCATCGGCGCAGGTACACAAGCCTCAGCGAAGATCTTTGGACACCAGTGTTCCGGCGATCCTGTCGTGCGGCCCACGTTGCAGCGGCTTGTCGATCAAGATGAGCATGCCGACCGCGAACGCGAAGATTCCGGCCAGCACATTGACCACCGGAATGCCCATCAGCATGGCCGTCCCGGGATAGACCAGAGACCGTTTCAGCAGAGCGCCCCGCGACAGATCCGAGGGCGAGACGCGAATCCTCATGATCGCCTTGCCGAACGTACGGCCGCCCATGGAATGCGCGGCCCAGTCATAGACCGTATATCCCAGCCCGGCGAGCAGCCATGCGAACACGCCGGGCAGTAGGCCGTCGAAGGTCTCCAACAGCCCGACAGTCCGGAAGAAGCCCCACAGCGCGATGAACAGAATGTAATAGAAGACACCGAAGACGAGGGCTTCAATCAGCCGGGCGGCCAGCCGTTCCCACCATTCCGCGGGGACGGCGTCACTCCATGGGGGCAACGGCAACCCGGTCATAACCCACCTCGCGCCTTCGGGGAACCAGCGAGTACCCCATTTTGGTACTCCCCTCACATACAAAACAGAGGCCGGCGGGCAGCCGGCCTCTGTTTCGTGTCCGCGAAGACTACTTGATCTTCACCACCACGGTGTGGACGAACTTGTCGGCGAACGTCTGCTGCAGCGGCTTGTCCCAGAGCTGGGAAGCGCCGTTCAGCGCGACGAGAACAGCACCGAGCAGCGACCCCAGGAACGGGATGACGCCCAGGATGTAACCGCCCCACGTACCGCCGGCGCGCTTGAGCGCCACGTCGTTCGACAGGCCGCCGGGCGGGAGCATGTTGCCCATGGGCACGATCTTGATGCCCATGACCATCTTGCCGACCGTCTGGCCGTTCATCTTGGTCATGAAGAACTCGTAGCCCACGTAAATGGCCGTCAGGACGACGGTCACGAGAAGGCTCACGACGAAGCCGCTGAAGAAGCCCGTCGTCACGCCGCTCACGGAGCTGTAGCTGGCCACGAAAATGGCCGTGAACACCAGGTTGACCACCCAGTAGGCGATGCCGAGGATGACACCGTCGATGATCCTGGCCACCAGCCGCTGCCACCACTCGGCGAGCGGGGCCGGGGCCCCGGGCGGCTGCACCCCGTAGGGCTGGGCGCCGTAGCCGGGCTGCTGACCGTACTGCTGGCCGTAGCCCTGCTGCCCGCCGTAGGCAGGTTGCTGCTGCTGGCCGTAGCCAGGCTGACCGCCGTACGAGGGCTGCTGCTGGCCGTACTGCTGCTGGCCGTAGCCAGGCTGCGACGGCTGCTGCTGCCCGTAGCCGGGCTGGGAGGGCTGCTGCTGGCCGTAGCCAGGCTGGGACTGCTGCTGCTGTCCATAGCCGGGCTGCTGACCGCCGTAGGACGGCTGCTGCTGCCCGTAACCGGGCTGCTGACCGTACCCCGGCTGCTGGCCGGAGGCGGGCTGCTGGCCGTAGCCGGGCTGCTGGCCGTAGCCGGGCTGGGACTGCTGCTGCTGTCCGTAGCCCTGCCCGTAGTCGGGCTGCTGGCCGGAGGACTGCTGCTGCCCGTAACCGGGCTGCTGGCCGTACCCGGGCTGCTGCCCGTAGCCAGGCTGCTGGCTCGAGGCCTGCTGCTGGCCGTACTGCTGCTGTTGCCCGTAACCGGGCTGCTGACCGTACCCCTGTTGCTGCTGTCCGTACTGCTGCTGGCCGTAGCCGGGCTGCTGACCGTAACCAGGCTGGGACTGCTGCTGCTGGCCGTAGGCGGGTTGCTGCCCGTAACCCTGCTGCTGGCCGTAGGCGTCTTCCGCCCGGTAGCCAACGACCGTCACATCAGGGTCGGGCTCGCCATGGGGGCGGCCCGTGTTCTGGTGTCCGTATTCGGGAGTCCCGCCAGGCGTAGAATTCTCGCCGGATTCGTCCTGTGGATACGGCGGCTGTCCGGTGCTCACCGTGTCACCTCGCTTCGAGTGCGCATGTGGCGCGTGTCAGGACACATGCCTGTGCTGCCCAACGTATCGACATAGGTATCAACAATCACCTTTCCCATTAGTCAAGGTCCGCGTCACCCGATGTCAAGTGGAGCAGCATGCGGGTGTTCCCCAGGGTGTTCGGCTTGACGTGTTCCAGATCGAGGAACTCGGCGACTCCCTCGTCGTACGAGGCCAGGAGCTCGGCGTAGACCTCCGGCGCCACCGGGGTGCCCTGGATGGGCCGGAAACCGTGCCTGGCGAAGAAATCAACCTCAAAAGTCAGGCAGAAAACCCGGCGCAGGCCGAGTTCGCGTGCCGTAATGATCAAGGATGAGACGATCCTGTGCCCGATTCCCAGTCCGCGGTGCTCCGGATTGACGGCCACGGTGCGAATCTCGGCCAGATCCTCCCACAACACGTGCAAAGCACCACAGCCGACCACCTCGCCGTCGCGTTCGGCGATCCAGAACTCCTGTACGTCCTCGTACAGGGTGACGGTGGCCTTTTCCAGCAGCCGGGGCCCGGCGCCCGCGTACGTGTCGACGAGGCGCCTGATCGTTCTGACGTCGGGCGTGCGGGCACGCCGGACGACGACCTCCGTGTCCGGGACTGTGACTTCGGCGACCTGCTCCATGGGTCTCCAGCGTACAGATCCGATTACGGCTCTCCCCTAACTCTGGCCTCTCGCCTACCTCCTGACATCTGCGGACGATTCGAGCGGCCCCTGAGTATGGATGGCGTCCAGACTTCCATGTCTTGACGAACCTTGGGCAAAGAGGACATAAAGTCTGTTGTGTCCCGTCAAGCACGAGATCACCCTGTGACCCTTCAGTTGCGAAACCTCTACAGACTTGGCAGTTCTGGTTGAGCAACAACCCGGAGTGCACTAATGTCCAGCGACGATGTCACCCGCGCGAGCCAAGCGCGGAGACGCGCCCAATCCCCGCGAGGGGAGCCGGGGACCCACCGGTGGCGACCTGTTCTCGCCACCTTCCCCGGGGTGAATCCGGACGACCGTCCGGTAGGGCTGCTCCGGCCCGAACCCGTCAGCTAACCCGGTAGGCGCCGATGAGAGGAGCTGGTTGGTGAAGTACGCCCACAATCGCGAGGGGAAGCCCGCGGGCAGCGACGCCCGCCCTCCGGAACGCCGGAAGGCCTCCACCCGCCTGGGTGTCATCGGGGCGACGGTCGCCGCCCTGATCTTCACCGTTCCCCTGGGCGCCGCCGCCGACCCCAAGCCCTCCCTTCAGGAGCTGTCCAAGAAGGCCGAGGAGCTGCACACGCAGATCGAGACGCTCAGCGAGCAGTACAACGGCCAGCGCGAGAAGCTCAAGACCGCCAAGAAGGCGTCCGACGCGGCCCAGAAGACGCTGGCCAGCAGCGAGTCCGACCTGGCCGCCAAGCACGCCAAGGCCTCGCTGCTCGCCCAGAGCGCCTACATGAACGGCGGCATGGGCAACTCCCTCGCCATGCTCGGCTCCGGCGACCCCGAGAGCTTCCTCGACAGGGCCGCCACCACCGACGCGATCGAGCAGCAGCAGGGCGAGGCGGTCAACCAGGTCACCAAGGCCAGGGAAGCCGCCGAGCGGGCCAGGACGAGCGCCAAGACCCGCATCGACGAGGTGCAGAAGCTCGTCGATGACCTCGACGACAAGCGCGGGAAGATCACCAAGCTGGTGACCAAGGTCGAGAGCAGCCTCTTCAAGCGCGCGATCGGCGAGGCGGGCCGCCCCGGCTCGCGCGCCGTGCGCGTCAACCTGCCGATCATCGGCGGCGGCAAGGCGGCCGAGGCCGCCAGGTGGGCGCTGACGCAGCAGCTCAAGCCGTACGTCTGGGGCGCCGAGGGCCCGCGCGCCTACGACTGCTCGGGCCTGGTCATGGCCGCCTACCAGCGGGTCGGCATCTCGCTGCCGCACTACACCGGCGACCAGTGGACGGCCGGCCGGCACATCTCCAAGGAGGAGCTGCGCCCCGGCGACCTGGTCTTCTTCTACGGCGACCTGCACCATGTCGGCATCTACATCGGTGGCGGCATGATGATCCACGCGCCGCAGACGGGTGACGTCGTGCGCATCGCGCCCCTCGCCCGCCGTCCGTACGCCGGCGGCGTCCGCATCGCGGACTGAGCACCTGTACGAGCGGACCGAGCACCTGTACGAGCGGACCGAGCACCTGTACGAGCGGACTGAGCACCCGTACGAGCGGTCAGGGCGGTCGAGCGGTCGGTCAGATCAACTGGCGGCGGGCGGCCCAGGCGACGGCCTCTATCGCGGTCGCCACGCCGATGCGATCACAGATGCCCCGTAATCTCCGGCGGACCGTCCGCCCGCTGATATCCAGCCGTCTGCCAACCCGATCGACCGTGACTCCCTTGGCAAGCTCCGCCAGCAACGCCAGATCCGCATGGCTAAGCTCAACGCCCTCAGTGAGCACATCCATCGGGAGCCCTCCCCCCAACAGCCGAACTCGAGACGTCCTTGTCCGAGCAAGCTGCTCGTCTCGCAGAAGGTAAACGCATTCTGGAAAGGTCGTCAAGCACGTCAATCCCCACATTTGACGATCACCATTGACATGATCCGCTGTATGTGAAGTACTCGCCATATGTCGCCACACTTAGGGGCGCGATGAGCGATCACAGCCATCCTTACAACGGCTCCGCCCCCCCTCGTCCCAGCGCCGCGGACATGCTGGGCTTCGATCCGTTCGACCCGGATTTCCTTCGTACTCCATATACGAAATATCGAGAAATGAGGGAGCGCGGGGCGCTCTTTCGCACCCCAGGCGGACTGTTCGTGGCCACCACGCACGCGCACTGTTCGGCGATGCTGCGCGACCCCGCTTTCGGACACGGATCTGACCCGTCCGGCAAGGACGATTCCCAGGAGCCTGTGGATTCATTCCTGCGCATGGACCCTCCCGACCACACCCGGCTGCGCGCACTGGTCAGCCGGGCGTTCACCCCTCGAATGGTGGAGCGGCTGCGGCCGCGCGTCGAGGCCATCGCCGACGAGCTGATCCGCGCGCTGCCCGAACGGGCCGACCTCGTCGCCGCGTACGCCTACCCGCTCCCCATGCTGGTCATCACGGAGATGATGGGCGTGCCGGCGGCCGACTACGGGCGGTTCAAGCGCTGGAGCGAGACGCTGGTGCGCAGCCTCGACCCGATCCTGCCCCCCGAGCTTGAGGCGGTGATCCGGGAGGCCAGGCTGGAGTTCCGCGCCTACTTCCGCGAGCTGCTCGCGGAGCGGCGGAGCAACCCGGGAGAGGACCTGCTCAGCGCGCTCGTCCAGGTCGAGGAGCTGACCGAGCAGGAGCTTCTGGCCACCTGCATTCTGCTACTCGTGGCCGGACACGAGACCACTGTCAACCTCATCGCCAACGGCGTGCTGAACCTTTCCCGCCACGGCGGCCTCGCCCAGGCCGCCGAGCGGCCCAGGGAGGTCGTCGAGGAGGTGCTCAGGTACGACCCGCCGGTCCAGCTCACCTCGCGGGTCGCGCTGCGCGACACCGAGCTCGGCGGCGTGCCGATGCCCAAGGGCACGTCCGTGCTCGCGCTGGTCGGCGGCGCGAACCGGGACCCCGAGGTGTTCGCCGACCCGGACCGGTTCGCTCCCGAGCGGTTCGCCGAGACGCAGGAGGCGGGCCGGCACCTGGCCTTCGGGCTGGGCATCCACTTCTGCCTGGGGGCGACGCTGGCCAGGCTGGAGGGCGAGATCGCGCTGCGGGCGCTGGCCGAGGCCGCGCCCAAGCTGGAGGTGACCGACCCGGCGCCGCCGTACAAGGACAACGTGGTGCTGCGCGGGCTGGCCGCCCTGCCCGTCCGGCTGGGCGCCTAGCCTCCGCGGCTGGGCGCCCAGTTTGTCGGCCGCGCGGCGCCGTGCGGTCAGTGGGTGGGCTTGACCAGCGGGAACAGGATCGTCTCCCGGATGTTGCGGCCGGTGAAGGCCATGATCATCCGGTCGATGCCGATCCCCACGCCGCCCGTGGGCGGCATCGCGTACTCCAGCGACTGCAGGAAGTCCTCGTCGAGCTGCATGGCCTCCAGGTCGCCACCGGCGGCCAGCAGCGACTGCTCGACCAGCCGCCTGCGCTGCTCGATCGGGTCGATCAGCTCGGAGTAGGCGGTGCCCAGCTCGGTGCCGAACCCGATGAGGTCCCACTTCTCGGTCAGCAGCGGGTTGTCGCGGTGCTGGCGGGTCAGCGGCGAGGTCTCCAGCGGGTAGTCCATGACGAACGTGGGCTGGATCAGCGTGTGCTCGACGAGGGCCTCGAAGATCTCCTGGACGAGCTTGCCCTGGCCCCACTTCGGGTCCCAGTGGATGTCCCGCTTGTCGGCATATTTCCGTAGCTGGTCGAGCGGGGTCTCGGTGGTGACCTCCTCGCCCAGCGCCTCGGACACCGTCCCGTACAGCGTGACCCGCGGCCACTCCGCGAGCCCGAGATCGATCTCGGCGCCCTCGTGGACGACCACGGAGGTGCCCAGCGCGGCCACGACGGCCTTCTGGTACATCCGCTGGGTCAGGTCGGCCATGCCGTTGTAGTCGAGGTAGGTGCCGTACGCCTCCAGCATCGTGAACTCGGGGTTGTGCGTGGAGTCGGCGCCCTCGTTGCGGAAGTTGCGGTTGATCTCGAAGACCTTCTCGATGCCGCCGACCACCAGCCGCTTGAGGTAGAGCTCGATCGCGATGCGAAGGTAGAGCTCCATGTTGTACGCGTTGATGTGGGTCTTGAACGGCCTGGCCGTCGCGCCGCCGTGGATCGGCTGCAGCATCGGCGTCTCGACCTCGAGGTAGCCCTCCTCGTGCCAGAAATCGCGGGCCGCGCGCACAGTGGCGCTGCGCAGCCGGGCCATCTTCCTGGCCTCGTCGTTGACGATGAGGTCGACGTAACGCTGACGCACCCGGGCCTCGGGGTCGGTGAGGCCGACGTGCTTCTCCGGCAGCGGGCGCAGGCACTTGGAGGTGATCTGCCAGCTCTCGGCGAGGATCGACAGCTCGCCGCGGCGCGAGGTGATCACCTCGCCCTCCACGCCCACGTGGTCGCCGAGGTCGACGTCGCGCTTCCACGCGGCCAGCGACTCCTCGCCGACCCTGTCGAGCGAGATCATGACCTGGAGGTCGCCGCCGCCGTCGCGGAGCGTGGCGAAGCAGAGCTTGCCGCCCACCCGGTTGAGCATGACGCGGCCCGCGACGCCCACCCTGTCGCCCGTGGCGGTGTCCGGCTCAAGGTCCTGGTATTTCTCCCTGACCTCGGCATTGGTCGCCGTACGGGGAAAGGTCACCGGGTAAGGGTCGACGCCCTCGCTGCGAAGGCGGTCGAGCTTCTCCCTCCGGATGCGCATCTGCTCGGGAAGTTCGTCGCTCACACCATGAAGCGTAGGGGATATGGCGAACTGCAAGGGCTCGTCACCCCTCTGCAGGAGGCCTGCAAGAGGCCTCACGTACCAATGACCCAGCGAGCTCAGGGGGGGACCGGCAAAGAGCCGGCCCAAGGGGAGCTCAAGGAGAGACCATGATCAAGCAGATCGCCACCGGCCTCGCCGCCGTCGCCGCGACCAGCGCCCTTGCCATCGCCGTTCCCACCGCGGCCAACGCGAGCACGGCCGACTGGGACTCGTGGGGCCCGGTGTACTCGCAGAACTACAAGGCCAAGGCCGAGGGCCGGGTCGAGGTCCGCTGGGACCACGACGAGGAGTCCAACACGGTCAGCGTCCGCGGCCGGCTCTGGGACCTGGACCACCGCACCGCCGAGGAGCGCGGCAAGTGCGCGTACGTGAAGTTCCAGGCCGCCGACTTCGACGACGACTGGTCCACCGTCTGGACCCAGAAGTACTGCGGCTACCCCGACTACGCGCCGATCCGGTTCCGCACCCACGACGTCAGCAGCCTGCGCGTGAAGGTCTGCCAGATTCACGAGCACGGCGGCTTCGTGCGCAGGTGTGGTCACTGGGAGGAGATCTACACCGCCGACGCCGAGTAACGGCAGCAGTCCTCAGAACGCAAGCGGCCCCCTCACCCGAGCGGGGGGCCGCTTGTTCATGTCGTCCGTCTTATGCCGTGTTGCGGTTGTAGATCAGCCGCAGGCCGATCAGGGTCAGCCACGGCTCGTGCACGTCGATCGAGCGTGACTCGCCCACCACCAGCGCCGCGTGCCCGCCGGTGGCCACCACGGTCACCTCGTCCGGGTCGTCGGCCAGCTCGGCGGCCATGCGCTCGACGATCCCGTCCACCTGGCCGGCGAACCCGTAGATGATGCCGGCCTGGAGCGCCTCGACGGTGTTCTTGGCGATGACCGAGCGCGGCCTGATCAGCTCCACCTTGTGCAATTGGGCGCCGGCCGCCGCGAGCGCGTCCACGGAGATCTCGATGCCGGGCGCGGTGACGGCGCCGATGTACTCGCCCTTGGCCGAGACCGCGTCGAACGAGGTCGCGGTGCCGAAGTCGACGATGACGCAGGGGCCGCCGTACTGGTCGATGGCCGCCAGCGCGTTGACGATGCGGTCGCTGCCGACCTCCTTGGGGTTGTCCATGCGCACGGGGACGCCGGTGCGGATCCCCGGCTCCACGATCACGGCGGTCACGTCGCCGTAGTAGCGGCGGCACATCTCGCGCATCTCGTTGAGCACGCTCGGCACGGTCGAGCAGATGGAGATGCCGCCGATGTCGGCACCCTTGAGCAACGGCGACTGGGCCAGCAACCCCTGCAGCACGACCGCGATCTCGTCGGCGGTGCGGCGGGCGTCCGTGGCCAGCCTCCAGTGCTCGATGACGTCCTCGCCCTCGAACAGTCCCAGCACCGTGTGCGTGTTGCCGACGTCGATCGTGAGCAGCATTCAATTACCCCCGTAGATCCAGTGCGATGTCCAGGGCTTGGGCCGAGTGCGTCAGCGCTCCCACCGCAAGGTAGTCAACGCCAGTTTCGGCCACATCACGGGCCGATTCCAAGGTCAACCCCCCACTAGCCTCAAGCTTGGCCTGATTTCTCACAATATGGACAGCTTGTGCGGTTTCCTCCACCGTGAAGTTGTCCAGCAGGATCTCCTCCGCGCCCTCGGCCAGCACCGGCCCGAGCTGGTCCAGCCGGTCCACCTCGACCTCGATCGGCAGGTCCGGATACCGCTCTCTCACCGCGCGGAACGCCTCGGCCACGCCACCGGCCGCCACCACGTGGTTGTCCTTGATCAACGCCGCGTCGGACAGCGACATGCGATGGTTGACGCCGCCGCCGCAGCGCACCGCGTACTTCTCCAGCGAGCGCAGGCCCGGCAGCGTCTTGCGGCTGTCGCGCACCCTGGCCTTGGTGCCGCTGACCGCCTCGACCCATCTCCCGGTCAGCGTGGCCACACCCGACAGGTGGGTGAGCAGGTTGAGCGCGGTGCGCTCCGCCGTCAGCACGCCCCTCGTGAGCCCGGCCACGGTCATCAGCACGTCGCCCGCCTTGACGCGCTCGCCGTCCTTGGCCCTGCGTTCGGTACGGGAGGCGCCGAGCCGTACGAACACGGCCTCGGCGACGGCGAGCCCGGCGACGATGCCGTCCTTGCGGGCCACCACGTCCGCCACCGAACGCTGCTCGGCCGGGATGGTGGCCAGGCTCGTCACGTCGCCCGCCTCCTGGAGGTCCTCGGCCAGCGCCCGGTCGATCAGCGCGTCCACCTCCGACGGGTCCAGCCCGGCGGCGGTCAGCTCCTGAGCCAGACGCGGCGGCATGACGTCCTCGTGCGGCGTGTACGTCATCTGCGGTCCTTCCTCGGTGAGGGTCACGTCGAGGTGGCCCAGCCATTCGTTGTCGTCGCGCTCGGGGAAGTCCTCGCGCCAGTGCGAGCCACGCGTCTCCAGCCTGGCCCGTGCCGCGCCGACCAGCACGGTGGCGACGGTGAGCAGGTTCGTCGCCTCCCAGGACTCGGTGCAGGGGGCCACTCGCACGGGGGTCCAGCGGGCGTCCTGGAGCGCCCTGGCGGTGTTCGCCAGGGACTCGCGGCCGCGCAGCACGCCCGCGCCGCCGCTCATGTGACCCTGGATCCTGGCGCGGATCCTCGGGTCGGCCAGACCCGTCCTGTCGCGGCCCGGAACGGGGCCGGGCTCGGCGGGCTCGGCGGATGCACTGGGCTCGCCGGACTCAGCGGGTTCGGGGCGGGTCCGGTGGATGTCGTCGGCGATGCGCTCGGCGAAGACCAGGCCCTCCAGCAGCGAGTTCGAGGCCAGCCTGTTCGCGCCGTGGACGCCGGTGCAGGCCACCTCGCCGCACGCGTACAGGCCGGTGATCGAGGTACGGCCGCGCAGGTCCGTCCTGACGCCGCCGCTGGCGTAGTGGGCGGCCGGGGCGACGGGGATGGGCTCGGTGGCCGGGTCGATGCCGTGTTCGCGGCAGACGGCGTAGATCGTGGGGAAGCGTGTCTTCCATCGCTCCTCGCCGAAGTGGCGGCCGTCGAGGAAGACGTGGCTCGCGCCGCTCTCGCGCATCGTGCGCGTGATCGCCTTGGCGACGACGTCGCGCGGGGCCAGGTCGGCCAGCTCGTGCACGCCCTGCATGAAGGCCCGGCCCTCGTGGTCGACCAGCACCGCGCCCTCGCCCCTGACCGCCTCGGAGATCAGCGGCTGCTGCCCGGTCGAGCCCTCGCCCAGCCACAGCACCGTGGGATGGAACTGGACGAACTCGATGTCCCGCACCACCGCCCCGGCCCTGAGCGCGAGCGCGACGCCGTCGCCGGTGGAGACCACCGGGTTGGTCGTGGCGGCGTACACCTGGCCCATCCCGCCCGTGGCCAGCACCACGGCTCTGGCGTGCACCGCGCCCACGCCGTCGCGCGCGCCCTCGCCCATGACGTGCAGCGTCACGCCCCTCGCCCGGCCGGCCGCGTCGGTCAGCAGGTCGAGCACGAGGGCATGCTCGATCACCTCGACCGCGCCCGCGCCGATCGCCGCCGTCAGGGCGCGCTGCACCTCGGCGCCGGTGGCGTCGCCGCCGGCGTGCACGATCCTGTCGCGGCGGTGGCCGCCCTCCCGGGTGAGCTGCAACTCACCGTCCGGGGTCCGGTCGAACCGGGCGCCCCGCTCCATCAGGCGGCGCAGCGCCCCCGGGCCCTCGGTCACCAGAGCGCGCACGGCCTTCGTGTCGCACAGGCCCACTCCGGCGATCAGGGTGTCGTTCAGGTGCTCCTGCGGGGTGTCGCCCGGGTCCAGCACGGCCGCTATGCCGCCCTGGGCCCAGCGGGTGGAGCCGGACGAGAGCACGTCCTTGGTGACGACCATGACCTTGGCCTGGGGGTCCAGCTCGGCGTAACGCAGGGCCACGGTCAGGCCGGCGACGCCGGAGCCAATGACGACCACGTCCGCCCGGGCGATCCAGCCGGGGGCGGGGGCGGTCAGTCTCAAAGGGATCGCCGGTGTGCTCATGGGGGTCTCCTCAGCTCGGCGAGGGTAATTTCGTCACTATGACGATAATGCCCCCGCACAACTGCTCCGCTCCCGGGGGTGCACGTCCGTGAGGGGGTGCACGTCCGTGAGGGGGTGCACGTCCGTGAGGGGGTGCACGTCCGTGAGGGGGTGCACGTCCGTGAGGGGGTGCACGTCCGTGAGGGGGTGCACGTCCGTGAG
>NZ_JAHKRL010000555.1 GCF_019396405.1 Nonomuraea rhizosphaerae | reverse complement strand
CACTCCCTCCCCCACGCCAACCCGGGCGCCCTGGTGGCCGTGCTGATGCCGCCGGCCGCCGCCAGCCGCAAGGCGGGCCGGCGGATCAGGGCCAACCTGCTGCGCGCCGGAGCCCTGCGCGCCGTGGTCGCGCTCGCCGGCTGCGACCTGTGGCTGCTGCGCCGTCCCGCCGCCGGCGAGCGGCCGCCGTCCGACGTGCTGATCCTCGACGCCGCCGCCGATCACTCCGTGGTCGAGCCCGCCTGGCGCGCCTACCTGGAGGACCGCTCCGACCAGACCGTACGCATCATCGACCTGCTGGCCGACGAGGTCGACATGACCCCGGCCCGCCACCAGCGGCGCGACGACCTCGGCAGGGCGTTCACCGAGGCGCGCGACCGGTTCCTGGCCGCGGCGGCCACCCCGCCCGACCTCAAGGTGCTCGACGAGCCGCTCGACCAGCCCATGACCACGGTCGGCGACCTGATCAAGGAGGGCCTGGTCGCCGCGCTGCAGGCGCCGCCCAAGATGGCGGCGGGCGGCGGCGACGTCCCCGTGCTCACCGCCGACGACGTGACCACCGGCGCCCCCGCCTCCGGCCGCGCCCCGGCGCAGCAGGGGCTCATCCCGGTCCAGCCGGGCGACGTGGTGGCGTCCTACTCCAGCGTCCGGGTGATGGCCGAGGGCGGCTGCGTGCTCGGGCCGCACCTGACCCTCTACCGGGTGGACGCGCGGCGGCTCGACCCTGACTTCCTGGCCGGCTTCCTGCGGGCCGCCGGAGGGCGGGCGACGACTGGCTCCAGCAGGTTCGACGTGCGGCGGACGCGCCTGCCGCGCCTGTCGCTCAAGGACCAGAACGCCTACGGGGAGGCCTTCAGGCAACTCGCCGTGCTGGAGGACGCGCTGCGCGAGACCTCCGCCCTCGGTCAGACGCTCATCCGGCTCGGCCTCGACGGGCTTACGGACGGCCACCTGCACCCGCAGTCCTGACGGTGTAGTTTTTTCCCGAATAGGGCGGTGGGGAGGGGCGAATGGTCATCGGTGACCGCTATGTGCTCGACGACCTTCCGCTCGGTCAGGGCGGCATGGGCGCCGTCTACGGTGGCCACGACCGCCACCTCGACCGCCGGGTCGCGGTCAAGCTGCTGCGCCTGACCACCGGCCCCGACCAGGAGCTGGAGCGGCGCTTCATCCGCGAGGCCCGCATCCTGGCCCGGCTCGAACACCCCGGCGCGCCCGTCCTGTACGACTTCGGCACCCATGAGCAGCGGCTGTTCCAGGTGATGCAGTTCATCGAGGGCGTCACCGTGGCCGACGTGGTCAGCGAGCACGGCCCGCTGCCCGTCTCCTGGGCCGCCGCCATCGCCGCCCAGGCCTGCGCGGTCCTGTCGGCCGCCCACGACCTGTCCATCTGCCACCGCGACCTCAAGCCGACCAACCTGATGCTCTGCCCCGACGGCAGCGTCAAGGTGCTCGACTTCGGCCTCGCCCTGCTGCGCGACGCCGACGTCACCACGTTCACCAGGATCGGGCAGATCCTCGGCACTCCCGCGTACATGGCGCCCGAGCAGATCCAGCACGGCGTCGCCGAGGCGCGCAGCGACCTGTACTCGCTCGGGTGCGTCATGCACGAGATGCTGACCGGGCGGCAGCTCTTCACCGGGCCGACCGACTACGTGGTGTTCGAGAAGCAGGTGAAGGAGCGGCCGCCCACCATCCCCGGGCTGCCGGACGAACTGGCGTCGCTGCTGGCCGGGCTGCTGGAGAAGCAGCCCGACGACCGGCCGGCGGACGCGTACACGCTGTACGGGCAGTTGGAGCCGTTCGCGGTGGGGCTGCCGATGCTGCCCGGCTTCCTGACCGGGTCGCCGAGTCCTGGGCGGATGTACGCGCGGATGGTCGGGCGGGTCCTGAACGGTTAGCGACGGGCATCGCGCCGGTCGGTGACGTATCGGATGGCGGCGTATCGGTAGGTGGCGTATCGGTAGGTGGCGTATCGGCGCAGCGTGTCATGTCTGTGCTGCTCGCTGCTTGTACCAGGTGCGCATGGTCTTCACCACCTCGTCGATGCGGATCGGGTCCACCTTGACCCCGACCAGGAATTCGACGTCCTGGGTGATGTCCTTCACGTCCGGCTCGTCGTCCGAGTCGGAGTCCGAGCTGCTGTCCGAATCGCTGTCCTGCTTCTTCTCCGGAGGAGCGATGAGTCTCAGCAGAGAGCTCCACTCGTCCTTGTTCTTCGCCTTGAAGGCCTGCGCGAAGTTGCCGAACCACATGCTCACGTAGTCGGTGACGTGCCCTCCCTGGAGCTGCGCGTTCCATCTCATGAACGCGGCGACCTCGGGATCCAGCTGGGGATTGTTGACGAAGCGCAGGTCCGGGACCTGGCTCGTGACGGTCTGGCCGCCCTTGTTGACCTGGTGCGGCCCGCCGTTCATGATCGCCCCCCAGAGCTGGTCGAACTCGGTGCCCGTGCTCTCCTCGCTCTGCTCCAGCGCCAGGACGAAGGAGATGCAGCCCAGATCTCCCTCGCGCGCCTCGCTCATGATCTTGCGGTGGGTGTCGGCGCGGGCGGCGTTGCACAGCTCGAACAGCACCCGGGCCAGGCACGGCCAATAGTCCCCGGTGTCCTGCTGCCAGCCAGGCTCGGTGTTGCCGATCTGGCCGACCCTGATCACGTTCTCGTCCGGATCGTGGTCGGCCCGCAGACTGGCGTCGTTCCTCCGGTCGACCACCACGACCCCCGCCCCGGCGGTCAGGCCGTCGCTCATCGCCTGAAGCTCGTCGCGACGCGTGGCCGGGAGATTGGCCTGCTGCTGCGCCTTGTTGATGATCGCCTGGACCTTGTTCGGCTTTGCGGCCTGGGCCGCGACCCGGTCGAGCAGGCCGGCGAACATCGGCTCCGTCAGGATGTACCGGAGCGCCTGCACGATGGAGTCCTCGCTGCCGCCCTGGCTCAGGTCGACCGGCGCGCCGTCCTTGGACAGGACGCCCGTCCTCCGCTGCAGGTGTGACAAGGGAGCCGCCTGCACCGGCGCGCCGACGTTGTTCGGCTGAGGACCGACGAACGGGCCGATGACCTTCAGTCGCTTGTTGATGGGCGTGTCGTTGTCGCTGTCGTCCTCCTCGGTGGGGGATTTCACCTCGGTCAACGTCGTCTGCTTCTCAAGCGTGCGCTTTTCGTTCCGGTCGGGGGACTTCTTCTTGGGGTCGCTCTCCTTGGAGGACAACTCATCCGAGGAGGCGCCCTCTTCCTGCTTGTCCTTCTTGTCCTTGCCTTGCCTCTCGTTCTGGTCCTTGTCCTTCTTGCTGAAGGATCTGCTCTTCTTCACCGGGTCGCAGCCGTCCTCTCATAGGTCCCCCGTGACGTTATGAGCGCAGCTGAGAGCCGTCAATCGTCCCTTGGGACTGTTGCGATCGCCCTGGGTGCCGAGCGGTCAGGGCAGGCTGGGATGATGGCGGCGCGGTCCCACGTCCCTTCGGCGCCCGGGGCCGATGTCGTACGTCCTGCTTCCCACCTGGAGGGTCGTCTGTGATCGGCAAGCTGCAGTGCGTGGTTCTGGACTGCCCGGATGTGCTGGAGCTCGCCCGGTTCTACCACGCGCTCCTCGGCGGCACCGTCAACAAACCGGATCGCAGGTGGGCCGTCAACGACGACTTCGCGACCCTGCACGCGGGCTCCGGCCTCGTGCTGGCGTTCCAGCGGGTGAAGGACTACCGGGCGCCGCGGTGGCCGGACGGCGCGCACCCGCAGCAGTTCCATCTGGACATCGACGTCCCGGACCTGGAGCCGGCACAGGATCAGGTCCTCGACCTGGGCGCCAGGCTGCTGCACGTCGACAGGGGCGGCTGGAGGGTGTTCGCGGACCCGGCGGGCCATCCCTTCTGCCTCATCCGGGGCTGACCCGCTACGTATCTCTCACATGCAGCGCGAGCTGGGTGCGGTCGCGCAGGCCGAGCTTGCGCAGGACGCTGGAGACGTGGTTCTTCACCGTGCCCTCGGTGATGAACAGGTGCGCCGCGATCTCACGGTTGCTGGCGCCGGCGGCCACCATCCGCGCCACCTCCACCTCCCTGGCCGACAACTGCTCATCCCCGCGGAAGCCGCGGAACTCCTCGTACGCGGGCGCCTGACGCAGGTGGGCCACCAGCCGGGCGGCGATGGGGCTGCCCAGCACGGTCTCCCCGCGGGCCGCCCGGAGGACGGCCGCCACCAGCTCGTCGGGCGAGCAGTCCTTGAGCAGGTAGCCGACGCCGCCGCCGCGCAGGGCGCCGAAGATGTACTCGTCCTCGTCGAAGGTGCTGAGCACAATCGCGGCCACCGTGGGATGCTCGGCCGACAGGCGGGTGATCAGCTCCACGCCGTTCATCCGTGGCATCCGGGCGTCGACGAGCGCCACGTCCGGCCGGGTCTCGCGGATCGCCGCCAGCGCGGCCACCCCGTCGGCCGCCTCGCCGACGACCTCGATGCCCTCCTCGATCTCCAGCAGCTTGCGCAGCCCCTGACGCATCAGCGCCTGGTCGTCCACGAGCAGCACCCGAACCGTTTCGCCGGGACCGCTCACACCGGCAGACTCTTCGGAGCTGCTCATACCGGCAGACTCTTGGGGACTGCTCATACCGGTAGCACCGCCCGCAGCTCGAAGCCCCGCGCCGAGTTACCGCTGGTCAGCGTGCCGTCGAGGCGCTTGACCCGGTCGGCCAGCGCGCTCAGCCCGAACCCCTGCCCCTGCTCCTGGTCCCGTCCCTTGCCGTCGTCGGCGACCACGAGGACGACCCGCCCCTTCTCGAACGCCAGCGAGCCGCGTACGGACTCGGCCTCGGCATGGCGCAGCGCGTTGGTGAGCCCCTCCTGCAGCACCCGGTAGAGGACCAGCTCGGTGTCGGGCTCCAGCAGGCGTTCGGTGCCCGTCACGTCGAAGGTGACGGTGACGCCGGTGCCGGAGAAGGAGTCGGCGAGCCGCTTGAGCGCGGCGCTGCCGAGGTGGCCGTCGAGCGCGAGCGGGCGCAGGGCGCGTACCCACCGGCGGGCGTCGGCCAGGGCCGCCGCCGTGGGCTCCTTGGCCTGGCGCACCTCGTCCCAGG
>NZ_JAHKRL010000554.1 GCF_019396405.1 Nonomuraea rhizosphaerae | reverse complement strand
CGGCCGACCCCGCCGAGTCGGCCGCGCGGATCATCGGCGGCCGCGGCGGCTACTGCTACCACCTGAACGGCGCGTTCTCGCTGCTGCTCAGGGAGCTGGGTTACGACGTCACCAGGCACGTCGGCGGCGTCCAGAACCGCGGCAGCCGGCCCGGCATCACGGCCAACCACCTGGTGCTCACCGTCCGCGGGCTGCCGTCCGCCGGCAATCCGGGCGGCGAGTGGCTGGCCGACCTGGGGCTGGGCGACGCGCTGCACGAGCCGCTGCCCCTGGTCGAGGGCGTCTACCAGCAGGGCCCCTTCTCGTACGCGCTGCGCCCCTCGCAGGTGGCGCCCGGAGGGTGGCGGTTCGAGCACGACCCGAGCGGTTCGTTCCAGGGCATGGACTTCGGCGTTGAGGCAGCGGAGATGTCGGCGTTCACCGAGATGCACAGGTATCTGTCGACCTCTCCGGACTCGGGGTTCGTCCGGGTGGCCACGGTCGCGCGGCGGGACGCCTCGGGCGTGGACGTGGTGCGCGGGCTGGTGCTGTCCCGGATCGGCAACGGCGCCCACTCCATCACTCTGCACACCGCCCGCGACTATTACGCGGCGCTGTCGGACGTGTTCGGGCTGCGGCTGGACGACGTGACGGAGGGGGAGAAAGAGGCCCTGTTCGACAGGGTGCGGGAGGCCCACGAAAAGTGGCTCGCGGGAACCCACCTCTAGCCCATGGCCTTGGCCGGAGACCGGGCGCTATCGTGCACCTCGGGATGGGAGAGACCAGGAAACTCGCCGGTCGATACCGGCTGCTGAATCCGTTGGGAGCGGGTTCCGTGCGGCTGGCGTTCGACGAGGCAGAGCATCGTGATGTCGCGGTCCGGGAGCTGCGGGTGCCCGCCGAGCTACGCGAGTCCGCGTTGCAGGACGCGCGCCGCGCGGCGGGGTTGCGTCATGCCTCCGTGGTGCCGGTGCTCGACGTGGTGGTGGAGCACGAGGAGCCGTGGCTGGTGATGGAGTTCGTCTCCGGCACCTCGCTGGAGAAGACCGTGGAGACGCGGCACCCGCTGCCGGTGCAGCAGGCGGCCAGGGTGGGCGTGTGCCTGCTGTCGGCGCTGCGGGCCGCGCACGAGGCGGGCATCGTGCACGGGCGGGTCAACCCGGGCAACGTGCTGCTGACCTCGACGGGCCGGGCGGTGCTCACCGGGTTCGGGCTGCCGGGCCTGGGCATGCGGCCGCAGGCGGACATGTGGTCGATGGCCGCGACGCTGCACTTCGCCGTGGAGGGCCGCCCTCCTGGCCGGGCGCCGGCCGAGAGCACCGACGCGTTCAGGTGGCTGGTCAGGGCCATGCTGGACCCGGCGGGGCCGCCGCCGATCGAGGTGGTGGAGGACATGCTCGACCGGCTCGCCGTGCAGCAGACGCTCGGGCACGTCATCGCCGTGGGCGGGCCGCTGCCGCCGCAGCGGGTGGCCGAGATCGGCCTGTCCGTGCTCGACCAGCTCGCCGTCCTGCACGCGCAGGGCACCCACCACGGCGGGGTCCAGCCAGGGAACGTCCTGCTCGGCGAGGACGGCCACGCCGTGCTGGCCACGGCGCCGCTGCCCGCGCCGGTGTCGCACGTGCCGGTGATGCCGGCCACGATCCCGGCCTACACGGCGCCCGAGCGGGTCCCGGGCCCGGCGGCGGACCTGTGGTCGCTGGGCGCCACGCTGTTCGCGGCGGTGGAGGGGCATCCGCCGGCGCCGGGCGCGCCGCTGGCGAGGGCGGGCGCGCTGGCGCCGATCCTGTTCCGGTTGCTGTCGGGCTTCCCTGCGCACCGCCCCGGCCCGGACGCCCTGCGCAAGGACCTCCAGGCCGTGGCCGACCTCTTCTAGCGCGATCTTTTTTGAGATACATCGCGATTGGAACCACAGGAGAGGTTCACGCGTTGTACCGGCGACGCACAATGTGGGAGAGGCGGGGCGAGCGCTCCGCGTTCGGAGGGTTGGGGATGTCGCCAGTACAGAAGTACGCCATCGGAGCGGGTGCCGCCGTCCTGCTCTCGCTGATCATCTTCGGGACCGGCTGGATCACTCTGCTGGTCGTCCTCGGCGTGGTAGCGGCCCCAGTCGTCGGTTACATGATGCTGGACCCGTCGCAGCGCGAGCGGCTCAAGCGCGCTCGCAGGCGCGGCATCGGCAGCTGAGTGCCCGGCGGGGGCTCACGGCGGCGAGGGGCGAAGGCCTCCGCCGACCCTCAGGCCCCCGCCAACGCCGTCTGCACCCTGCTGGTCACCCGCCGCTCGACGTAGAACGACAGGAACGGCACCGTGCCGCCGAGCATGATCCCCAGCATGTACGGCCAGCTCCAGCGCGCCTTCATGCCCAGGTTCATCACCGTGATCAGGTAGACCATGTAGAGGAAGCCGTGGATAGGGGCCACGATCTTCGACATGCCCTCGATCTGGAAGCCGTACCTGAGCACCATGGCCACGCACAGCACGAGCAGCATGACGCCCACGACGTAGGCGAGCGCCCGGAAGGGCTTCAGAGCCGATTCCACCGTTAACCTTCCAGAACCATCTCAGGGGTTTTCGCCGCGCGGTCGCTCCGTACGGCGTCGCGGACGAAGTGGTACCACATGAACACGGCGAATCCGGCGAAGATCCACCAGTTGGCGGCATAGGCCAGGTTGCGCCAGGTCAGCTCGCCGCCGACGACCGGCGCCGATACCTTGACCTGCGTCAGCGCGCCGGAGGGCGGCTGGGCCACGACGTAGCCGTTGCGCACCTTCTGCCCGCTCCACAGGTTGATCAGCTCGCCCGTGGACACCGTCAGCACCTGCCCCTCGGGCAGGCTCTCCGTGCGTCGCTGCACGCTGTCGGAGCTCTCCTGCGGGCGCAGCCGCCCGGCCACCTCGACCCTGCCCTCCGGCGCGGCCACCGGCTCGGCCGGCTCGGCCGTCCAGCCGCGTACGACCGGCATCAGCGTGCCGTCGTCGAGCTTGAGCGGCGTGAGCACCCAGTAGCCCTCCCCGCGCGAGGCGCGGCCGCCGGGCGCGTCCACGTCGGGCTGCCGGTCGGCGACCAGGAGCTGGCGGGAGGAGTCGTAGACGCCCTGCGCGGAGACCCTGCGGCTCACGGCCTCGCCCGTGAGCTGCGCCCCCACCTGGGACAGCGTGGCGACCGGGACGGGGGCGGGGTCGACGGCGGCGTGCGGCCTGCCCGACTCCTCGAACACGCCGAGCTGCCAGCGCCCGAGCAGGATGAACGCGACGAGGACCCCGATCGTCAGCAGGTGCAGCCCCACGATGCGGGGCGAGAACAGGGTCCTGAGCATGCGTCCAAGCTATCCGGCCACCCGGCCGGTCCCCTAATCAGCCCATCTACACACATCACGCAGAAAGCCACAAACACACCAGGCGATCACGCTAAGCTGCTGGGCATGTCTGACCAGCATATTGACCCAGCGGGCAGCACTCAGCAGTTCCGCGCGTTCGCGCAGCGGAGCGAGGCCGAGCAGGCGCCGACCAAGAAGTCGCCGCTGCTGCCGATCCTCATCGTGGCGGCCGTCGTCGTGATCATCGGCGTCACCGCCTTCCTAGTCCTCCGCTAAGCCCCGCCCTCCAGAGCGCCGAAGGCAACCCGCTCTCGGCGCTTTTCGTGTGCCTGGCGCCAGATGTGAGGTATGGCATACCAACCGGTCGGTGTGCGACTCTGGACTAACCTATACCGATTCATTACATTGGACGGCGTGTCCAATAAGACGGCGGGGATCGTGATCATCGGCTCCGGGTTCGCCGGGGTCGGCATGGCGATCAAGCTCAAGGCCGCCGGGTACCACGACTTCGTCATCCTGGAGAAGGCCGCCGAGCTGGGCGGCACCTGGCGCGACAACACCTACCCCGGCTGCGCCTGCGACGTGCCGTCGCACATGTACTCCTACTCGTTCGAGCTGAACTCGGGCTGGTCGCGGATGTTCTCCCCGCAGGAGGAGATCTGGGAGTACATGCGCAGGTGCGCCGACAAGTACGGCGTCACCCCGCACATCCGGTACGGCAGGCACGTCGTCGCGCTGGAGTACGACGACGCGGCGCGGCAGTGGGACGTGACCACGGAAGACGGCACGGTGTTGCGGACGAACGCGGTCGTGTCGGGCATCGGCGCCCTCCACATCCCGTCTTTTCCCGAAATTTCGGGACGTGGGGTGTTCCGGGGTACGGCCTTCCACTCCGCCGAGTGGGACCATTCCGTCGACCTGACCGGCAAGCGGGTCGCCGTCATCGGCACCGGCGCCTCGGCCATCCAGTTCGTCCCGCGGATCGCCGAGCAGGCCAGGCAGCTCACCGTGTTCCAGCGGACACCCCCGTGGATCCACCCCAAGCCGGACTTCGCCTTCTCCCCCCGCGCGCGGCGCGCCCTGCGGCTGCCCGGCGCGGCCAGGACCCTCCGCAACGCCCTCTACTGGGCGCTGGAGACCAGGGCGGTGGGCTTCACCATCGACCCGAGGCTCATGAAGGTGCCGGAGACGCTGGCGCTCAAGCACCTGGAGACCCAGGTGCCCGATCCGGAGCTGCGCCGCAGGCTGACCCCCGACTACACCATCGGCTGCAAGCGCATCCTGCTGTCCAGCGACTACTATCCGGCACTGAGCAGGCCGAACGTCTCGCTCGTCACCGACGCGATCACCGAGATCAGGGAGCACTCGATCATCAACGCCACCGGCGCCGAGCACGAGGTGGACGTGATCGTCTACGGCACCGGCTTCAAGGTGACGGACGCGCTCCAGCGCCAGCACATCGCCGGCCGGAACGGCCTGAAGATCCAGGACGCCTGGCAGGACGGCATCGAGACATATTTCGGCATCTCGACGGCCGGGTTCCCGAACCTGTTCTTCCTGCTCGGCCCCAACACCGGGCTCGGCCACAACTCGGTCGTGTTCATGATCGAGTCGCAGGTCCGGTACGTCATGGACTGCCTGCGGCTGCTGTCCAGGACCAAGGCCAGGGCGCTCGACGTCAGGCCCGAGCGGCAGCGGGAGTTCAACCGGCGGCTGCAGGAGCGGCTGAACCCGCTCGTATGGAACGCCGGCGGCTGCAGGTCCTGGTACCTGGACGAGCACGGAGTGAACCGGACGCTCTGGCCGGGCTTCACCTTCGAGTACTGGGCGCGTACCAGGAAGATGAAGCCCGGCGCGTACGAGCTGATCTACTAGCGGGAGCTGACCACGAGCGCGCTGCCGCCGCCCCGCCGGACCGGCTCGGCGACCGCCTGCACCTTGCCCCTGCCGAGGAACTCCAGCGCGCTGGCCGCGCCGATCTCCGGGTTGACCGCGAGGCTGTGCCCGCGCGCCTCCAGCTCGGCCCGGTACCTGTCCAGGAACGCCTGCTCGGCCAGCGTCTGCGCGGTGTTGCGCTGCGTCGCCCTGGGCGCGGCGAGCGCGTCCGGCAGGTTCATCCCGAACTCGAACCGGTTGACCAGGATCTGCAGCACGGTCGTGATGATCGTCGAGCCGCCGGGCGAGCCGACCGCCAGCAGCGGCGCGCCGTGGTCGAAGACCAGCGTGGGCGCCATCGAGGAGCGCGGGCGCTTGCCGGGGCCGGGCAGGTTCGGGTCGCCGGGGGCGGGACCGAAGGTGAAGTCCGTCAGCTCGTTGTTGAGCAGCACGCCACGGCCGGGCACCACGATGCCGTTGCCGCCGGTGGACTCGATCGTCAGGTTGTAGGCGATCACGTTGCCCCACCGGTCGGTGATGGTCATGTGGGTGGTCTCGGGGCCTTCGTCCGTGGTCGCGGTGGCGGTGCCTGACGGGGTGGCGCACGGTTCGTACCGGCCGTCCGGGTTGCCGGGCAGGGCCGGGTGGGCCATGGCGCGCTCACCGACGAGGCAGGCGCGCTCCTTGGCGAAGCCGTCGGACAGCAGCTCCTTCAGCGGCACGTTCGGGATGTCGCCGACGTACTTGTTGCGGTCGGCGAAGGCCAGGCGGGAGGCCTCCAGGTACTCGTGGAGGCCGACGCTGGGCAGCGCCTCCAGGATGTTGAGCGCCTCCCCCACGGTCGAGCCGCCGGAGGACGGGGGCGCCATGCCGTACACCTGCATGCCGTTGTAGTCGTTGCGGGTGGGCTCGCGCTGGATGACCCGGTACGAGCGCAGATCCGACAGCTCCATCAGGCCGGGGCGCACGTTGCGGGTGGCGCCGGGGGTGACGGGCGGCTGCTTGACCGTGGCGACGACCTCCTTGCCGAGCTGCCCGCCGTACAGCCAGCCGATGCCGCGCCTGCCCACCTCGCGGTAGGTGGCGGCCAGCTCGGGGTTCCTGAAGACGGAGCCGACGGGCGGCGGGGCGCCGTTCGGGAGGTAGAGCTTGGCGGTGGAGGTGATGTCCTTGAAACGGGCGGCGTTCGCGGCGGTCTGGTCGAAGAAGGTCTGGTCGACGACGAAGCCCTTCTCGGCGACCTCGATCGCGGGCTGGAGCGCCTGTCTCAGCGACAGGGTGCCGTAGCGGCGCAGGGCGGTGTCCCACTGCGCGAGCGTGCCGGGGATGCCCGCCGACAGGCCGCTGGTGACGCCCTCGTCGAACGGGATGCCCTCCAGCGTCGTCGAGGTCATGGCCTGGGGCGCGGTCTCGCGGCCGTCGAGGGTGATCACCTTGCGGCGCTGGGCGTCGTAGTAGACCATGAAGCCGCCGCCGGCCAGGCCGGCCGAGTAGGGCTCGGTCACGCCGAGCACGGCTCCGGCGGCCACGGCGGCGTCGATGGCGTTGCCGCCCCTCTTGAGCACGGCGATGGCGGCCTTGCTGGCGTCCAGGTCG
>NZ_JAHKRL010000553.1 GCF_019396405.1 Nonomuraea rhizosphaerae | reverse complement strand
GCCGGTCAGGCCGACGGCGCCTCGGTGGTGACCGTCGAGGGCCTGGCCGGCGACGGGCAGGGCGATGATGGGCAGGGCGACGGGCTGCATCCGGTGCAGCGGGCGTTCGTGGACGCGGGCGCGGTGCAGTGCGGCTTCTGCACGCCCGGCCTGGTGGTCGCCGTGCACGACCTGCTGGCCCGCTGCCCCGATCCGGGCGAGGCGGAGATGCGCGAGGCGCTGGCGGGGAACCTGTGCCGCTGCACCGGCTACGAGAAGATCTTCGACGCCGTACGCCTGGCCGCGGGGCGAGCCCGATGACCATGACCCGCCCGGGCACCCGCGACGGCGTCGGCGCCTCCGCGCAGCGTCCCGACGCCGCGGCGAAGGTGCGCGGCGACTTCGTCTACTCCTCCGACCTCTGGCACGACCGGATGGTGTGGGGCGCGACCGTGCGCAGCCCGCACCCGCACGCCCGCCTGCTGTCGATCGACGCCGGCGAGGCGCTGGCGCTACCGGGCGTCCACGCGGTGCTGACCGCCGCCGACGTGCCGGGCCTCAACCGGTACGGGCTCGAACGCCGCGACCAGCCCGTCCTGGCCGAGGACCTGGTCCGTTACGCCGGCGAGCCGGTCGCCGTCGTAGCCGCCGACACGCCGGAGCTGGCCCGCCGCGCCGCGGAGCTGGTCCAGGCCGTCTACGAGAAGCTGCCCGCGCTGACCGACCCCGAACGGGCCCTGGACTCCCCCGGCGTGCACGAGGGCGGGAACCTGGTCAAGCACCTGCGCATCCGCCGCGGCGCCGTGCCCGAGGCGGACGTGGTGGTGCGCGGCGAGTACGAGGTCGGCATGCAGGACCAGGCGTTCCTGGGCCCCGAGTCGTGCCTGGCGGTGCCGGGCGAGGAGAGCGGGGTGGATCTGTTCTGCTCGACGCAGTGGCTGCACATCGACCAGGACCAGCTGGCCGGCTGCCTCGGCCTGCCCAAGGAAGAAGTGCGGCTGACGCTGTCCGGGGTCGGCGGGGCGTTCGGCGGTCGCGAGGACCTCAGCGTGCAGGCCCACGCCTGCATGCTGGCGCTGCGGCTGGGCCGGCCGGTGAAGATGAGCTACGGCCGCGAGGAGTCGTTCTCCGGCCACGTGCACCGGCATCCGGCCAGGATGCGCTACGAGCACGGCGCGACCCGCGACGGCCGGCTGCTCTACGTCAAGGCCGACATCCTGCTCGACGGCGGCGCCTACGCCTCCACCTCGGCGGCCGTCACCGGCAACGCGGGCTGCTTCGCCATCGGCCCGTACGAGGTGCCCGCCGTCGAGATCGACTGCCGTTCGGTCTACACCAACAACCCGCCCGCCGGGGCGATGCGCGGCTTCGGCGCGGTGCAGGTGTGCTTCGGCCACGAGTCGCAGATGGACAAGCTGGCGGCGGCGCTCGGCCTGGACCCGGTCGAGCTGCGGCTGCGCAACACCGTGGACACCGGCTCGGTGATGGCGACCGGGCAGCGGGTCGAGGGGCCCGCGCCGGTGGCCGAGCTGCTGCGGCGCGTCGCCGCCAAGCCGCTGCCCGCCTCCGGCGAGCTGCTGCCCGGCGGCACGTCGAACTCCACGCGCGCCGACGGGCTGCGGCGCGGCGTCGGGTACGGGCTGTCGGTCAAGAACATCTGCAAGTCCGCCGGGTACGACGACTACGGCACGGCCCGGGTCCGGCTGTACGCGCAGGGCGGCGAGGTGTACGCCGAGGTGCACACGGCGGCGGCCGAGGTCGGCCAGGGCCTGGTCACCGTGCAGGCGCAGATCGTCAGGACCGAGCTCGGCGTCGAGCACGTCACCGTCCTGCCCGCCGACACGGGCGTCGGCGACGCCGGGACCTCCTCGGCCTCGCGGCAGACGTGGATGTCGGGCGGCGCGGTGCGGGCGGCCTGCGTGGCGGTGCGGGAGCGGCTGGAGGAGCGGGCGGCGGGCCGGATCCTGTCCACCGCCGAACTGCTCGGCGACGAGGACATCGACGAGACGGCCGTCTTCCGGCACCGGCGGACCGAGCCGCTCGACCCGGAGACCGGCCAGGGCGACGCGCACGTGGCGTACGCGTTCGCCGCGCACCGGGCGGTCGTGGACGTCGATCCCGAGCTCGGCTCCGTGCGCGTGGTGGAGATCGCCTGCGCCCAGGACGTCGGCAGGGCGATGAACCCGGCCGCCGTCGAGGGGCAGATGCACGGCGGCATCGCGCAGGGGCTCGGGCTGGCGGTGATGGAGGAGGTGGTGGTGCGTGAGGGCCGGATACTCAACCCGTCGTTCACCGACTACCTGATCCCGACCACGATGGACATGCCGCCGACCGTGCTGGACATCCTGGAGTACCCCCGGCCGGACTCCCCGTACGGGCTGACGGGGGTGGGCGAGCCGCCGCTGCTGTCGGCCCCGGCGGCCGTCGCGGCCGCGATCAGGGCCGCCGTCGGCGGCGCGATCGACCGCATCCCGGCCACACCGGAGGCCGTCGCCCGGGCGGCGGGCCGGCTGGGGTAGGTCCCTTGCGGCGGGTCAGGTGAATCAGGTCGCTTGAGGCGGGTCACTTCCGGCGGGTCACTTTCGGCGCCTCACGTGAGGCAGGTCACGTGAGGCAGGTCACGTGAGGCAGGTCACGTGAGGCAGGTCACGTGAGGCGGGCCACCTCGACGTTGTGGTGCCGGTCGCGCAGCCGCCGCACGGCCTCCGGCGGCGCGCCCGCGTCCACCACGATGACGTCGAACTCCTCCAGCGGCGCCACCCGGTGCAGCGCCACCCGGTCGAGCTTGGTGTGGTCGACGGCCAGGATCCGCCGGGTGGCCGCCGCCAGCATGGCCCGCTTGACCAGCACGATCTCCTGCTCCTGGTGGAAGGCGTGCCGGTCGGAGATGGACGAGGTGGACACGATGACGGTGTCGGTGTTCATGGCCTCGACCGCGTCCACGCAGCCGACGCCGAGGAACGAGTCGTGCGTCGGGTGGTACTCGCCGCCCAGGACGATGAGCCGGATGCCGGGAACGGGGGCGAGCAGCCGGATGGCCGCCAGGAAGTTCGTCACCACGGTCAGCGGCGTCACCCCGGCGAGGCGGCGGGCGACGGCCAGCGCGGTCGTCGAGTCGTCGATCATGACCGAGCCGCCGGGTTCGAGCAGGCCGGTCACGTGGCGGGCGATCGCCTCCTTCTCCGCGGTCTGGGCGGTCAGCCGGTAGGCGATGTTGCTCTCGAACACGCTCGACGCCTGCGCGCTCGCCCCGCCACGGTATTTGCGCACCATGCCCTGCGACTCCAGCTCGTCCAGGTCGCGGTGGACGGTCATCACACTCACCTGGAAGACCTCGGCCAGCTCGGCCACCGAGGCCGAGCCGTGCCGCATGAGATGTTCGGCCATCGCCTGACGTCTGGTCACCTGCCGATCCGGATGGTGCCGTGTTATCTCCCGCACTCCCTCCCTCATCTTCCCCTGCGTCTTCTCCCCCGCCGCTCTCACCTGCTCTCCCAGCGTCGATGCCTGCGAATCGTAGCGCGGGCCGCACCCTTGACACTCCGGCGGAACGGCTCGTAGTCTCCTCGCACCTTCACAATTTCACACGTTCTAGCGTTAGATATAACGCATTAAAACGTTCGCATGGCCTCGGGGAGCCTCCGATCACCCAGGAGACAGAGCAATGAGCGAGCTGCGTGACGCCAGGCTGAGCCGCGTCCAGTTCTTCCGCATGATGGGTGGTCTGGCGGTGGCCGCCGCGGCCGCCGCCTGTTCCACCAAGCCCGAGACCACCGGCAGCGTCAGTCAGGGGACCCAGCTGCGGTTCGTCGGGGTGGCCGACCAGAAGGCCCCCATGGACGAGCTGGTGGCGGCCTACAAGCAGGCCAGGCCCGGCGTCACGCTGGCCACGTCGTTCGCGCCGACCGACCAGGTCCAGACGTCGGTGCGCACCCAGCTCGGCGCGGGCAACGCGCCCGACCTGCACGTGGTCTACCCGGGCAGCGGCAGCGCGATGTCGATGACCCAGATCGCCGGGGCCGGGCTGCTGGCCGACCTGTCCGACCAGGCCTGGACGCGGACGATCCCGACCGGCTTCAAGCCCGCCTTCCAGAAGGACGGCAAGACCTACATCTACTCGGCCGGCTCCTCGGTCATCGGCGCGATCTACAACAAGAAGGTCTTCCAGGAGGCGGGGATCGACGGGCCGCCGACCACGTGGACCGAGTTCCTGGCGCTGTGCGACAAGCTGAAGAAGGCCGGCACGACGCCGATCGCGCTGGGCGCGCAGACGCCGTGGGTCACCCAGCTCATCACGTACGCGCTGGTCCCCTCGACCGTCTACGCCAAGGACCCTGCGTTCGACGACAAGCAGGCGGCCGGCCAGGCCAGCTTCGCCCAGTCGGGCTGGCGCGAGGCCATGGACATGTACCTGGAGCTGCAGAAGCGCGGCTTCTTCAACGACAAGCCGAACGGCACCACGTTCGAGCAGCAGATCTCCATGGTGGCCACCGGCAAGGCGGCCATGGCGGTCCAGGTGTCGGCGGTGCTGCCCGACTTCCGCAAGGCCGCCTCCAGCCCGGATGACCTGTCGATGTTCCCGCTGCCCGGCGCGGACGACGCGGCCCAGGTGTGGATCCCGGCCGGGGTCGTGGTCGGGCTCGGCGCGGGCGCCAAGGGCAAGAACCTGGCCGAGGCCAAGGCGTTCATCGACTTCCTGGGCAAGCAGGAGAACATCAACCGCTGGGCCAAGGCCATCGCCGCCATCCCGCTCACGCAGGACGCGAGCTCCACGATCGACCCGGCCGTGCAGTCGTTCCTGCCGTTCACCAAGGACAAGGCGGTGCCGTTCATGGACCAGCGGTGGCCGAACGCCGAGGTGCAGCCGGTCCACTTCGCGGTGATCCAGGACCTGCTGGCCGGCAAGATCAAGGTGGACGAGGCGCTGAAGAAGATGGACGAGGCGTACGCCAAATGACGATGACCGCCACGCGCGCGGGCACGACCGCGCGACGCAGGCCGGGCCGGCGGCGGATCGCCACGCTGTCGCCGTCGTGGCTGTTCGCCGCCCCGGCCCTGGTGGTGTACGCGGCCGTCGTGCTCTACCCGAGCGTGGCGGGCACGCTGTACGCCTTCACCGACTGGAGCGGCATCGGCGCGGACCGGTCGTTCATCGGCCTGGAGAACTTCCGCGCGATGCTCCACGACGACCAGGCCATGGGCTCGATCGGCAACACGCTGCTGCTGACGGTCGCCGTCGTCGTCGTGCAGAACGGGGTGGGCCTGCTGCTCGCCCTCGGCGTGCACGCCAAGCTGCGCAGCCGCGCGCTGCTGCGGGTGGTCTTCTTCGCGCCGGTCGTGGTCAGCCCGGTCATGGTGGCGTTCCTGTGGAAGTACATCTACAACCCCGACCCGTCCGCCGGGCTGAACGGCCTGCTCGGGCTGCGCGTGGACTGGCTCGGCGACCCGTCGCTGGCGCTGTGGTCGATCGCGGGCACGGTGGTGTGGCAGTACGCGGGCTACTCGATGGTCATCTTCCTGGCCGGCCTGGAGGGCGTGCCGAAGGAGCTGCACGAGGCGGCCATGATCGACGGGGCGGGCGCGTGGCAGCGCTTCCGGTACGTCACGTGGCCGCTGCTGGCCCCGGCGGTGACGGTGAACCTGATGCTGTCCACGATCGGCGGCCTCAAGCTGTTCGACCAGGTCTTCGCGGCGACGAACGGCGGCCCCGGCTACGCCACCGAGACGCTGTCGACGGTGCTGTACAAGCAGGCGTTCGTGTTCGGCAAGTTCGGCTACAGCACGGCGGTCGCGCTGGTGCTGGCGATCTTCGTGGCGGCGGTGTCGCTCGTGCAGATCCACTACACCCGTGGCCGGGAGGTGGCCCAGTGAGACGGACGTTCCTGCTGGAGATCGTCATGATCGTGGTGGCGGTGGCGTTCCTGTTCCCGGTGTACGCGCTGGTCACGCTGTCGCTGAAGGACCCGTCGCAGATCGCCCGGACCCCGCTGGCGCTGCCCGCCCCGCCGACGGGCGACAACTTCGCCAAGGCGTGGTCGGCGGCGGCGCTGGGCCCGTCGCTGATGAACAGCACGGTGATCACCGCGGTCAGCCTGGTCGCGCTGATCGCGCTGGGCTCGTTCGCCGCCTACTACCTGGCCAGGGCCAAGAGCCACCTCGGGTACGGGCTGTACGTGCTGTTCCTGCTGGGAATCGTGCTGCCCTTCCAGCTCGGGATGATCCCGCTCTACCAGCTCGTGACCGACCTGGGGCTGATCGGGACGCACGCCGGGATGATCCTGTTCTACACGGGGATCCAGCTCCCGTTCACGGTGTTCCTCTACACCGGGTTCATCCGCGCGCTGCCCCGCGAGTACGCCAGCGCCGCCCAGATCGACGGCGCCTCGCACCTGACGGCGTTCACCAAGGTGGTCTTCCCGCTGCTGCGGCCGATCACCGGCACGGTGCTGATCCTCAACGCCGTCTTCATCTGGAACGACTTCTTCACCCCACTGCTCTACCTGGGCGGCTCCGGGTACGAGACGGTGCCGGTGAGCGTGTTCGCCTTCGTCGGGCAGTACGTCTCCGACCACGGCCTGGTCTTCGCCGGGCTGGTGCTGGGGGCACTGCCGATCGTGGTGCTGTTCCTGCTGCTGCAGCGGTACGTGATCAAGGGCTTCGCCAGCGGCCTCAAGGGCTGACCTCGTATCCGCCGACCCTGACCACAGGCCCCGTCACTGACCACCCGCCCGCCGCTCACCACAGACCCGGCACCCGACCACGCACCCGCCGCCGACCATGGGGCCGCTACTGACCACGCACCCGCCGCCGACCACGGACCCGGCATTGACCACGGGGCTGCCGACGACCATGGGGCCGCTGACCACGCACCCGTCACCTACTACGGGCCGTCGCTGGCCGCGCGTCCGTCACTTACCACGCGCCCGTCCTGGACGACGTGGCGGATGTGCTTGGGCTCGGCGAGGACCCCCAGGTCCTGGAGGGGATCGCCGTCGAGCACGAGCAGGTCCGCCCTGGCGCCCACGTCGAGCGTGCCGATCTCGCCGGACATGCCGGCCAGCTCGGCGGCGTTCACGGTGGCGGCGCGCAGCACGTCGATCGGCCGCTGCACCTCGCCGCGCAGCCGGAACTCTTGGTTCTGGTGCCGATGCATGCCGCCCAGCAGGTCAGTGCCGTACACGAGCCGGACGCCGGCGCGGGCGGCCTGCTCCAGCGCGCGCAGCCCGGCCTCCAGGACCTCGTCCACCTTGCGCCAGCTCGACTCCGACAGGCCGAACGTCCTGCCCTCCTCCTTGAGCGCCCAGTAGGTGACCAGCGTCGGCACCAGGTGGGCGTCACGCTCCAGGAACAGCTCCACGCTGCGGTCGTCGATCAGGTTGCCGTGCTCGACCGACCGCACACCCGCCTCCAGTGCCCGGTTGACGGCGCGGGCGGTGTAGGCGTGCGCGGCGACGTAGCGGTTGGCGGCCCCGGCCTCCTCGACGGCCGCGCGCAGCTCGTCCATGGAGTACTGGGTGGAGTCGATGCGGTCGGTGGGCGAGGCGACGCCGCCGGAGGCCATGACCTTGATGTGGTGGGCGCCCTTGCGCAGCTCGTCGCGGGCCGCCGCGCGCACCGCGTCCACGCCGTCGGCGACCCGGCCCAGACCGGCGCAGCACGGATGGTCGTCGCTGTCGCGCTGGCCGCGCGAGCGCTGGTCACCGTGGCCGCCGGTCTGGCTCAGCGCCTTGCCGCAGAACAGCAGGCGCGGGCCGCGGATCAGGCCCTCCGCCTGCGCGTCGCTGAGCCCGTAGTCGGCACCGGACAGGTCGCGGACCGTGGTGAAGCCACGATCCAGCATCCCGCCCATGATGCGGGCGCTGTGCGCGGCGACGTACGCCGGGGACATGGCGCCGATCCCGGCGAGGTCGGCGGTGAGGGCGGTGACGTGCACGTGCGCGTCGATCAGGCCCGGCACGACCACGCCACCTGCGACGTCGACCACGCGCGCCCGGTCGGGCGCGGTCAGGCCGGCGCCGGTCTCGGCGATGCGGCCATCCTCGCAGCGCAGGTCGCCTTCGGCGTACTCGCCGGTGGCGACGTCGAGGATCAGGGCGTTGCGCAGCAGCAAGGTCACGGGTTGTCTCTTCCTCTCAGCGCCGGTACGGCTTCTCTCAGGGCGGGCACGGCCAGCGGCGCGAGCGAACGGGCGAGCTCCACCGACTCCTCGTCATAGGCGCCCTCGGCGTCAAGGATGTTGAGCACCCCGAGCACCTCACCACCCAGCACCTCGCCACCGTCCACGGCCTTATCCACGGCCCCGTCTCGGTCTCGGTCTCGGTCGGCGGCCCCAGCCCGGTCCACGAGCCCGTCACGGTCCCTGTCCACGGCCCTGTCTCGATTCCGGTCCACGACGGGGACGTTGATGACGGCGCCGCAGCCCAGGCTCTCGATCAGCTCGTGGTCGGCGAAGATCTCCCGCACGGCGGCGCGGTCGGGGCCGAGGTACGGCTCGCGTCCCTCGATGCACGTGCTCAGCCACCCCTGGGCGACCTCGACGGTCTTCTCGCCGCCGACCGGGTACTGCTCGGGGTGGCTGCTGTGCACCCGGCGCAGCGCCCGCCGTTCCGGGATCCACGCGAGCACGGTGAACAGCCGCACCCCGATCGTCTCCCGGATCTTCTCCTCAAGCTCCTCGAACTCTCTCACTTGGTCACCTCCACGGGCTCGGTCAGGTCCTCCAGCGAGCGCCCGGCCGTGGACAGGCCGAAGACGATCACGCAGATCACCCCGGCCACCAGCACGGCCGTGGTCAGGCCGAACACCCCGGCGAAGCCGAGGCTGGCCGCCGACAGGCCGATGATCGTGGGCGCCAGGATGCTGCCGACCCGCCCGAACGCGCTGGACAGCCCCGTGCCGGTCGCCCTGATCCAGGTCGGGAACACCTCGGGCGTGTAGGAGTAGACGCCCGCGTACGTGCCGTTGAGGAAGAACGACAGCACCGCGCCCGCGACCGTGATGGAGACCGGCGTGTCCATCTGTGACAGCCAGAACGCGCTGACCGCCGAGCCCGCCAGGTAGAGGGCGATCGTGTTCTTGCGGTCCAGCCGCTCCGACAGCCACGCGGCCGAGAAGTAGCCGGGGATCTGCGCCAGGTAGATGATGATCGAGAACTCGAAGCTCTTGGTGACCGTGATCCCGCGCCCCACCAGCAGCGTCGGGATCCAGGAGAAGAACCCGTAGTACGAGAACGTGATCACGAACCAGATCAGCCAGATGACGGCCGTCCGTTTGGCCATGACCGGGCTCCACAGGAACTTCAGCGCGCTGACCAGGTTGACCGCGGGGGTGGCCGTCGAGGGCGGCGCGGCGCTGGTCTCGGGCACGGGCGGCAGCGGCCCGGTGGCCTGCTCGACGCGGCGCTCCATGTCGGCGACCACCGCCTCGGCCTCGGCCTCGCGGCCCTGCTGGAGCAGGAAGCGCGGCGACTCCGGCAGCGAGCGCCGCCACCACAGCAGCATCAGCACCGGCACCGCCGTGAGGAGCTGCGCGACGCGCCAGCCGTTGTCCATCGTCGGCACGATGAAGCGGCCGATCAGCGCCGCCATGACGAACCCGAACGAGAAGAAGCCGGCCAGCGCCCCGATGAACCATCCCCGGCGCTTGGCCGGGACGAACTCGGACAGGAACGGCGCGATGATCGCGCTCTCGGCTCCCGCGCCCGCCCCCGCAAGCACACGGGAGCCCAGGAACGCCTCGTAGTTGGGGGCGAAGGCCGCGATCACCGAGAAGAAGGCGTAGAAGGCGAGCGCGTACATCATCACCTTCTTGCGCCCGATCCGGTCGCCGAGCAGCCCCGCGATGCACGCACCGAACAGGAACCCGAACGGCGTCGCCGACCCGATCAGCCCGAGCTGGCCGTCGGTGAGCCCCCACGCCTCCCGCGCGCTGGGCAGCAGGAAGGCGACCACGGCGCCGTCCATGCCGTCGAAGGTGTAGCCGAAGCCGCCGATCAGGAGCAGGAGGTAGTGCGGACGGCTCAGCGGGAGCCTGTCCAGTCGGGCCAGCAAGGTCATGGCACACACCTTCCCAGGGTCGCGGCCCTGCAAAAACGATTGCAGGCAATGTATGCTGCAAATCCTCCTATATGCAATATTTGTTGCAAGTCATCTGCGTGTCGAGCGCGTAGCATGTGTGCCTGCGACGGAGGTGATCATGTGACCGAGCACGCCGCGGACAGCTTCGAGGACTGGCTGCGCGCCCGGACGCCCGAGCGCGGGCTGCGCCCGAAGTCGGCCGCCGTGCTGCAGATCCTGCTCTCCCACCCGCGCCGGGCCTCCTTCGGCACGGCCGCCGAGCTGGCCCAGTTCGCCGGCGTGAACGTGGCCACCGTGACCCGCACCGCGCAGGCGCTCGGCTTCGCCGGCTGGCCCGCCCTCCAGCAGGAGCTGCGCGCCCGCTATTTGTCCTCGTTGAGCGCGCCCCAGGTGGCGGCCGAGCACAGCGGCGACGGCTCGCCCAGCTCCCGTTCGCTCCGCCGCGACCTCGACAGCCTCGCGCTGCTGCACCGGCGGCTGGACGAGGGCGCGATGCGGGCCATCGCCGAGGCGGTCGCCGCCGCCCGCCGTACGGTGATCGTCGCCGACGGCAGCTACGCGGCGGTCGGCATGGCGCTGGCCCACAACGCCCGCCTGGCCGGCTACCCCGTCGCCGCCGTGACCACCGGGGACGCCGAGCTGGCCAACACCATGTCCGCCATCGGGCCCGGCGACGTGCTGATCGCGATCAGCTTCTGGCGCCTGTACGAGAGCACGGTCCTGGCCGCCAACGAGGCCCGCGCCCGCGGCGTGCGCGTGTTCGCCCTGACGGACGCCGCCAGCCCCGCCCTGGCCGAGGCCGCCGAGCGGGTCGTCATGGTGCCCGCCGAAGGGGTCGCGTTCTTCCCGTCGCTGACGGCCGGGATGGCGGTCGCGCAGGCGCTGGTGACGCAGCTCGCGGCGGTGGATCCGGCTCGTACGGCCGCCTCGATCGAGGCGGCAGAGAGCATGTGGACCAAGTTCGGTCTCCTGCACCGCCGTCCCTCCCCACCCACCACCCCCACCACCTGACGTTGGGCACCCGAGGCCGGCCCCCCTCACGCCACGCGTGCTCAAGGGGTGGCGGGGCTC
>NZ_JAHKRL010000552.1 GCF_019396405.1 Nonomuraea rhizosphaerae | reverse complement strand
CGGGAGGCCGAGCGGCTGATGCTGGAGCTGCGGCTCGCGTCCGGCTATCCGCTGGCCGACGTCGCCCCGGGCGCGCGTACGGTGGTCGCCGCGGCCCTGGGCGACGGGCTGCTGGAGCCGGAGCCGTTCAAGGCGGGGCGGATGGTCCTCACGCTGCGCGGACGCCTGCTGGCGGACGCGCTGGTACGCGACCTGCTGGTCGGCTGAGGCCCCGGCCCGCTGGTCGGCTGAGGTCCCGGCCCGGTGGTCAGCTCACCATGCGGATGGCGATCGGGTAGCGGTAGTTCTCCCCGCGGTTCGCGGCCAGGGCGGCCTGGATGTGGAAGATCAGCGACACGATCCAGATGATCGGGAACAGGATCAGGCCGATCAGCACGATGGACAGCAGGCCCGCGACGAGGTAGCCGATGAACATCGTGATCTGGAAGTTCAGCGCCTCGGCCGACTGGTCGCGGACATAGGGGGACTCGTCCTTCTTCATCAGGTAGATGATCAATGGACCGATCCAGGAGACGAGCAGGCCGAGCAGGTGCGCCAGCATGGCCATCGTGGTGTCGTCGGTGCCCGGACGCGGGCCGTAGGCGCCGGGGACGTGGGGCGGGCGCTGCTGCGGAGCCGCGTAGCCGTAGCCGGGCTGCTCGTAGCCGGGCGGCGAGGTGGGCGGCTGGCCGTAGCCGTAACCGGGCTGCTGCGGGCCGGACTGGCCGCCGTGACCGGGCATCGACCCGGGTTGCTGACCGTAGCCGGGCTGACCGCCGTATCCGGGCGCCGATCCGGGCTGGGCGCCGTACCCGTAGTCGGGCGCGGAGCCAGGCTGAGCGCCGTAGCCGGGCTGAGACCCGGGCTGACCGCCATAACCGGGCTGCTGCGCCCTGCCCTCCGGGTTGATGTCCGACTGCGAGATGCGCCGCGTGGCGTCGTCATCCGCCGGCGGCTGCGAGGGGTCCTGGCTCATGATGCCTCCGTAACGAAGTCGATCAGTTCCTCCACCCGGCCGAGCAGCTCGGGCTCCAGGTCTGTGTACGCCGACACGGCGCCGAGGATCCGCCGCCATGCGTCCGGCGGCTCCATCCGCCACCCGAGGGCGGCGATCACGCCCTCCTTCCACGGTACGCCGCGCGGGACGTCCGGCCAGGCCGGGATCCGCAGCGTGGAGGGCTTGACCGCCTGCCAGATGTCGACGAACGGATGGCCCACCACGAGCACGTGCGGCGAGGTCACCTGGGCGGCGATCCGGCTCTCCTTGGAGCCCGGGACGAGATGGTCGACCAGCACGCCCAGCCTGCGTCCCGGCTCCGGCGCGAACTCGTCCACGATCGCGGGCAGGTCGTCGACGCCGGAGAGGTACTCGACGACGACGCCCTCGACGCGCAGGTCGTGGCCCCAGATCTTCTCCACCAGGGCGGCGTCGTGCACGCCCTCGACGTAGATGCGGCTCTCCCTGGCCACGCGGGCGCGCAGCCCCTCCACGGCGATCGAGCCGGACGCGCTCCTGCGCGGAGCGGCCTCGGCGGCGACGGGCCGTACGAGCGTCACGACCTTGCCCTCCAGCAGGAACGCGGCCGGCGCCAGCGGGAACAGCCGCCGTCTGCCGAACCGGTCCTCCAGCGTGACGGCCTCCTTGTCGCAGCCCACCACGGCGCCGCAGAAGCCGCTCTCGGCGTCCTCCACGACCATGTCCGGCTCGGCCGGCACCTGGGGGATCTTGCCCTTGCCCGGCCGCCGCCAATTCCCCGCGAGAACATCACCCTCGTACACACGGGGACCGTAGCAAATCACCCGCCTGCCGCAAGGCGCTTGCGGTGGCTGTTGCGCCGCACGACGATCACGACGGTCACGATGATCGCGGCCAGGATCCCGGCGCCGGGGATGAGGATCAGCGCCGCCACGCCGCCCAGCAGGCCGCCGGCGGCGGAGGCGGGGTCGCGGCCGACGCCGAAGCGGGCGTTCGCCTGTTCCTGGGTGGCGCAGGTGACCTGGTAGTCGCCCTTGGCGGGGGCGTTGATCACCAGGATGAGCTGCCACCGGGTCGCGCCGAGGGTGAGGCTGCCGGACGTGTTCGTCCTGGCCAGCCTGGCCGGTCCGGGGCCGCCGCTGATGCGGCAGGTGTAGTGGACCTGGCTGCTGCTGGCCAGGTAGAGCACCGGCTGGTCGGCCGGGTCGATCGTCACGGTGGCGCTCTCGCCCGCCGCGAACGTCTTCTGCAGCGTCACGGCCCCCGCCGTGCCGACCACGCCGCCGGCGAACAGCGCGATGCCCGCCACCAGGCACAGCAGCGCCACTCCCCACGCGACCGCGATCCACATCGCCTTCGGCCGCACCAGCTTCGGGTCCACCCGGGGGCCGAACTGCTGCGGGTTGCCGTACGGGCCGGGCTGGTACTGCGACTGATAGGGGGGCTGGCCGGGCGGGGGGCCGGGCTGGCCCTGGGGCTGGCCTTGAGGCGGGCCGTACTGGGGCGGAGGACCGTACTGAGGAGGCGGCGCGTACTGGGGAGACTGACCGTATGGCGGAGGTTGTGGCGGGCCATACTGGGGCTGCGGCGGCCCGTAGGGCGGCGGCGGCTGTGAATCATCGGACATATGCGCCAGTCTGGGCCCTCTGGGCGGCCACTCGCTAGCGCTGGTGTTATCGCACCTTGTGGGCGAGAGCCGTACACTTGGCACTCGGGAACACAGAGTGCTAGACCTGTCGTTTCCTGAAAGGGCAGAGGCAGGAGGTGAGCACGTGCTCGATGATCGGAAGCTGGCGGTGCTCCGCGCCATTGTCGAAGACTACGTGTCCACCAACGAACCGGTGGGCTCCAAGGCCCTGGCCGAGCGCCACAATCTGAAGGTCTCCCCGGCGACGGTCAGGAACGACATGGCCGCGCTGGAGGAGGAGGGCTACATCACCCAGCCGCACACCAGCGCGGGCCGCGTGCCGACGGACAAGGGCTATCGCCTGTTCGTCGACCGGCTCTCGCAGGTCAAGCCGCTCTCCGGGGCGGAGCGGCGGGCGATCGAGACGTTCCTCGCGGGCGCGGTCGACCTCGACGACGTGGTCACCCGCACCGTGCGGCTGCTCGCGCAGCTCACGAGGCAGGTCGCGGTCGTCCAGTACCCGACGCTGACCCGTTCCACGGTCAGGCACGTCGAGCTCGTGCCGCTGCACGAGCGCCGCGTCATGCTCGTGCTGATCACCAACACGGGCCGGGTCGAGCAGCGCGTGATCGAGCTGCCCGAGGTGGTCGAGGACACCCGCATCGCGCACCTGCGCGCGGTGCTCAACGCCTGCCTCGACGGCTGCGGCCTGGCCACCGTCCCCGAGCTGGTGGCCGACCTGCCCGAGCGACTGCCCGCCGAGGACCGCCCGGTGGTCGCCACGATCCTGTCGGTCCTGCTCGAAACACTCGTCGAACGTCACGACGAGAAGATCGTCTTCGCCGGAGCGGCCAACCTCGCCGGGGCCGACTTCTCGACCGGGCTGCGTGACGTCCTCGAGGCGCTGGAGGAGCAGGTCGTGCTCATGCGGCTGCTCGGCGAGACTTCCACAGACACCCCGTCCGCCCTCACCGTGCGCATAGGCTCGGAGAACCCTTACCTTCGTGGCACGTCGATCGTCGCGACCGGATACGGTTCAGGCGACAACCAGCTCGCCCGGCTCGGCGTGCTGGGTCCCACGAGGATGGACTATCCCGTGACGATGGGCGCCGTGCGCGCGGTGGCACGCTACGTCAGCCAGATCCTGGCTGCATCTTAAGAGGTCGATAAGTGGCAAACAGCGACTACTACGCCACCCTCGGGGTGCGCCGTGACGCCAGTCAGGACGAGATCAAGAAGGCCTACCGCAGGCTGGCCCGCGAGCTGCACCCCGACGTGAACCCCGACCCCGCCACCCAGGAGCGGTTCAAGGAGATCACGCAGGCCTACGAGGTGCTGTCCGACCCCAGCAAGCGCCAGATGTACGACCTGGGCGGCGACCCCTTCGGCGGCGCGGGAGCGGGTCAGGGGGCCGCCGGGTTCGGCGCGGGCTTCCCGTTCAGCGACATCATGGACGCCTTCTTCGGCACGGCGGCGGGCTCGCGCGGCCCCCGCTCGCGGGCCAGGAGGGGGCGCAACGCCACCATCCGCGTCGAGCTGGACCTGCGCGAGACCGCGTTCGGCACCACGCGCGAGCTGGTCGTCGACACGGCCGTGGTGTGCGAGGTGTGCCAGGGCGCGGGCGCCGCGGCCGGCACCCACCCCGACACCTGTGACATGTGCAACGGGCGCGGCGAGATCTCCCAGGTGACCCGGTCGTTCCTGGGGCAGGTCATGACCTCGCGGCCGTGCCCGCAGTGCGGCGGGTTCGGCACGATCATCCGCCATCCGTGCCAGGAGTGCTCGGGCGACGGCCGGGTGCGCACCCGCCGTACGATCAAGGTCCGCATCCCGGCCGGCGTCGAGGACGGCACGCACATCCAGCTCGCCGGCGAGGGCGAGGTCGGTCCCGGCGGCGGCCCGCCCGGAGACCTGTTCCTGGAGATCGTCGAGCGCCCGCACGAGATCTTCGAACGCCGCGGCGACGACCTGCACTGCACGGTCCAGATCCCGATGACGGCCGCCGCGCTCGGCACCAACCTCGCCGTGGAGACCCTCGACGGCACCGAGGAGGTCGACGTGCGGCCCGGCACGCAGTCGGGCCAGGTCATCACCATGTACGGCAGGGGCGTGCAGCGGCTCAACGAGTCCGGCCGCGGAGACCTGCTCATCCACTTCAACGTCGAGACCCCGCAGCGCCTGGAGCCCGCGCAGGAGGAGCTGCTGCGCGAGCTGGCCAAGCTGCGCGGCGAGGAGCGGCCGCCGGGCAAGTTCGCGCCGGGGCAGCAGGGGTTCTTCTCGCGGCTCAGAGACGCCTTCAACGGCCGCTGACCCCCGGGCGGGCGCCGAAGGCCCGGACGGGCCGGACGGCGCTCACGGACGCCCTGAGACGATGTGAGGAGCTTCCGGTGACCGTGCCGGTCTTCGTCGCGGCCGACCTCGGTGCCGGCCCCGACGCCCGCGAGCTGCTGCTCGACGGCCCCGAGGGCCGTCACGCGGCCTCCGTGCGGCGCCTGCGCGCCGGTGAGCGGCTCGATCTGACCGACGGCGCCGGCGGCGTCGCCGAGTGCGTCGTG
>NZ_JAHKRL010000551.1 GCF_019396405.1 Nonomuraea rhizosphaerae | reverse complement strand
GACGCCTCGACCGCGCCCAGGCCGCCAGGTGTGGGCGCGGCCGAGCCGATCGCGTTGGCCGTGAGGTAGACGACGGCGCAGGCGGTGAAGCTCAGGCTGCCGCCGAACGCCGCCACGCAGGCGTTCAGGCAGACGATGAACATCAGCGTGATCATCAGGGTGCCGATGGAGCCCTCGATCATCTTGCGCGGCGACTGGAGCACGTCGAGCAGCCGGGGCAGCACGTTGGAGAAGAGCCGGTGCATCCGCCCGGTGACGAACCTGCGCAGCGGCGGCACCCCGAGCAGCACCACGACCAGGACCGCGACCGACAGCATGACCACGACGAGGCCGCGGGACGGGGTGAACGAGGTGGCGCTGTTCGAGCCGGTGATGTAGGCGAACAGCAGCAGCAGCGCGATGTGGAAGACCATCATGCTGAGCTGCGAGGCTCCGACGCTGGCCACCGCGAGCGCCGGCGAGATGCCGCGTTTCTGCAGGTAGCGCGTGTTGATCGCGACGCCGCCGACCGCGGCGGGCGCGACGAGCTTGACGAACGAGGACGCGAACTGGACCAGCACCGTGCGCCAGAACGGCAGGTGCTCGGGCACGAACCCGCGCAGCATCAGCGCGGCGGCCACGAAGCTGATGAACGAGGCGATGAGCGCGAGCCCGGACCACGCCCAGTTGGCGGTGGTGACCACCTGGACGAGGTTGACCTGGCTGAGCTGCGAGAGCAGGAAGTAGGCGGCCAGCGTGCTGGCGATGATCGTGACCAGTGTGCGCGGCCGGAACCGCTCCAGCCGGATCTCCTCGACCTTGCCCTGCGGCTTGAGCGCGACGATCTGCTCGCGCAGCGCGGCGAGCAGGCCCTTGTCCTTCGACAGCGCCGATCGGGTCTCGCGGGTGAGCGCGATGCGCTGCAGCAGCGGCATGGCGGCGGCCAGCGCGTCGGGCCCCATGACGGCCGCGGCGGCCCTGACCGAGCGCTCGGGGCCGACCCGCATCGCCAGGTAGGTGACGAGCTGCGCGACGTCGAGCCGCAGCAGCAGGTCGCCCGCGGCGATCTCGCCGCTGCGGGCGTCGCAGAGCACGACGCGGCCGGCGCGGTCGAGGTGGATGCTGTCGCCCATCAGCCGCCGGTGGGCCAGCCGCTGGATCTGCAGCAGCGCCACCTGTTCCCAGATCTGGGCGAGCAGGGAGTCGTCGATGTCGTCGTCGGGCACGTCGTCGAGCGGGCGCGTCTCCAGGTGCTCGTAGACCAGCAAGGCGGCCTCGGTGCCGATCTCGCTGGTGCCGAGCAGGCGGGGCGTGCTGGCGCCGGCCGCTTGGGCGGCGTAGGCCATGAGGGCCTCGCGCTCCAACTCGGCGCGGAGTGACCGGATCGCCCTGCGCCTGGTCTCGGAGTTGAGCCTGATCCGGCGCCACAGCCGGTACGGCAGGCCGGCGACCTGGCGGTCGCGGTCGAGGACGGTGACGTCGAGGCTGCTGCCGTCCTTGAGGCCGATGGCGTAGCGGCGGCTGCCCTGGTGGTCGTCCTCGATGCGCCGGGCCGAGACCGGGGAGAACGAGAGCTTGCGCAGGGCGGCGATGACGGCGTTGCCGGGCGGGCGGGTGTTCGGGCTGCCGACGCCGTACAGGGTGCCGTAGCCGAAGGCCATGCCGACCAGGACCGTCACGAACGCGCCGGGCAGGGTGATCTGCCTGCCGGAGAAGAGCGCGAAGATGTCGAGCGCGATCACGGTCCACATGAGCGCGCGCCAGGTGGGGCGGCGGGAGATGCGCACGGCGGTGGCGTAGGCGATCACCGAGGTGAGCAGGGTGTTGAGCGGCTCGATGGAGCGGCCGCCGGTGAGCAGGATGCGCAGGTCGTCGACGGTGCCGCCGATCAGCCACTGACCGAGCAGGAACGAGCCGACCATGCCGACGATGGCGGCGATCAGGCCCTCGGCGACGCGCAGGCCGTCGCGGTGGAAGACGCGCTCGACGGCGAAGGTCACCGGCACGATGAGCACGGCCGCGCCGCCCAGGAACGTGGCAACGCGGCTGAGCAGGTCAGGGACGAGGGTGGTGCCGTCCTTGACGTCGGCCTCCAGGCCGTTGAGCGTCTGTTTGGCGACCAGGGCGATCAGCACGACCGCGGCGAGCACGAGCAGCGTGGCGAGGAAGCGCAGCAGGTCAGAGGGGCGGCGCAGGCGCTGGGGCAGGAGCGGCTCGACCACGAAGACGTCCGTTTCGGCGCGCGCAGCTACCACGGCTGGATCCCCCTCCGCGAGGTCCTCCGCGTCGTCACGTTCTCTGATACCGGCCACCGTCAGAGATTCTGCACCTTCCCGGCCGACCGTACGATCCAGGGGCACTTCGTGTCCTGATCGCCAACCCTGCCTTTCGCGTCGGGTAAGGACTCGACCAGCATTGACCTGCCCTCACGCGGGCGGTCCAAAGCGCTGGGACGCTCGTCGCATGCTCACTCACACGACGCTGGTCCTCGGGCTTCTCGCCACCCCCGTCCCCGTTGACCCCATTCCCGTGGAGAACGTGCTGACGCATCTGCGGGCATTCCAGGCGACAGCCGACACGCACGGCGGGAGCCGCGTGGCCGGGCGGCCAGGTCACGACGCGTCGGCCAGATACGTCGCGGCCAGGCTGCGCGAGGCAGGCTACACGGTGGAGCTACAACCCTTCACCTTTGATTTCTACCGCGAAGTCGCGCCCGCCGCGCTGTCCGGCCGCCACCGGTTCCGGGGGGTTTCGACGATGCACTTCTCAGGTTCCGGCGATGTGACGGGACGGCCGCGGCGGGCGGGGCTCGGGTGTGCGGAGCAGGACTACAGGCGGTTCGTACGGGGGCGGATCGCGGTGGTGCGGCGGGGTTCGTGCTCGTTCGAGGTGAAGGCGCAGCAGGCGGTGAAGGCCGGGGCCACGGCGCTGATCGTGGTCGATCAGAAGGGGCCGTTCAAGGGCAACGCGAACCGGCCGCAGCCCATCCCGGTGCTCGCGGTGGGCAAGGAGGTGGGGGCGCGGGTGGCCGGGCTGCGGCGGGTCAGGGTGGTGACGCGCACCGAGAGCGAGACGCGCCGGACGTACAACGTGATCGCCCAGACGCCGGGGGCGCGGCCGGACGGCAAGGTCGTCATGGTGGGGGCGCACCTGGACTCGCGGTTCGAGGGGCCCGGCATCAACGACAACGGGACGGGCGCCGCCGCGATCCTGGAGCTGGCGCTGCGCATGGCGGGCGCGCGGCCCGCGACGGCGGTGCGGTTCGCCTGGTGGAGCGCCGAGGAGGAGGGTCTGTACGGGTCGAAGCATTATGTGGCGAAACTCACGCCGCAGGAGCGGCAGAGCATCGAGGTCTATCTCAACGTCGACATGATCGGCTCGCGCAACCACACGTACGGGGTCTACAAGGGGGCGAGCGAGCGCTTCTTCGCCCGGTACTTCTCCCGGCTCCATCTGCCGTACCACACGGCGGACCTGAACGGCGCGTCCGACTACGCCCCCTTCAGCGACGCGGACGTGCAGGTCGGCGGCCTGTTCACCGGCGGCAAGGAGGCCAAGACGAAGGCGGAGGCCATCCTGTACGGCGGGACGGCGGGCAAGCCGAAGGACCCCTGCTACCACAAGGCGTGCGACACGATGGCGAACGTGGACCACGAGGTGCTGGCGGTGAGCACCGGCGCGATCGCCGAGGTTGTGGCCCGTTACGTAAGCTGTGCCCCATGTCGGGTGAATTGAGGGTTTTGGGGGCATGCCCGCTGGACTGCCCGGACACCTGCTCGTGGGTCGTCACCGTCGAGGACGGCGAGGCCGTGAAGCTGCGTGGCAACCCCGACCAGCCCTACACCCGGGGCGCGCTGTGCGTGAAGGTCAACCGCTACCTGGAGCAGACGCGGGCGCCGGACCGCATCCTGCACCCGCTGCGCCGCACCGGGCCGAAGGGCTCGGGCCGGTTCGAGCGCATCACCTGGGAAGAGGCGTTCGACGAGATCGCCACCCGGCTGCGGGCCGTCATCGACGAGCACGGCGGCGAGGCGATCTGGCCGTACCTGGGCACCGGCTCGCTCGGTTACCTCCAGGGCTGCGAGGGCATCGCGGGCCGCCGGTTCTGGAACGTCCTGGGCGCCTCCAAGCACTGGCTGAACATCTGCGCCAGCGCCGGAGGCACCGGGCTCACCCTGACGAACGGCACGCCCGCGGGCATGGACCCCGAGCAGCTCGCGCAGTCCAAGCTGATCCTGCTCTGGGGCACGAACACGCTGACCAGCGGGCACCACCTGTGGAAGTTCATCCAGGACGCCCGCGCGGACGGCGCCCACGTGGTGGCCATCGACCCGATCCGCACCAGGACCGCCGACCAGGCGGACCGGCACCTGGCGATCAGGCCGGGCACCGACGCGGTGCTCGCGCTCGCGCTGCTCAACGTGGTGCTCGCCGAGGGCGCGCAGGACGAGGAGTTCCTGGCCGAGCACACGCGGGGCTGGGAGTCCTTCCGGGAGGAGATCCTCGCCCACCCGGTCGAGCGGGCGGCCGAGATCACCGGCATCGCCGCCGAGGACATCCGCGAGCTGGGGCTGCGTGTCGCGCACACCCGGCCGACCGCGATCCGCGCCACGATGGGCGTCCAGCGGCACGCGGGCGGCGGCACCGCGCTGCGGACGATCGGCGCGATCCCCGGCGTGACCGGCGACTGGCGTCATCCAGGCGGCGGCATCGCCTACTCCACCAGCGGGCACGTCCACCTGGAGATCAACACCCGCGACGACCTGCTGGCCGGTTCGGTGCGCAAGCTGCCCATGACACGGCTGGCCTCCGAACTCGACTCGGTCAAGTGCCTGTGGGTGTACGGGGCCAACCCGGTCGGCTCGTCGCCGGACTCCGGCAGGATCCGGCGGGGGCTGGCCCGCGAGGACCTGTTCACGGTGGTCATGGAGCACTTCCCGACCGACACCGCCGACTACGCCGACATCGTGCTGCCCGCCACCATGCAGACCGAGCACATGGACCTGCACGCCGGCTACGGCCACCTCTACCTGCTGTGGAACGAGCCCGCCGTCGCCCCGCCCGGCGAGTGCCTGTCCACCACCGAGACGTTCCGCCGCCTGGCCGCGCACATGGGGCTGAGCGAGCCCTCCCTGTACGACTCCGACCTGGAGCTGGCCGAGCAGCTGCTGTCCAGCGGCCACCCGTCGCTGGACGGCGTGACGCTGGACCGGCTGCGCAAGGAGGGATGGGTGCGGATGAACTACCCGCAGCCCTTCACGCCCTTCGCCGACGGCTTCCCGACCGCCTCCGGCAAGCTGCGCTTCCCGCCGCGCGGCAAGGCGTACGTGGAGCCGCACTCGCTGCGGGCCGGCGACCACCCGCTCACCCTGATCACGCCCGCCGCGCACACCTTCCTGAACACGACGTTCGGCAACAACCCGGAGCTGAGGCGGCGGGCCAAGGACCCCGTGGTGCTGGTCAACCCGGCCGACGCCGAGGCGCGCGGGCTGACGGACGGGCAGCGCGTACGGGTGCACAACGCGGGCGGCGAGTTCCTGGCCGACGTGGAGGTGAGCGACCGGGTGGCGCGCGGCGTGGTGGCCTCGCCGAAGGGCCGCTGGCCCAAGCACAGCCCGGGCGGGGCGAACGCCAACACGGTCGTGGCCGAGCGCGACGCCGACATGGGCAGGGGGCCGGCCTTCCACGACAACCGGGTGGAGATCAGCCCTTTTCCGGAGCGGCGTGCCGGTTCATGAAGTCGGTGATCCAGTCGAGCACCTGCGGGCCGTGAGGGCTGCCGAACAGCGCCGAGGCGTGCAGGCTCTCGCCCTTGACGACGTGGACCTCGTTGTCGGGGGCCTTGGTGGCGGCGTCGTGGGCCCTGGCGAGGTCGGTGGCGCCGCCGTACGCGTCGTTCTCGCTGCCGATCTGGAGCAGCGGGAACGAGATCCTGGCCGCGTCGCCCTCGTCGATCGCGCCGGACAGCGCGACGACGCCGGCCACGCGTGAGCCTGCCTTCCCGGCGTCCTTCCCGGCGTCCTTCCCCGCGGACTTCGCGGCGACCTTCTCGGCGGCCGGGACCGAGGCGGTCGCGCCCATCGAGCCGCCGACCAGGAACACCCGCTTGACGTCCTTGAGCAGTCGCTCGGCCATCTCGGCGGCCACCTCGTCGGGGTAGTCGCGGCCTGGCCTGGCGTACAGCAGCACGCGGTAGCCGGCCGCGACCAGGTGGTCGGAGAGCGGGCGCCAGGTGCAGACGTTGCCGTTGCGCTCGTAGGTGATCACCACGCCGACCTTGCCCTTTCCGGTGATGACACCGGGCAGGCCGTCGCCGTGGGTGAAGATCTCGCCGTCCTTCTCGGTGAAGCACCCCGAGACGTTGGGGCCGGTGACCACCGGGCTGGGAGTGGCGACGGCCGTCGAAGCGGGGGCGGCGCTAGGCGCCGAACTGGCAGGCGCCGCTTCGGTGGTGACCGTGCCCCCGCAGCCGGTCAGCACCAGAACGGCCCCGATGGTCCCGATGATCGCCCGCATCTCGCACCCTCCTCCACTATGTCTGAACTGACATAGTGATGGGGACAATACCCTTGGGGGTGCCATGACCTCAACGCTGGGATTCGCGATACTCGCCGTGCTGGCCCGTGGCGAGCGCACCGGGTACGACATCGCCGCGAACATGCGGCGTCCCGTCGGCTTCTTCTGGACCGCCGGGCACAGCCAGATCCACACCGAGCTGCAGAAGCTGCTGGCCGGCGGCCTGGTCGGCTACGAGGCCGTGCACGGGCCGGGCCCGCAGGACAAGAAGGTCTACCACCTGACGGCCGACGGCACGGCCCGGCTGCGTGAATGGGTGACCGAGCCGCCGAGGCAGCGGCCGGAGCGCGACGAACTGGTGCTGAAGACGTACGCGGCGTGGCTGGCCGAGGCGGGGCTGGTCCGGCGGATGTTCGCCGAGCAACTGGCGGCGCACGAGGCGCGGCTGGCCGAGTACGAGCGGGAGGAGGCGGCCTTCGGCGGCCCGCCCCCGTTCGGCGACCCGATGTTCGGCAACTACGCGACGCTGCGCTGCGGCCTGAGCTACGAACGCCACCGGGCCGAATGGTGCCGGTGGATGATCGATCAGCTCAGCGACAGCTTGTAGCCCTCGTGCGAGGCGGTGAAGCCGAGCGAGTGGTAGAACCGGTGCGCGTCCGTACGCGTCTTGTCCGAGGTGAGCTGCACCATCGCGCACCCGCGCTCGCGCGCCCTGTCGATCGCCCAGGCGATCATCCGGCGGCCCAGCCCCTGACCGCGCATGGCGGCGCCGACCCTGACGGCCTCGATCTGGCACCGCTCGGCGCCCAGCCGCGACAGCCCCGCCAGGTAGGTGAGCTGCATCGTCCCGACGACCTCGCCCTCGTGCTCGGCCACGATCAGCTCGTCGTACGGGTCGGCGTCGATCCGCTCGAACGCCGCCAGGTAACGCTTGTCCCCGGGATCCCCCTCACGCGCGGCCCCGAGCGGGTCGTCGGCCAGCATCGCCACGATGGCGGGCAGGTCCTCGATACGGGCGGGACGAAAAACGGGGTTGTTGTCCATGGCGTCATCCTGCCCGACCATGTCAGGGACGGATCAGGGTAGGTCCCCGATGCGATCGAGGGGTCTGAAAAGGCACTCTTAGGACATGAACGAAATCAGTCGACGCGACGAGGTCTCGCTGTCGGGCGCCGCACTCCGTGGCGCCCCTTGGAAGGCCGCCGCCATCGGCGGTGGCGCGGTCGCCGCGGTCAGCTACGGGCTGGGCGTCATCCTGCCCGGCTCCGCCGACCTGGTGTGGGCGCTCGGGCTCGGGATCAGCCTGTTCTCGCTGATCGCCGCCATCGGCGCGGTGTCCAAGCCGAACGAGGGCGACCGGGTGACCCGGCAGGCGCGCCTGTGGGCGCTCAAGCACCCGTGGAAGTTCGCCCTGCTCCCGGCGGGCATCACGGCCGTGCTGGACTACCCGGTGCAGCTGGTGCTGGACGGGGAGGGTGTGTTCGGGTCGGCGTTCCAGTCGCTGTGGCACGGCGCGCTGGTCTACCTGATCGCCGGCATCCTGACCGTCACGATGCAGGGACGAGCACGATCTTCCCGGTGACCCGGCGGTTGATCAGGTCGTCCATGGCCTGGCCGGCCTCCTCCAGCGGCCTGGACTCCGGCGGTGCCGGGTCGATCCCCGGCATCGCGAGCAGGTCCAGGAGCATCGCCCGGTTGGCCGCCGCGTGGCTCAGTGACCACGCGCCCCAATCCACCCCCACCACCGCCCGGTTACGCAGCAGCACCTGGTTGGCGGGCAGCCTCGGGATCCCGCCACCGGCGAAGCCGACGACCAGGAGCCGCCCGCCCTCGCGGAGCGAGCGCAGCGCCTCCTCGGACAGTTCGCTCCCCACCGGGTCCACCGCGACGTCCACCCCCCAGCGTCTGGCGGCGCCCTTCAGGCCCTCGTAGCCGATGACCTCGTCGGCCCCGGCCTGGGCCGCGCGCTCGCGCTTGCCCGGCGTCGAGGCGGCCGCCAGGACGGCGGCGCCCAGCGCCCTGGCCACCTGGACGGCGGCCAGGCCCACCCCGCCGCCCGCGCCGAGCACCAGCACCCGCTCCCCGCGCCGCAGCCCGGCGCGCTCCCTGAGCGCGTACATGGCCGTGCAGTAGCTCTGCGCGAACGTGGCCGCCCGAAGCGCGTCCATACCCTCGGGCACAGGTACGGCCTGCGCCTCCGATATCACGACATGGGTGGCGTATCCGCCGAGCCCGGTGATGGCCAGGACCCTCCTGCCGTCGGGCAGCCGCCCGGCCACCTCGTACCCGGGCGTGAACGGCAGCGGCGGCTTGAGCTGGTAGCCGCCCTTGACCATCAGCCCGTCCACGTAGTTGACCCCGGCCGCCTCGACCTCGACGACCACCTGCCCGGGGCCGGCGACGGGGTCGGGCCGCTCGACGACCTCGACCGGCTTGCCGTACTCGGTGCAGACGACGGCCCTCACCGGCGGCTCTCCCACCAGATCGTCACCCAGCGCTCGCGCGGCAGCGGCCACATGCCCAGCTCCAGGGCCGTGGCACCGACCTCGTCCGCGCGGGCGGGGTCCAGGCAGATGCGCTGGCAGGCGCTCTCGGCCAGCTCCTGCAGCGAGTTGAACCGTTCCAGAGGCGCCTCCCGCTCCTCGACCTGGACGGCGTACCCGAGGGCCGCGGCCAGCGCCACGCAGTCCTCGGCGACCGGCCGGACCGGGCGGTCCACCCCGTGGAAGTGGCCCCAGAGCGGCGCCATCCAGCTCATGGGGTGGCGGTGGGCCAGTTCGAGCACCACCCGGCGCCCGGCGTGGGCGTCCAGGGCGCGCAGGAAACCGGCCAGGTCGGGCACGTTGTAGATGACGTGGGCGCAGATCACGACGTCGGCGACGGGGACCTGGTCGGCCACGTCCGGCCACCGGCCCTCGAACGCGGTGAGCGGGACGCCCAGCTTGTCGGCCCGCAGCGTGAGCTCCTCCAGCATCCCCGCCGACGGGTCGACCGCGTACAGGGTCGAGATGCGCTCGTGCAGCGGCAGGGACGAGGCGCCCGTGCCCACGCCGACGTCGAGCAGCGAGCCGTGCTCACCCAGCGCCTCGACCAGGCGGGTCGTGGTGGGCCCGTCGTCGGGCACCTCCAGGGCCTTGTCCGTGCGCGTGGCGAACCGCGCCGGGGAATGGCCCCAGGGGTCGACCGGCGCCCTGGCCATGATCTCCGGAGGGATCGCCCAGGAGTCCAGTCGTTCCCGCCACCGCACGGCGAGTTCTTCGGCGTCCATGCAGATGAGCATGCCACGCATATTCGCAGTTACCCGCGGGTAGCATTGGGAGTAAGGTTACTCGCCAGTAGATAACGACTGCGGTTCAAGGAGATCGACACCCATGGGCCACTACAAGAGCAATGTGCGTGACCTGGAGTTCAACCTGTTCGAGGTCTTCGGCCGCCGTGAGATCCTCGGCTCCGGGCCGTACGCGGACGTCGACGAGGACGTCGCCCGCGGCCTGCTGGCCGAGGTGAACAGACTGGCGACCGGCGTGCTGGCCGACTCCTTCGAGGAGGGCGACCGCAACCCGCCGGTCTTCGACGCCGCCACCCGCTCGGTCACCGTGCCCGATGGCGTCAAGAAGTCGTTCAAGGCGCTGGTCGAGGGCGGATGGGCCCACTTGGACCTGCCGCAGGAGCTGGGCGGTCCCGGCATCCCGCGCAGCCTTGCCTGGGCCACGGCCGAGATGGTGCTGGGAGCCAATCCGGCGCTCTACATGTACGCCGCCGGGCCCAATTTCGCCTACACGCTGTGGCAGGTGGGCACCGAGGAGCAGAAGCGCTTCGCCGAAATGGCCATCGAGCGGGACTGGGGCGCCACCATGGTGCTGACCGAGCCCGACGCGGGCTCCGACGTGGGCGCCGGCCGTGCCAAGGCGGTCAGGCAGCCCGACGGCACCTGGCACATCGAGGGCGTCAAGCGCTTCATCACCAGCGCCGAGCACGACATGGCCGAGAACATCTTCCACCTCGTGCTGGCCCGCCCCGAGGGGCACGGGCCTGGCACCAAGGGCCTGTCGATGTTCCTGGTGCCCAAGTTCCACGTGAACCTGGAGACGGGCGAGCTGGGCGAACGCAACGGCGTCTACGTCACCAACGTCGAGAAGAAGATGGGCCTGAAGGTCTCCACGACCTGCGAGCTGACCTTCGGCGACCGGCACCCGGCGATCGGCTGGCTGGTCGGCGACGTGCACGAGGGCATCAGGCAGATGTTCATGGTGATCGAGCACGCCCGCATGATGGTCGGCACCAAGGCCATCGCCACGCTCTCCACCGGCTACCTGAACGCCCTGGAGTACGCCAAGTCCCGCCTGCAGGGCGCTGACCTGACCAAGATGTCCGACAAGAGCGCCCCGCGGGTCGCCATCACCAACCACCCCGACGTGCGCCGCGAGCTGATGCTGCAGAAGGCGTACGCGGAGGGCATGCGCGCCCTGGTCTGCTACACGGCCACCTTCCAGGACGCCATCCAGATGAACCCGGACGACCGGCACGCCCACGACATGAACGACCTGCTGCTGCCGCTGGTCAAGGGCGTCGGGTCGGAGCGCTCGTACGAGTTGCTGGCCCGCTCCCTGCAGACGCTGGGCGGCTCCGGCTACTTGCAGGACTACCCGATCGAGCAGTACATCCGCGACGCCAAGATCGACTCCCTGTACGAGGGCACCACCGCGATCCAGGGCCTGGACCTGTTCTTCCGCAAGATCCTGCGCAACCAGGGAGCCGCGATCGGCGCGCTGCTGGCCGAGATCAACGCCTTCGCCGCCTCCGAGGCCGGCAACGGCAGGCTCAAGGAGGAGCGCAAGCTGCTGGCCGAGGCCGCGGCCGACGTCCAGGCCATGGGCGACACGATGGCCGGCTGGGCGCTCGGCTCGCTGGAGACGCCGCGCGAGGTGTACAAGGTCGGCCTGAACACCACCAGGCTCCTGCTGGCCCTCGGCGACCTGGTGATCGGCTGGCTGCTGCTGCGCAAGGCCGAGGTCGCACTGACGAAGCTGGCCGACTCCGACGACCCCTTCTACCAGGGCAAGGTGGCCGCGGCCTCGTTCTTCGCCACGACCGTGCTGCCCCGCCTGTCGGCCGAGCGCCGCACGCTCGCCGCCACCGGCCAGGACCTGATGGACCTGCCGGAGGCGGCCTTCTAGACCCGCCTCTGCCACCCGCGGCGGTCACGGGGGAACGCCCGCTCCTTCGGGGGCGGGCGTTCTGCTGAAAAGTGCACAGTCGGAACGGACGTCACGAGATACGTTCCGGACATGAGCGCGTCCGCACACGACCACCCGTTGCCCCCGCCTCGTGTCCAAGAGGTCTCCGAGGGCGTCTACGCCTACATCCAGCCCGACGGGAGCTGGTGGATCAACAACACCGGCTTCCTGGCCGGGCGGCGCGGCGTGATCGCCGTCGACGCCTGCTCGACCGAGCGCCGCACCAAGGCGTTCCGGCAGGCCATCGCCGGAGTGACCGACCGGCCGATCACCACGCTGGTCAACACCCACCACCACGGCGACCACACGTTCGGCAACTACCTCTTCCCCGAGGCGACCATCGTCGCCCACGAGGGCACCCGCGAGCAGATCCTGGCCGACGGCATCCCCGGCTACCTGAGCCTGGCCTGGTCGCCCGACGTGGAGTGGGGCGAGCTGGAGGCGGTGGCGCCGTTCCTGACCTACACCGACGGCGTCACGCTCCACTCGGACGACCTGCGCTGCGAGATCCGGCACGTCGGCCACGCCGCGCACACGACCAACGACTCCTACGTGTGGATCCCGGAGCGGCGGCTGCTGTTCTCCGGCGACCTGGTGTTCAACGGCGGCACCCCGTTCGCGCTGATGGGCTCGGTGACGGGCGCGATCGAGGCGCTGGGGCAGCTCCGCAAGCTGGGCGCGGAGACGGTCGTGCCGGGGCACGGCGACGTGTGCGGGCCCGAGGTGTTCGACCGGGTGCAGGGCTACCTGGAGTTCGTGCTGGCGACGGCCGAGCGCGGCCGGGCCGCCGGGCTGGCGCCGCTGGAGGCGGCCCGGGAGAGCGACCTCGGCGAGTGGGGCGAGCTGCTGGACGCCGAGCGGATCGTCGGCAACCTGCACCGCGCCTACGCGGAACTGGACGGGCTGCCCAGGGGCGGCACAATAGACCTTGTGGCCGCCGTCATGGACATGATCGCCTTCAATGACGGCAAGCCACTCTCCTGCCTGGCCTGAGGGTGTGATCACGCATACTCGGGTATGACCGGGGGCGTACCGGGTCTTTGCCGTTGTGGAGGTCGTCATGGGTGTCGGGGTCAGCATCTTCTTCCTCACGCTCGGCGCCATCCTGAAGTTCGCCATCGAGCCGGACGTGTTCGGCCAGAGCGTCCACATGGACGTCATCGGCGTCATCTTCATGATCGTCGGCGGCGTGGGCGTGGTCCTGAGCATCGTGCTGGCGCCCAGGCGCGGGCGCACCTCGGACGACCGGCTGATGCACCGCGAGAACAACCCGCCGGAGATCTGACCGGAGATCCGCGCGGGAATTCGCGCGGAAGGGTCCGCCGGGGAACGGGTCACGGACGCCGACGGGCGGGCCGGGATCGGGCTGATGTACAGCGGCCCCGGCTCCCAGCACGAGCGGATCGTCATCGACAGGGACAGCGGTGAGCTGCTCGCCATCCAGGCGATGAGGCCGGACGGGCGGCCGGCCCACGCCTTCCTGATCAGGAAGGTCGGCTGGACCGACGAGACGCCGCCTACGCGTTGAACTGAAGCGCCGCCCGGCTCGCCACGATCGGCCGGATGTGTTCCGCGATCACCTTCTGGTGCTGAGGGTGGTCGCGGTACACCAGGTAGTCGTCGACGGTGTCGAAGTCGGCGACCACCGCGAACTCGTAGTTGCCCTCGTTGATGCCCGCGTCGGCCCCCACCGTGTACGAGCTGATCTCCGGGATGGCCCCCGGCAGCTTGCGCAGCTCGGTCACGACCGCGGCCTTCTGCTCGTCGGTGGCTTCCTCGGTCCAGATGAACATCACGACGTGGCGAATCATGTGATCAGCCTACAGACATATTCCTGGACAACCCGGCCGCCTCTCAGTTATTCTCAGGGCGAGATTGACTCACTTTGAGAAGGACGTGCGGATGGAAGAGTTCCTGGCCCACTACGACCCACGGCGCTACGCCCCGGTCGCGGTGACGGTCGACGTGGTGGCGCTGACCATCCGCGACCGGCGGCTGCACGTCCTGATCGTGGAGCGCGGCGTCGAGCCGTACGCGGGCATGTGGGCGCTGCCCGGCGGCTTCATCAGGCCCGACGAGGACCTGGCCGAGGCGGCGGTGCGCGAGCTGGCCGAGGAGACGGGGCTGGCCACCGGTCCCGCGCACATCGAGCAGCTCGGCAGCTACGGCGGCCCCGGGCGCGACCCGCGCATGCGCGTCGTGTCGATCTCCTACCTGGCCTTCGCCCCCGACCTGCCCGATCCACGGGCGGGCACCGACGCGGCCGAGGCGGTCTGGCACCCGGTCGACGACGCGCCCCCGCTGGCCTTCGACCACCCGAGGATCCTGGCCGACGGCGTGGAGCGGGCCCGCTCGAAGCTGGAGTACACCCCGCTGGCCACGGCCTTCGCCGGGGAGACGTTCACGGTCTCCGAGCTGCGGCTGATCTACGAGGGCGTCTGGGGCACGCCGCTGCACGCGGGCAACTTCCACCGCAAGGTGCTGTCGGTGCCCGGGTTCGTGGAGGGCACCGGCCAGACCACCGAGACCGGCGGGCCCAGGGGCGGGCCGCGAGCCAAGCTCTACCGCGCGGGCGACGCCCAGCTGCTGCATCCCGCGCTGCTGCGGCCCTCACGAGAGGAGGAGATCCGGTGAGCACGACGGAGATGAGCACGGCCGAGGCGGTGTCGATCGTCGCAGGGGCACGATCGGCGGCCGACCTCTTCACGGGGCCCTCGCCCGCGCGCACCTACCGCCGGCTGGCCCGGCTGCTGCACCCAGACGTCTCCCCGGGCACCGAGGAGGCGTTCACCCGGCTGGCGCGGCTGTGGGAGATCCACAACCACGGGCAGCAGGTGGGGCCCTACCGCGTCGGGCCGCTCCTGCACCGGGGCGGCACCGCCAACCTCTACCCGGCCGACGACGACGCGCTGCTCAAGCTGCCGCGCGACCCGGCTCACAACCGGCTGCTGGTCCGTGAGGCCGACGCGCTGACGAGGATCGCGGCCGAGGCGGATCCGCGGTTCTTGCCGTACATCCCCCGCCTTGTCTCGAAATTTCGGCATAAAGCGGGGCGGGTGGTGCGGCAGGCGAACGTCATCAGCCGCGCGCCCGCCGGCTTCGTCACCCTCGAAGCGGTCGGGACCGACCGCGACCCCCGCGACGTGGCGTGGATCTGGCGGCGGCTGCTCGTCGCCACCGGCCTCGCGCACCGCGCCGGGGTGACGCACAACGCGGTGCTCCCCCGCCACGTCCTCGTCCACCCCGTCGACCACGGGCTGGTGCTCGTCGACTGGTGCCGGTCGCGACTGGCCGGCTCACCGGCCGCCGAGTCGGCCGGCCCGTCGGCCGGCGTG
>NZ_JAHKRL010000057.1 GCF_019396405.1 Nonomuraea rhizosphaerae | reverse complement strand
GCGGCCACCCGATCGCCGCCCGCGGCGTGCGGGCGGCGCCCGGCCCCGTCGGCCGGTACGTGTACGAGCCCGACGGGGCCGCGATCCGCGCACACCTCGTCGGGGAGGTGGCCGAGATGGTCAACGGCCGACTCCCCGACCCGATGATCGCCTACATCACCGGCGACGAGCCGTTCGACACCCCGTGGGCCGCTCGTTATGAAGTGGAAGAAGTGCTGCCGTTCTCACTGAAGCGCCTTCGAGCGACCCTTAGAGAACGGCAAATCGGAAATGTCGTTATCAAGAAACGCGCCTCGGCGGTGGACGTCGATCGGCTGCGAAACGACCTGCGCCGACTTCCTGGTGATAAATCAGCGGTAATCATGCTTACCAGAGTCATGGACAAGCCATCAGTCCTGATTTGTAACCCATCCTCACCTGCGTAAACGACAAAGCGGGGCGTACATCCACCAACCCCGATCTTTTCCTTCGCCCCTGACGGTCCATGATCAAGAGGCTATGGTGGGCACGCGGGAGTCTCCCCTGTAGCGGTCAGCCGCGTCTCCTTTTTCATGTGCATAAACCGGACCTATCCCAATGCTGCGCGGCATACCGTCGGCAAGCGAAGGAGCTTTCGGTGGATCATTCCAACCACACCACCCTTCTGCAGGCAGGCGGACATGGCGCCATATCCGACAGGATGCGAGACTTGCTGGCGCGCGCGGCGCAGGATCACGTGTACGAGCAGCGCACCCAAGGGGCGGTGCTCGACGAGATCCGGCAGCGCCTCGAAGGCATGGAGTGGCTGCTGCGCGAGGTGCGCGAGCGCGAGCTGGGCGGCCTGAGCGGCACCCTGGAGGCGGTGAGCGGGCGGCTCGACGACATCGCCGCCAAGCCGCCGATGTGGGCCGAGGGGCTGGCTCAGCACGTCGAGGCCGTACGTGACCACGTCGACGCCGTGGGCGAGCAGCTGGGCACCGTCGACTCCCACGTGGAGTCGGTGCAGCAGCGGGTGGCCCCGGTCTCGGAGCTGCCGGGGCTGTGGGCCGAGGTCGGCAGCGTCGGCGACAATGTCGACGAGGTGCTCACCAGGCTGCAGTCGGTGCTCGACTCCACCGACGGCATCACCAAGCGGGTGGGCGAGCTGGCGGCCAAGCTGACCCAGCTGGGCACCAGCATGGAGGTGGCCGCCCACCGCTTCACCCGCATCGACAAGTCGCTCACCGAGCTGACGGCCCGCACCGACCGCGTCGAGAGCGCGGTGCTGGAGCTGCCCGACGGCATCGACGACAAGCTGGCCGCCACCGCCGAGCAGCTCGACACGAAGATCGCCGGGTCGGTGGAGCAGCTCGACGCCAAGATCGAGACCTCGGTCGAGCAGCTCGACACGAAGATCACCGCCTCCGCGGAACGTCTCGACGCCAAGGTCACCACCGCCGCCGACCGGCTCGATGCCAAGATCGCCCATGCGACCGGCCGCCTCGACGCCAAGGTGAGCGCCACCGGCGAGCAGCTCACCGCGACCGCCGAGCAGCTCACCAGCACCGCCGACGACCTCGGCGCCCGGATCGACAGCGCCGAGCACCACCTGGCCGGCCGCCTCGGCGAGGCCGACCAGCGGCTGGCCGACCTCGACCAGCGGCTCACCGGCCGCCTCGACCAGACCGAGCAGTCCCTGGCCGCCCGCCTCGACCGGGCCGACGAGGGCATGGCGAGCCGCCTTGAGGAGAGCGAGCAGCGCCTGTCCGTACGCCTCGACGGCGTGGACGACACGCTCGCGGCGGTCGACGGCAAGCTGAGCGCCGCCGACGGCAGGCTCGGCACGGTGGACGGCAAGCTCGCCACCATGGACAGCAAACTCGCCACCGTGGACGGCAGGCTGGCCACCGCCGACAGCAAGCTGAGCGGCGTGGACGGCAAGCTCGGCGCCATCGACGGCAAGCTGAGCGCGGTCGACGGCAGGCTGGCGGCGGTGGACGACCACATCGGGGCCACCGACGAGTGCCTGGCCGGTCTCGACACCCGCCTCGACGGCGTCGACGGCAGGCTAGGCGGCCTGGAGGGCACGCTGCTCACGGTCGACGGCCGGGTCGGTGGGCTCGACGACAGGCTGCTCACCGTGGACGGCAAGCTGGGCGCGGTCGACGGCAGGCTCGGCGCCGTGGACGGCAGGCTGAGCAGCGTCGACGGCAAGCTCGGCGCTGTAGACCGCAGGATCGACGGCATGGACAAGCAGCTGGGCGCCGTCAGCGGCCACCTGTCCGGCCACGACGACCGCTTCGACGCGCTCGACGGCCGGATGGACGGCTGCTTCACCCGCCTCGACGAGCGGCTGACCGCCGCCGCTCAGCAGGTCACCGACTCCGCCGTACGCAACGAGGGCCGCTTCAACCAGCTCGACAACGGCCTCGACGCGCTCGACGAGCGCCTGGGCGAGGCGGAGGAGCACCTGACCAGCCGCTTCGACGGCCTCGGCAACCGGGTCGGCGAACTGGCCACCCAGGTCACCGGCGTCGACATCTCGATGACCGGCCTGAGCACCCAGCTGACCAGCGTCGACACCACGGTGACCGGCCTCGGCACCCAGCTCAACGGCGTGGAGACCAACCTGACCGGCCTGGCCGTACGCGCCGAGCAGGCCAACGAGCACCTCGAAGCCGTGGACGACCGCATCGAGGCCGTCAACCAGCGCATCGGGCAGCTTCCCGCGACGCTCAGCATCAGCGACCGGGTCCGCGAGCTGCTCGACTCCCAGACCACCGACCAGGGCGAGCGGCTGGCCGCGGCGGCGGCGGTGCTCACGGAGCTGGTCGAGGCGCGGCCTGACCGCGACGAGCTCAGCCAGACGGTCACCGACATCGTCGCGCCCGCCACGACCGACCTCACCAAGCGCCTGGGCGCCCTGGAGGAGACCATGCTCGCCCTCGCCGAGGCGCTCCTGCGCCCCACGCGAAAGGACTGAGCCCCGGGGGCACGGGCCGCCAAGAGGGCCCGCCAGTTCCCAGGGCACAGGCCCGCCGTGAAGGGCCGCCGAACGCGTCTCACAAAGGCGGCGGCCCCCCGTACGGCGTCGTCACACGTGGACGGTCGTGATCGGCATCGACGAGTCGGCCGGGATGTCCAGAGCCGACGGCGTGATCCCCGCCGCGACCAGGTCCGACCCCAGCGCCGCCACCATCGCCCCGTTGTCGGTACACAGCCCCGGCCGGGGCACCCGCAGCCGCACCCCGGCGGCGTCGCAGCGCTCCTGGGCCAGCGCCCGCAGCCGTGAGTTGGCCGCCACGCCGCCGCCGATCAGCAGGTCGTCCACGCCGTACTTCTTGCACGCCTGCAACGCCTTGCGGGTCAGCACGTCCACCACGGCCTCCTGGAACGAGGCGGCCACGTCGGGCACGTGGATGGACTCCCCGGCCGTCTCCCGCGCCTCGACCCAGCGCGCGACGGCCGTCTTGAGCCCGGAGAAGGAGAAGTCGAGCGTGCCGTCGTCGATCTTGCCGCGCGGGAAGGAGATGGCGGTGCCGGAGCCCGAGGCCGCCTGCCGGTCGATGTGCGGCCCGCCGGGGAACGGCAGCCCGAGCACCCGCGCCACCTTGTCGAACGCCTCCCCGGCCGCGTCGTCCACGGTGGAGCCGAGCGAGATCACGTCCTGGGCCACGTCGGGCACGAGCAGCAGCGAGGAGTGCCCGCCGGAGACCAGCATGGCGATGCAGGGCTTGGGCAGCGGGCCGTGTTCGAGCTGGTCGACGGCCACGTGGGCGGCCAGGTGGTTGACGCCGTAGAGGGGCACGCCGAGGCCGAGCGCGTAGGACTTGGCGGCGGCGACGCCCACGAGCAGCGCCCCGGCCAACCCGGGGCCGGCGGTGACGGCGATGGCGTCGATGTCGGAGAACTTGAGCGAGGCCTGCGCCAGCGCGGCCTCCACCGTCGGCGTCATGGCCTCCAGGTGGGCGCGCGAGGCGACCTCGGGCACCACGCCGCCGAAGCGGGCGTGCTCCTCCATGCTGGAGGCGATCGTGTTGGCCAGCAGCGTGTGGCCGCTGACGATGCCGATGCCGGTCTCGTCGCAGGACGTCTCGATGCCCAGGACCAGGGGTGCGTCAGCCATCCAGCTTCCTTCTCATCATGATCGCGTCGGTGCCGTCGTCGTAGTAGCGGCGGCGGCGGCCGATCACCTCGAACCCGAAGTGCTCGTAGACGCCCCGCGCCTGCGGGTTGTCGGCGCGGACCTCCAGGAAGATCTCCCGCGCCGCGCGCCTGCGGGCCTCGGCCAGCAGCTCGCTCAGCATGGCGCCGCCGATGCCGGTGCCCTGGTGGGGGCGCAGGACGGCGATGGTCTGCACGTCCGCCTGGTCGGCGGCGGCGGCCAGGCCCGCGTAGCCGACGATCTGGCCGTCGAGGACGGCGACCAGGTAGTGCCTGGTGCGCGGCTGGTCGGCCAGCTCGCCGCGCATCATGCCCTCGCTCCACGCGTCGAGCGGGAACGTGCTGTGCTCGATCGCCATGACCGCGGGCAGGTCGGCCTCGGTCATCTGGCGCAGCCGCACGCCGCCGTCCGCACCGCCGCCGCCCTCGCGGGCCTGGAGCGTCACGCCGTCACCTTCTTGGGCGCCCCCGGCACCACCGCGTCGGGCCGCCGCAGGTAGATCGGCCGCGCCGGGCCGAGCGTCTCCCCGGCCGCGAGCCGCTCGGCCGCCAGAGCGGCCAGGAAGCCCCCGTACGGGTACGGCGGGGCGTCGCTGTGCCCGAGAACGTCCGGATACAGCCCTGCTCCGGCGCCGACCACGGTCAGCCCCTCCACGGGCACGTCGGCGGGCCGATCGACGAACGGGCCGTCGAGCCTGGTACGCGCGTCGGAGTAGCGGCCCCAGAACACCTCCCTGCGCCGGGCGTCGGTCGCCACGAGGAACGGCTCGCCGAGCCCGCTGCCGTAGGCGACAGCGTCGAGGGTGCACACCCCGTACGCGGGAACGCCCAGCGTGGTGGCCAGGCCCTGCGCGGTCATCAGGCCGACGCGCAGGCCGGTGTAGGGGCCGGGGCCGCTGCCCGCGACGACGGCGGTGACGTCGGCCAGCGCGGCGCCCGCCTCGCGCAGCACGGTCTCTATGGTGGGGGCGAGCAGCTCGCCGTGTCTTCGGGCGTCGACCGTGGTCGACTCGGCGAGCACACGCTGCCCATCGTGGAGCGCGGCCGTCACGGCGGGTGTCGCGGTATCAAAGGCCAGGACCAGCACGACTGCTTAGCCTACCCGCCCGCGGGGTCACGCCCAGCCGGTGCGTACTTTCAGCCAGTCGAGCGCCACCACGCCCTGCGCCCGCTGGAAGGCCCGGACCGTGGGCAGCCCGGGTGGCGGCGGCTGACGGCTCATCCGCACCATGAAGCCGGCCATCGCGGTGATCACCGCGGTGGCGGCCGGGTCGGGGTCGGGGAAGAGCTCCTGCGGCGGCGGCCCGCCCTGCATGGTGACCGAGGGCAGCATGCACGCCAGGTCGATCCAGGCCGCGCCGACGCAGGCCCACGGCCAGTCCACGACGTAGAGGCGGTCGCCGGCGAACAGCATGTTGTCGGCCCGCAGGTCGGCGTGGAGCAGCGTGTCGCCCGCGGCGGCCTCGGCCCAGCCGGACTCCAGCTCGGCCAGCTCGCCGAGGTGGCGCAGCGCCCACGGGTCGAGGCCGCTCGTGTCCTCGTCGAGCAGGCGGCGCCAGCCGTCGAACATCTCGCCGAACGCCTCCCCGATCGGCGGGGCCTCGATCGGGGCGGGGGTGAGCGCGGCGGACATGTTCCGTACGCCCTCGATGACCAGGTCGAGCTCGTCGCGACGCCACGGCAGCGACGGGTGGCGGCCCTCGACGTCCTCGAAGACCAGCACCACCCAGCCCTCGGTCTCGAAGCTGGTCAGCAGCCGGGGCGCCGGCACGGAGGCGGGCAGGGCGGCGGCGATCCTGGCCTCGTCGCGGTAGATGCGCACGCTGTCGGGGTTCGGCTCGGGGCCGACGGCCTTGACGAACGCGCGGCGGCCGTTGGCGGCGCGCAACCGCACGGCGGCGGCCGGGGAGAACCCGCCCGGCTGCGTCACGGCCTCGCCGACGGGGGCGCCGAGGAACTCCTCCACGGCCGCGCGGACGGCCGGGTGCACCTCCTGCCACGGCACCCGCGCTCCTGAGGCGGGCGGGCTGGGATCCTCACTCAGCGGGTCGGTGTGCTCACTCATGACTCCATGGTCCCGAGGGACGCAAGCGTTTTTTCACGCCTCGGAGGCGTAGACGATGATGTTGTCCAGGTACTCGCCGGTGGCGTAGTCGAACTTGCCGCCGCAGGTGACCAGCTTGAGCCCGTTGCCGCCGTACACGCGGTTGGCCGGGAACTTGTCCTTGTGGACCTGTTCCACCGAGTCGACCTTGTACTCGACGGTCTTGCCGTCGCTGCGCTCGACCTTGACGACCTCGCCCTTGCGCACCTGCCTGAGCTTGAAGAACACAGCCGGGGCGGTCTTGGTGTCCACGTGCCCGATGATGACCGAGGAGCCCTTCTCGCCGGGCACCGCGCTGCCCGTGTACCAGCCGGCGAGCTTGGGCTTCTCGTACGGCGGCAGCTCGACCTCGCCGTTCTTGAGTCCGAGCTTCATCAGCTCCGCCTCGACCTTGATCGAGGGGATGTCGATGCTCTGCGGAACGACGGATGCCGCCGGTTTTGAGCTGTCCTGGTACGTCTTGCCGAAGGCGACCAGCACGAGTCCCGTGATGGCCCCCGCGAGGACCACCCGTCCGGGCCGGGCCATCGGCTAGCCCCGGACGCGGCGCTTGATCAGCAGACCTGCCGCCGCGACGATCCCGAGCCCGACCAGCCAGCCCATCGGCCCTATCGGCATGGAGGACTCGTCGTCGACGTCCTTGCCGAACGTGCCGCCGCCGCCCGCCCGTGGCGCCTTGGTGGGGGCCTTGGTCTCGTCGGTGGTGTCCGGGGTCGCGCGTACGACGCGCAGCGTGGCCCTGCCGGTGTCGTTGGTGCCGTCGCACTTGACGTCCACCACGTACGTGCCGCGGGCGACCGTGCCGGACACCGTCGCCTCGCCGCGCACCCACGGGCTGGTCGGCGAGGTGCTCGGCGACGGCGAGATCGTCGAGGAGGCGGGCACGGTGGCCAGCGTCACGCCGCTGAGGAACGCCTTGGACGAGGCGGTGCCGGTGTGCGCGGGGCCGCCGGTCGGGATCGGGCAGTTGGCCAGGATCCAGACCTTGGACGACTCACCCGCGATCACGCGGTCGGGGTTGAGCTGGACGACGATGGGCTTCCTGGAGATGGTGACGGTCGGGGACGTGGTGACCGTCGGACCGCCGCCACCGGGCGTGGGTGTCGTCGCAGGAGTCTCAGCCGAGGCTGTGCAGCCCGTCAGGCCGATCATGACGATGGCTCCCGCGTACGCGACTCGCCTGACCCTGAGCACCGCCGCACCCCACTCCGCGCTGTCCTTCACCAAGCATCCACCAAAAAAGTGGCTGCCGCCCCTCCTGATACCCAGAATTTCTGGGCGAATCCCTTACCAATGATCATGATTTATATCGTCGGCCAGGTACGTCAAGGGTGACAGCTTTGCCGTGTCGCAGCGCGTGTTTTACTTTTCCGCAGGTTCCACCGGCGTGTCGGCCCACCGGGCGCCGACGCCGCGCAGCGTGACGACCCGGGTGTCGTCGCCGTCCTCGCGGTCGATGTGGATCTCCAGCCGGTCGTCGGACAGCCCCTCGACCAGCCCCTCGCCCCACTCGACGACCGTCACCGACTCCTCCAGCGAGGCGTCGAGGTCGAGGTCGTCGACCTCCAGGTCACCGCCCAGCCGGTAGGCGTCCACGTGGACGAGCGGCGGCCCCTGGCGCAGCGACGGGTGCACCCTGGCGATCACGAACGTGGGCGAGGTGATCGGCCCGCGCACCTTGAGCCCCTCGGCGACGCCCTGCACGAGCGTGGTCTTGCCGGCGCCCAGGGGGCCGGACAGGATGACCAGGTCACCCGGGCGCAGCAGGGCGGCCAGGCGGGCGCCGTACGCGCGCATGTCCTCGGCGGTCGGCAGTCTCACGCGAGCTCCACGCGCTTGATCAGGTCGCGCAGCGCGTCGTTGACCACGCCGGGACGCTCCAACTGGATGAGATGCGAGGTGTCGGGCACCTCGGTGAGCTGCGCCTTGGGCAGCGCGGCGGCCATGGCCTTGCTGTGCTCGGGCGGCGTCAGCCAGTCTTTGTCGCCGACCAGGATCGCGGTCGGCACCGGGTCGAGGACGTGCAGGGCGGCGAGCTTGTCATGGTTCATCAGCGCCGGGTAGAAGTCGGCGAACACCTCGGTCGGGGTCGCCCTGATCATCGTCTCGGCGAAGTCGACGAGGGTCGGGCTGACGTTCCTGGAGTCGCCGAAGCCCATGTAGCGGGTGATCAGGAAGGCGATGTCGTGGCCCGCGTGGCGGGTCTTGTCCACGAACGCGCCCCGCCTGCCCAGCATGGAGATCGTCGAGGGGGCGACCTTGTGCACGGCCTTGGACACCAAAGCGGGCAGCCCCAGCGTCAGCTCGGCCAGCTTGCCGGCCGAGGTGGCGATGAGCGACACCCCGCGGATCTTGTCCCCGAACAGCTCGGGGTGGCGGTCGGCCAGCGCCATGATCGTCATGCCGCCCATGGAGTGGCCGACCAGCACGCACGGGCCGGGCACGAACCGCTCGATCACCTCGGCCAGGTCGTCGCCCAGCCGGTCGATCGTGCTGTCCTCGGCGGCGGCGCGCTGCGAGCGGCCGTGCGAGCGCTGGTCCCACAGCACCATGCGGTAGGTGTCGCGCAGGTCGCGACGCTGGTAGTGCCACGACTCCAGGCTCAGGCAGTAGCCGTGACAGAACACGATGGTCAGCGGCGCCTCTTCGGGGCCGTCGATCTCCACATGAATCGCCATGCTGTCGGAAGTGATCAGCGTGCGGTCCCTGCCGCGCAGCTCGCCGAACCGCTCGCTCGCCTCGGTGTCGGGGCGCAGCCGGATGCGGCCCACCGCGTAGCGCTTGGCCAGCGCCGCCGCCGCCACGCCCGCCGAGGCGGCGCCGACGATCGCGCCAGCGATCCCTACCTTCCGCCGTGTTGTCGTCGTCATGTCCCCGATCCCTTGTAAACCCTTGGCACTCGCGAACCGATCCTGGTCACGATCTCATGCGTGATCGTGCCGAGGGTATCCGCCCACTCCTGAGCGGTCGGCTCGCCCCTCCCCCCTGGCCCGAACAAGATGACCTCGTCCCCCGCGGCCAGCGGGTCGTCGCCCATGTCGATCATGAACTGGTCCATGCACACCCGGCCGGCGATCGCCCTGCGGCGACCCCCCGCCAGCACCTCAGCGCGCCCCGTGGCATGCCGGAGTATCCCGTCGGCGTACCCGAGCGGCACCAGGCCAAGCGTGGTCTCGGCGTTCGTGACATAAAGGTGCCCGTAGGACACCCCTGAGCTCTCGGGCACCCGCTTGACCAGCGCGACGCGCGCCACCAGCGTCATGGCCTGCCGCAGCCCGAAGTCGCCCAGCTCGGGGACGGGGCTCAGCCCGTACATCGCGATGCCCGGCCTGACCAGGTCGTAGTGGGTGCGCGGCAGCGTCACGATGGCGGCGGAGTTGGCCAGGTGCCTGATGACGTGGGAGCCGCCGGCGCCCGCCTGCTCGGCCAGCTTGAGCGCGCTCTCGTACGCCTCGATCTGCGCCTCGATCGAGCCGTGACCGGGCATGTCGGCGCAGGCGAAGTGGGACCACAGCCCGACGATCTCGACCACGCCCTCGGCCCGCAGCTCGACCGCCCGCCTCAGCAGGCCCGGCCAGGCGGCCAGCGGCGAGCCGCCCCTGCTCATGCCGGTGTCGGCCTCCAGGTGCATCCTGGCGGTGCGCCCGGTGCGCCGCGCCGCGGCGGCGATCTCGTCCAGCAGCTTCTCGTCGGACGCCGACAGCTCGACGCCGGCTTCGAGCGCGGCGTCCACCGGCT
>NZ_JAHKRL010000550.1 GCF_019396405.1 Nonomuraea rhizosphaerae | reverse complement strand
GCCCAGGGGCGGGGCCAACGGCCCCGACGGGGAGACAACTGAACAGCCAAAGGTGACCAGGCGTCGCCGATCAGCGAGCCGGCCGGCCGGGCCTCCGCCCGAGTTGCCCGACGAGCCGTCCGCCGCCGCCCCGGCCACGGCCGCTCCGGCCGCTCAAGCCGCGGCCGCCACGACGAGCGAGCCCGCGGTGGGCGGGGTCGCGACGGGCGGGGCGATGATGGGCGCGCCGGAGAGCGTGACGGAGGCCGCCGTCGCGGAGACGGTCACCCCGGACAGCGCCCCGGCCGAGGCCGTCGCTGAGGAGAAGCCCAAGAGAGCCACGCGTACGCGGTCCACGGCCACGACGACGCGCCGGCGTACCAGCAAGAAGGCTGCGGAGGCGGAAGCCGCCCAGGCGGCCGCGGAGGCCGTGCAGGGGGACGTCGCGGCAGGTCAGGACACCAGCGGTGGGGTCACTGACGGCGGCGTCGTAGACGGTGCGACCGGCGGTGGGGCCGAGGTCGCCGAGGAGGCCGCTCCGGTCAAGCGGCGCCGCACCCGCAAGAAGGCCGAGCCCGAGGAGGTCGCCGAGCCGGCGCCCGCCCGTGAGGCCGAGATCGCCGCCGCCGCGGGTGAGGCCGCCGCCGCGCGCGACGGCAGCGCCGACGCCGACGAGGAGGACGTCACCGAGCTGCTGCCCGAGGACGAGCCGCTCGACGACGAGCCCGCCGGCGAGGACCTCGACGAGGACGACGGCCGGCCGAGCCTGCTGTCGGACCCGTTCGGGCTGTCCGCGCGCAGGCAGAGCCAGCAGGGCGCGGCGGGGTTCCAGCGTCCGGCCGCGATCTTCGCGCCGCTGTTCCAGGCGCCCGACCCCACCAGGGCCAAGCCCGCCAAGCCCGAGCCGGAGCCCGTGCCCCAGCCTCAGCCGCCCGCCCCCGAGCCTGAGGAGGCCGTGGAGGACGTCACGGACGACGAGGGTGAGTCCTCCGACGACCAGGAGGAGGAGGGCGGCAGCCGCCGCCGTCGGCGCCGCCGTGGCGGCAGGGGCCGTGGCAAGGCGCGCGGTGAGCGTGACGACTCCGACGAGGGGGACGACTCGGAGGAGGGCGAGGACGAGGACCAGGCCGACGACGGCCAGGAGGAGGAAGCCTCCAGCTCGCGCCGCCGTCGCCGGCGTCGCCGCCGTGGCGCGGACGAGCCCGCAGAGCCGGCCGGCGACGACCCGCCCAACACCGTCGTGCGCATCCGCGCCCCCCGTTCGGGCCGGGCCGCGCTCGACACCTCCGCCGACGGCGTGCAGAGCGTGCGCGGCTCCACCAGGCTGGAGGCCAAGAAGCAGCGCCGCCGCGAGGGCCGCGAGCTGGGCCGCAGGCGTCCGCCGATCATCACCGAGTCCGAGTTCCTGGCCAGGCGCGAGTCGGTCGACCGGATGATGGTGGTGCGCCGCCAGGGCGACCGCACGCAGATCGCGGTGCTGGAGGACGGCGTGCTCGTCGAGCACTACGTCAACCGCGAGGCCAGTCAGTCGTACGTGGGCAACGTCTACCTGGGCAAGGTCCAGAACGTGCTGCCGTCGATGGAGGCCGCCTTCGTCGACGTCGGCAAGGGGCGCAACGCCGTCCTGTACGCGGGTGAGGTGAACTTCGACACCGCCGGCCTGGAGGGCCAGCCCAAGCGCATCGAGTCGGCGCTGAAGTCCGGCCAGTCGGTGCTGGTGCAGGTCACCAAGGACCCGATCGGCCACAAGGGCGCCCGCCTGACCTCGCAGATCAGCCTGCCCGGCCGCTATCTGGTGTACGTGCCCGACGGGTCGATGACCGGCATCAGCCGCAAGCTGCCCGACAAGGAGCGGACGCGGCTCAAGAGCATCCTGAAGAAGGTCATGCCGGAGAACGCCGGCGTGATCGTCCGTACGGCCGCCGAGGGCGCCTCCGAGGACGAGCTGGCCCGCGACGTGGCCCGTCTGTCGGCCCAGTGGGAGAACATCCAGAAGAAGGCCAAGGGGGCCAGCCCGCCCGAGCTGCTGTCGGCCGAGCCCGACCTGACCATCCGGGTCGTGCGGGACGTGTTCAACGAGGACTTCACGAACCTGGTCGTCCAGGGCGAGGACGCCTGGGAGACGGTCGACGAGTACGTCAAGTACGTCGCGCCGCACCTGGCCGAGCGGCTGTCGAAGTGGGACACCGAGCAGGGCGATGTGTTCGAGTCGTACCGGATCGACGAGCAGCTCGGCAAGGCGATGGAGCGCAAGGTGTGGCTGCCCAGCGGCGGCTCGCTGGTGATCGACCGTACCGAGGCGATGACCGTCGTCGACGTCAACACCGGCAAGTTCACCGGCCAGGGCGGCAACCTGGAGGAGACCGTCACCCGCAACAACCTGGAGGCGGCCGAGGAGATCGTCCGCCAGCTCAGGCTGCGCGACATCGGCGGCATCATCGTGATCGACTTCATCGACATGGTGCTGGAGTCGAACCGCGACCTGGTGCTGCGGCGGCTGCTCGAGTGCCTGGCGCGCGACAGGACCAAGCACCAGGTGGCCGAGGTCACCTCGCTGGGCCTGGTGCAGATGACGCGCAAGCGGGTCGGGCAGGGGCTGCTGGAGGCGTTCTCGACGCCGTGCGACTGCTGCAACGGGCGCGGGCTGATCGTCTCGACCGAGCCGGTGGAGGCCAAGCAGGAGCCGCGCGGCACGCAGGGCAAGATGGCGGTCGAGAAGGCGGTCTCCGACAAGGTTTCCGCGGCGAAGGACTCCGGCAGCCGTGATACCGTGACCGGTGCGCTTGATGACGTCCCCTCGGAGGACGACCAGGCGGGCCAGACTTCCGGCAGAGGGCGGCGACGCTCCCGCCGAGCCAAGTCAGCCGAGTAGCCAGGCGCTCCCGCGAGGGAGCGCTCCTCGGCGGACTGCCCCGACGATCCGTCCGGTTCGACCAGGGCACCGTTAATCCGGTACTCTTGAGAATCGGTGCGTCCAGCGGCGCGCCCTGTTCGCGCGCCTACTCGGTTCGTCGGTTCCAGACAGCACCGAATGCCGGGCGCAGCATTCAGAAGTCAGTAGAAGGGTTCCGCGGTGTACGCGATCGTTCGTTGCGGCGGCAGGCAGCAGAAGGTCTCCGTCGGTGACGTCCTCGAGGTGGACAAGGTCGCCGGCGAGGTCGGCTCTTCGGTTTCGCTGCCCACGGTGCTCGTCGTCAACGACGGCGATGTGACCACGGAGGCGGGCAAGTTCCTGGTGAGCGCCGAGATCCTCGGCGAGACCAAGGGCCCGAAGATCCGCATTCTCAAGTACAAGAACAAGACCGGTTACAAGAAGCGCCAGGGTCACCGCCAGCGGTACACCCAGGTGAAGATCACCGGCATCGACCAGGCCTGATCGGGAGTTAGAGAGATGGCACACAAGAAGGGCGCGTCGTCCACCCGGAACGGCCGTGACTCCAACGCCCAGCGCCTGGGCGTCAAGCGCTTCGGCGGCCAGCTGGTCAACGCGGGCGAGATCATCGTCCGCCAGCGTGGCACCCACTTCCACCCCGGCGACAACGTCGGCCGCGGCGGCGACGACACGCTGTTCGCGCTCGCGGCGGGGCACGTGCAGTTCGGCGTCAAGCGCGGGCGCCGCGCGGTGAGCATCGTTCCGCTGGCGGAGTAGATCTTTTCTGCCGCGTTTCTGGGGTGGGCCGTTCGCGGCCTGCCCCTTCGCGCGTGTTAAGGGCTTTCGAAAACTTTTTACGGCAGGCATGGGCCGGACCCACCCCTGGCACGGGGCTGGCGTCCGTCCAGGGGCACGCTCCTCCGGTTCACGGGGCTGGGCGCCGTGACGTGCGCATTCCTGGCCCCGGTCATGGATACGTCAGATGAGATGGAGGAGTGTCGGCATGGCGGACTTCGTTGATCAGGTGGTGTTGCACATTCACGCCGGGGACGGCGGGAACGGGTGCGCGTCCATCCACCGGGAGAAGTTCAAGCCCTTGGGCGGGCCCGACGGCGGCAACGGCGGGCGTGGCGGCGCGGTGATCCTGGAGGTGGACCCCAACACCGCCACTTTGCTGGACTACCACCGCAGGCCGCACCGCAAGGCCGACAACGGCAAGCAGGGGCAGGGGTCCAACCGGGACGGGGCCAACGGCGGGGACGTCATTCTTCCCGTGCCCAACGGGACCGTCGTCAAGGACGCCGGCAGCGGCGAGGTGCTGGTCGACCTGGTGGGGGCCGGCACCCGGTACGTCATCGCCGAGGGCGGCCACGGCGGGCTCGGCAACGCGGCGCTGGCCACCACGCGGCGCAAGGCGCCCGGGTTCGCCCTGCTGGGGGAGCCCGGTGACGCGCTCGACGTCATGCTGGAGCTCAAGAGCGTGGCCGACGTCGCGCTGGTCGGGTTTCCCAGCGCCGGGAAGTCGTCGCTGATCGCGGCCTTGTCGGCGGCCCGGCCGAAGATCGCCGACTACCCCTTCACCACGTTGATCCCCAACCTCGGGGTTGTCACCGCCGGGGACACCGTCTTCACCGTGGCCGACGTGCCTGGGTTGATCCCGGGGGCCTCGCAGGGCAAGGGGCTCGGGCACGAGTTCCTCCGGCACGTCGAGCGGTGCGACATGCTCGTGCACGTCATCGACTGCGCGACCATGGAGCCCGGCCGCGACCCGATCACCGACTACGAGGTGATCGAGGCGGAGCTGGAGGCGTACGGGAAGCTCGAAGGGCGGCCCCGCATGGTCGTGCTGAACAAGGCGGACGTTCCCGACGCCCGTGAGCTGGCCGAGATGGTGCGCGCCGAGTTCGAGGGGCGGGGGCTGCAGGTGTTCACCGTGTCGGCCGCCACGCACGACGGGCTGCGGGAGCTGACGTACGCGATGGGCGAATGGGTGGCCGCGGCCCGCGCGAACAAGCCCGTCGAGGAGCCGACCCGGCTGGTCCTGCGGCCCAAGCAGCTCGGCGAGGCCGGGTTCAAGGTGCGGCGGGTCAACGAGAACCTGTTCCAGGTCACCGGCGAGAAGCCCGAGCGGTGGATCCGGCAGACCGACTTCACCAACGACGAGGCCGTGGGCTACCTGGCCGACCGGCTGGAGCGGCTCGGGGTCGAGGAGGAGCTGGTCAAGGCCGGTGCCACGGCGGGAGCCGAGGTCGTCATCGGGTCCATGGAGGGCGGGTACGTCTTCGACTGGCAGCCCACGCTGCACGCCGAGTCCGTACGCCAGGGGCCGCGCGGGACCGACAACCGGCTGGGGTGACGGCTGCCCCAGGATGCCCCGAGGCCCGCAAACCCTGAGGCCCGAGAACTTCGAGGAGACGGGCTCCGCGGCTCCGATAGGCTTTGACGGTGCGGGAACAGATCAGATCGGCGTCGAAGGTCGTCGTCAAGGTGGGCTCGTCGTCGCTGACCACCCCACAGGGCACGATCGACGTCGACCGGGTCGACGCCCTCGTCGACGTCCTGGCGGCGCGCCGCCGGCACGGGACGCAGATCGTCCTGGTGTCCTCGGGAGCCATCGCGGCGGGCCTCGGCCCGCTGGGGCTGAGCGTGCGCCCGCGTGACCTGGCCACCCAGCAGGCGGCCGCGTCCGTCGGGCAGGGCGTGCTCGTCGCCCGCTACACCTCCTCCTTCGCCCGCTACGGCCTGCGTGTCGGGCAGGTGCTGCTGACCGCCGACGACATGATGCGCCGCGCCCACCACGCCAACGCCCAGCGCACGCTGGCCCGGCTGCTGGAGCTCGGCATCGTGCCGATCGTCAACGAGAACGACACCGTCGCCACCGACGAGATCCGCTTCGGCGACAACGACCGGCTGGCCGCCCTGGTCAGCCACCTCGTCCACGCCGACGCGCTGGTCCTGCTCTCCGACGTGGACGCCCTCTACGACGGGCCGCCCAGCCGCAGCGGATCGCGCCGGCTGGCCGAGATCCGCGGCCCCCAGGACCTGGTCGGCGTCGAGCTGGGCAAGAGCGGCGCGGCCGTCGGCACCGGCGGCATGGTGACCAAGGTGCAGGCCGCCAGGATCGCCACCGGCGCGGGCGTGCCCGTGGTGCTCACCGCCGCCGCCCACGCCGCCCAGGCGCTCACCGGGGCCGACGTCGGGACGTACTTCCATCCGGGCGGCCGCCACCCCGGCACGCGGCTGCTCTGGCTGGCCCACGCCACCACGGGGCGCGGCCGGCTGCTGCTCGACGACGGCGCGGTCGAGGCCGTCGTCACCAGGCGCAAGTCGCTGCTGCCCGCCGGGGTGACCTCGGTGGAGGGCGACTTCGCGGCCGGCGACCCGGTCGACCTGTGCGGGCCGCGCGGCGCCGTGGTGGCCCGCGGGCTGGTCAACTTCGACGCGGTGGAGATCCCCGGGCTGCTCGGCCGCTCGACGCGGGAGCTGGGCAGCGAGCTCGGTCCGGAATATGAACGCGAGCTGATCCACCGCGACGACATCGTCATACTGGAAACCCACAACTGACCTCGTCCCGCTCCCCGGAGCGGGCCGGGAAGGCATCGACGGGCCCAACCCGGAGCCCGGGCAGCGGAGTGAGGCGGAGCAATGAGCACAGAGTTCCTGAAGGTCGCCCACGCGGCACGAGAGGCCGCCGCCGAGCTGGCCCCGCTGCCGCGCGCGCCCAAGGACCATGCCCTGCGCGTGATCGCCGACGCCCTCGTGGCCCACACCGCCGAGATCGTCGAGGCCAACGCCAAGGACGTGGAGCAGGCCCGCGAGCAGGGCACCGCCGAGGCGATGATCGACCGGCTGCGCCTCGACGGGCCCCGGATCGAGGCCATCGCCGAGGCCGTCCGCGACGTGGCCGACCTGCCCGACCCCGTCGGCGAGGTGGTCAGGGGCAGCACGCTGCCCAACGGCCTGGAGCTGCGCCAGGTCAGGGTGCCGCTCGGCGTGATCGGCATCATCTACGAGGGCCGCCCCAACGTCACCGTGGACGCCGCCGCGCTCTGCCTCAAGAGCGGCAACGCCGTCCTGCTGCGCGGCTCGTCCAGCGCCTACTCCTCCAACACCGTGCTCGTGCGGGTCATGCAGGAGGCGCTGGCCGGCACCGAGGTGCCGGCCGGGGCCGTGCAGCTCGTGCCGGGGCTCAGCCGCGACTCCGTCAAGGAGCTGATGCGCGCCCGCGGCCTGGTCGACGTGCTGATCCCGCGCGGCGGCGCCTCCCTGATCAACTCCGTGGTCGAGGAGTCGACGGTCCCGGTGATCGAGACGGGCGTCGGCAACTGCCACGTGTACGTGGACGCGGAGGCGGACGTCGACCTGGCCGTCGAGATCCTGGTCAACTCCAAGGCGCAGCGGCCGTCGGTGTGCAACGCGGCCGAGACGTTCCTGGTGCACGCCGACGTGGCCGGCGCGTTCGTGCCCAAGGCGCTGCGGGCGCTGGCCGAGGCGGGCGTGACCGTGCACGGCGACGCGGGGATCGCCGCGTACGGCGAGGTCGTGCCCGTCACCGAGGACGACTTCCTGACCGAGTACCTCTCGCTCGACATCGCCGCCGCGGTCGTCGGCTCCCTGGAGGAGGCCGTGGCCCACATCAGGCGCTACGGCTCGGCGCACACCGACGCCATCGTGACGCGCTCGCAGCGGGCGGCCCGCAGGTTCGTGTCGCTGGTCGACTCGGCGGCCGTCGCGGTCAACGCCTCGACGCGGTTCACCGACGGCGGCGAGTTCGGGTTCGGCGCGGAGATCGGCATCTCCACGCAGAAGCTGCACGCGCGCGGCCCGATGGGCCTGCCGGAGCTCACCTCCACCAAGTGGATCTACACCGGTGAAGGGCATCTTCGCGCGTCAGCGGGTACGGTCATCTCCGGGTCAGGCGCCTGACCGGATTACGCCGTGGCGGCGTGTCGGCGTGACCGGCCGGCGGAGGGGCTCGCTTGACTGGAGCGCATGGAGATCGTCATCGCCCTGGCCTTCTCGGCGGCCGTGCTGTTCGGCGCCGACCGGCTGATGCTCTGGCTGGAGAGCCAGGGCCACGTCAACTGGCGCAGGAAAGGACGCAGGAACCTGTCGGCGGAGCCCACGGCCGAGCTCGACAGCATGCTGTCCGATCAACCTCGCCGATAAAGCTTCGGCGCGCCGCAACCGTTGTCGCCGATCTCGGCGCTAGGGTTGTGTCCCTTATGGGCCCGGGCAGGGAGGGACGGTGAGCAAGCTCGGCAAGGTCGGGCCGTACACCCTGCTCGAGCGGCTCGGCCGGGGCGGCATGGGTGAGGTCTACCTCGCCAGCGCCCGCCGTGGCGAACGCGTCGCGCTCAAGGTCCTGCACGACCTGGCCGAGGACAGCTCGTCCAGGGTCAGGCTCGAACGCGAGGTGCGCGCGCTGCGCCGGGTGGAGAGCCCGTACGTGGCCAAGGTGCTGGACGCCGACCTGTCGTCCGCGCGCCCGTACCTGGTCATGGAGCACATCGAGGGCGTCACGCTGCTCGACCGCGTACGGCGCAGCGGCCCGCTCACGATGGCGGAGCTGGTGGAGCTGGCGCAGGGCATCGCCACCGCGCTGGCCATCATCCACGCGGCCGGCGTGGTGCACCGCGACCTCAAGCCGGCCAACATCCTCATGGGCACCGACGGGCCCGTGCTCATCGACTTCGGCATCGCGCAGGTGCTCGACGCCACCCGGCTCACCATGACCGGCACCTTCCTCGGCACGCCCGGCTACACCGCGCCGGAGATCTTCGCCGACGAGCAGGTCGACTCGCCCGCCGACGTGCACGCGTGGGCGGCGACGGTGGCGTTCGCGGCGACCGGGCGGCCCACGTTCGGGCGGGGGACCGCCGAGGCGCAGATGTACGCGGTGCTCAACGGGCAGGCCGACCTCAAGGGCGTGCCGGTGGCGCTGCTGCCGCTGGTGCGGGCCGCCCTCAACCGTGAGCCCGGCAAGCGCCCGACGGCCGCGCTGCTGGCCGACCGGCTCTCGCGCCTGGCCAAGGTGACCGGCGCGCCCGAGGTGCCGCTGTCCGCCCCCGCCGTGGACGACGAGGTCAAGGCGCCGCGGGGCCGGGCGGCCGAGGACGCCGCGGCGCGGGCCCGTACCAACGAGGAGGCGAAGGCGCCTGCCCCTCGGACGCGGACGAACCCGGAAGGGAAGGGCACCACTCCTCGATCCCGCACGACCGCGGACGGAAAGGCCGCCACCCCTCGGGGCCGGACACCTCCGGACGCCAAGACGCCGACGCCCCGGGCACGGACGACTCCGGACGCCAAGGGCGCCACGCCGCGGGGTCGCACCGGCGAGAACGCCGCCGTGCGCGGCCGCACCGGTGAGGGCGCGGCCGCGCGGGGCCGCACGAGTGAGGGCGCGGCGGTGCGGAGCCGTACGGGCGAAGGCGCCAAGGCCACGCCCGCACGGATCCGCACACGGACCGCGACCGGCAAGCCGCGCACGCGCGGCACCGGCCTGCGCGCCGAGGCGGGCTCCACCACGCTGCCCGCGGGCAACGCGGCGCTGCTGCTGCTCGCCGTGCTGGCCGTGCCGTGCGTGGTGGCGTCGGTGATCTGGCCGATCGCGACGATCGCCATCACGGCCGTGTTCGTCCTGCTGACCAGGACGCTCTGGATGAGTCACTGGCTGGTCAGGAAGCGCGCCTCACGCCGGGTCAGAGTGTCGCTGCGTGTGGTGTTCTTCCCGTTCGCGTTCGCGGCGTCGGCCGTGACCGGAGTGGTCTGGCCCGGGGTGCCCGTCGCGGTGGCGTCGGGCGGAGCGCTCTGGCTGACCGGCGGCGGCCAGATCGAGCCTGACTGGTGGCAGCAGCCGGCGCCTGTCACGGCCGCAGGCGTCGTGTTCGGGATGCTGTGCGGCGGCATCACCGGACGCGAGATCGAGCGGGTCGGTGCCCGCCTGCCCGAGCTGCGCAGGGAAGGGCTGCGCGCACTGGCCGTGCTGGGCGGGTTCGTCGCCCTGTGCGCGGCGGCGGTGCGCGCTATCGCGTTGCTGTTGTAGCTGACCGGGTGCGGTGCCGCCGGGTGATCAGCCCTGGCCGCCCTGGCTGCCGTCGCGGCGGGAGAAGCGGTTGAAGATGCGCTCGCCCGCGTTGACCGCGCCCTCTGCCACGTCGCGCAGCACGCCGATGAACGGATCCTGCGACTGGGACCACGACGCGCGGTAGGACTCGGCCGCGGCCTTGATCTCGTCGGTGACCCTCGCGTTGGGGTCGTCCTCCCTGCGCGGGTAGTCGCCGCCGAGGATGCGCTCGTACTCGCCGCCGCGGTGCCACTTGTCGAGCTCGGCCACGCGCACCACGGCGAACGGGTGGGTGGTGCCGAGCAGGTTGAGCACCTTGAGGAAGCCGTCGCGAAGGTCGCCCGCGGTGTCGTACTCCTGGTACTGCTCCAGGAACGCCTCGATGTTCATCTCGTGGGTGTAGTCGCCGCCGGCGAGCTTCATCAGCGCACGCTTGGACGCCTCGGGGTCCTGGCCGACGAGCAGACCGCCGCGGTCGCAGGACAGCTCCGACTTGCGGTACCACTCCTCCAGGCCCGCGACGATCGCGCGCAGGCCGATGTAGCCGAGCGGGATCCAGGCGACGCGGGTGGCCAGGCGGGTGAGGATGTCGAGCATCGTCCGGTAGACGGCGTGGCCTGACAGGATGTGCGCGGTCTCGTGTCCGATGACGAAGCGCTGCTCCTCCTCGTTCATGAGGTTGAGCAGGCCGGTGGTGACGACGATGAACGGGTCGTCGAAGCCGATGGCCATGGCCTGGACCCGCGGGTCCTGCTGGACGTAGATCTCGGGGATCCGGTGGAGGTCGAGGGTGTAGGCGGCGTCGCGGCCCATGTCGTAGAGGGAGCGGAACTGGGTCTCGCTGACGCGCACGGCCGACGCCAGGTACATCAGGCGCAGCCGGCGCTCGCTGATGAGGCCGGACATCTGCTTGAGAACCGTGTCGAACCCACTCAACTTCCGCAGAGCGACCAGCGCGGACCGGTCTGCGGGGTGTTCATAGGCACGAGACGAGATGCCGGGCAGTTGGACGCGGTTTCGGTCCGGGGTGGTCGTCATGCCCGGCATGCTACGTCGGCATCGGGCGGTGCGCGCGTTCATCACCGCGTTCATCACCAGGGGGGTCCCATGATGTTGCCGAATGACGCCCGCGTAAGGTCCGTTTCATGATGAACGCGCCGAGTGTCCAGGGGAAGCGACGCGTGGGTGTGATGGGTGGGACGTTCGACCCGATTCACCACGGTCACCTGGTCGCCGCCAGCGAAGTTGCCCATCACTTCGATCTCGACGAGGTCGTCTTCGTGCCCACGGGACGGCCGTACCAGAAGGCGGAGCGCGTGGTGTCCGCGCCCGAGGACCGTTATCTGATGACCGTGATCGCGACCGCGTCGAACCCGCGCTTCTCGGTGAGCAGGGTGGACGTCGACCGTCCCGGCCCCACGTTCACGATCGACACGCTGAGGGACGTCGCCGAGATCTACGGACCGGAGTCGGAGCTCTACTTCATCACCGGCGCCGACGCGCTCGGCGCCATATTGACCTGGCAGGACGCCGACGAGCTGTTCGAGCTGGCGCACTTCGTGGGCTGCACCCGGCCCGGCCACACCTTGCACGATCCTGGCCTGCCCGAGGGCAAGGTGACGCTGCTGGAGATCCCGGCCTTGGCCATCTCGTCGTCGGAGTGCCGGCAGCGGGTGGAGAAGGACGAGCCGATCTGGTACCTCGTGCCTGATGGAATCGTGCAATACATCAACAAAAGGGGTCTTTATCGCGCGGAGGGGTGAAGGTGCTCGTGCCGTACGTGGGGCACGGGAGCGGTAACGGGTACCCTCGACATAGGGGCATGTTGCCGACACAGGAGGACCGACCCGCATCGTGACCGCATCCGAAAGAGCCGTCCAGCTCGTCCAGATCGCCGCGGAGGCCGCGGCCGACAAGCTGGCCGATGACATCCTCGCCTACGACGTCAGCGAGCAACTCGTCATCACCGACGCCTTCCTGCTCTGCTCCGCCACGAACGATCGCCAGGTACGCGCCATCGTCGACGAGATCGAGGACAGGCTGCGCATCGAGGCCGACGCCAAGCCCGTGCGCCGCGAGGGCGAGCGCGAGGGCCGCTGGGTGCTGCTCGACTACCTCGACATCGTCGTGCACGTGCAGCACGAGGAGGACCGCACCTTCTACGCGCTGGAGCGCCTCTGGAAGGACTGCCCGCCCATCGGGCTGCCGGAGAGCGTCGTGCAGGTGAACATCCAGCGGGCCCGCACGTGAAGCCGTCCGCCGAGGCGTCTGCATGAGCAAGAGGATCGTCTGTCTCAGACACGGCCAGACGCTGTGGAACGTCGAGCACCGATTCCAGGGCCACTCCGACATCCCGCTCGACGAGACCGGCATCGCCCAGGCGGCCCGGGCCGGGTCGCTGCTGGCGTCGCTGCGGCCCACGCTGATCGTCTCCTCCGACCTCCAGCGGGCCCACGAGACCGCGCTCGCGCTCGGCCGGATCGTCAACCTCGACGTGGCGGTCGACAAGGACCTGCGTGAGCGCGGCGGCGGCCTGTGGGAGGGCCTGACCCGCGACGAGATCGCGGCGCGCTGGCCGGAGGAGTACGTCGCCTGGGAGGCGCCCGACGGCGAGCCCGTCGGTGACGTCGCCCGCCGGGTGGCGGGCTCCATGCGGCGCTGGGCCGACCGGCTCGACCGTGACGGGCTGCTGGTGGTGGCCTCGCACGGGGCCGCGCTGCGGCTGGGCATCTGCGAGATGCTCGGGCTGCCCGAGGAGTTGTGGCCCGCCATCGGGGGGCTGGGCAACTGCTCCTGGTCGGTGCTGCAGGAAGGGCGCCGGGGGTGGCGGCTGCTCGAGCACAACGCGGGCACGCTGCCCGAGCCTGTCAACAGCGACGACCGGCCCGACGCCTGACGTTCGAGCGCGTGTTGTGGTGGTGCGGTCGGGGAGCGTGACGGCGTCGGAGGTCTTCGACGTCAGCTTCCCGGCCGGCCGGGTGTGACAGCATGTGCATCTGCTGGTCGCGGGTTCAGATCTGGGACCGTTTGGCCGGGGGCCTCTTGCTGCCGCGTGCCTGCTTGGCGTAGGGGCGGAGGCGCTCTTCGTACGCCGTGAACGCCTGCGACCATCAGGTCGAGTACGCGTGACTGGGCGGTGCTGCGGAAGTTTCCTCCCTGCCTGCCCTCGTACGGGGGGCGTTCCACCACCGTGGCGGGCGAGTCAGTACGCGAGCGGGGCCGTTTGTGCTTGCGCCGGAGATCAGAATGTTTCGTATTGGTGCTCTCCTGTTTACGGTGTACGCCGCACCATAAGTACGTACGGATTTAGCGGGCAATACCGGCTCGTTTTGTCTGGTGCGGTGTTCGGCGGTGATGTGGTGTTATGTCGCCGGCCGCGCTGGAGCGCATGTGACGGGAGGTCTCGTGGAGCGAGGTGAGCCGCCGTACCTGCGGATCGTCGCCGAGATCAGGCGGCGCATCGGCGTCGGCGAACTCTCGCCCGGGGACCGGATCCCGTCCACGCGGCAGATCGTGCGCGAGTGGGGCGTGGCGATGGCGACGGCCAGCAAGGCCATCGCGGCGCTGCGGGACGAGGGTCTGGTACGGGCGGTGCCCGGCGTCGGCACCGTCGTGGTGGGACACGAATGGGACGAGTCCCGCTTCGAGCCACGGGCGGCCGGCAGTGTCGCCTGGGCGGACCGCGGCACGACGTTCGGCATCGGCGCCCGGCGGCCGATCCCCGAGCTGACCAGAGGACGCATCCTGCGGGCGGCCATCAGGATCGCCGACAGCGAAGGGCTGGCCGCCGTCTCCATGCGGCGGATCGCCACCGAGCTGGGGGCCTCGGCCATGTCGCTGTACCGGCACGTACGGAGCAAGGAAGAACTCGTCCACCTGATGGCGGACGCCGCCTACGGCGAGGAGCCGCTGCCCGCGAAACCGCCGCCCGGATGGCGGGCCCAGCTGGAGGTGTCGCTGCGGCTGCAATGGCACCTCTACCGGCGGCATCCATGGCTGGCGCAGGCCATTCCGCTGATGCGGCCGGAGTTCGTACGCAATGGGATGGCGCACACCGAGTGGCTGCTGCGCGCCATCGACGGGCTCGGCCTCAGCCCGAACGCCATGCTGCACGCCAGCGTCACCCTCGCCAGCTTCGTCCGGGGGGTCGCGACCAGCCTGGACGCGGAGACCCAGGCGCGGGCCGAGACCGACGTCACCGACGACGACTGGATGCGGGCCCGGGAGGGGCGGCTGGCCGACGTCCTGTCGTCCGGGGGGTTCCCGACCATGGCGCGGGTGATCGTGCAGCCGGGGCTGGACATGGACCTGGACTCGCTGTTCGAGTTCGGGCTGCGGCGGCAGCTCGACGGGCTGGCGGTGCTGGTGACGCGGGCGGCTCAGGGGCGGCGCGATTAGGTTTAATCGGGGGATGGTTGTATGCTCGCGGAGCGCCGTGACGGGGGGATCCGTGGCGGTGACCAGGGGCTATGGCGCAGTTGGTAGCGCGCCTCCATGGCATGGAGGAGGTCTGGGGTTCGAATCCCCATAGCTCCACCCCGCATCCACCTGTTGCCCGTTTGGGCGGCTGGCCGTTGTTCCTCGCCCCGAGTGGTCCTCACTGCCGCTCGGGTATTCCCCTGCCAAAGGGCCTCCGCTTCGCTCCGGGGCGCTTGTCCTGAGCGCGGGCTTCGCCCACGTGTGCCCTGTCAGCCGATCGAGTCGGCCAGCGCCATCGACTGAGACATCGATCAGTCAGTGGATCGCGGAGGCGCGGTGGCAGAAAGGGAAACCGTCTTGACCTCAAGCATGGTTGAGGAACCACAGTGGGATTCATGAGCACAGACATCGCCGCACCGGCCCGCGAAGCCGAGATCGAAGCGATCAAGCAGGTGGTCGCCACCGTGGAACACTCCCAGAACAACGAGCTTCCCGACGAGTTCCTCGGCCTGTTCCGGGCCGACGCCATCTGGACGACGGGTGGCGGCAGGCGCCTCTACGGCCTCGACGCGATCTCCGCATTCACCCATCAGGTGCTTCCCGGGGGGATGCGGGGCCTCAGCGTCACGTTCGAGCTGGAGCATGTGCTGTTCATCCGCCCCGACGTCGCCGCCGTCAAGCTGCGGCAGGTGTACCGGACACCTGACGGGGTGGACGTGGGGTCGCCGCTGTGGATCATGGCCAAGGAGGACGGGCGGTGGCTGCTGACCGCCTCCCAGAACATCGGCGTGCCGGACGACGAGGAGGTGTCGCCGGGGCGTCCAGTTTTCGGGGCCGCATGAGTTCTGTCCTGCGCGTCGGCGACGCGGCCTTGCGGGGTGGAGCGCATGCGTCCGGTCAACGCCAGGGGGCTCCGGCCGCAACCGTACGCTCCGCGGTGATCAGAAGGTTACGATCCCCGCATGGCGCGGGGATATCGGTACAGCGACGCGGTCCGGTTGCTCGGCGGGACGGATCCGGCGATCAAGGTGCTCGACACCGTTCTGGGGGTCGGCACGCTCGGTGCCTGAGATCTGATCGACGCCAAGGGTGAGCTGATCAAGGTCGGGAACGATCTGCTCGGCCGGTGGCGGGAGTGGCGCTCGGACACGAGGTGGAGCAGCCGCACCGAACGGCTGGAGGCCGCCCACGCGCTTCTGGTGATCACCTCCTTCCTGGAGGCCCTGCGTGGCCTGGAGTTGCCTCCTGGACTGAGGCGGCTCAGCAGGGACGAGCAGGGCGTGCTGCTGGACATGGACGACGTGCCCTGCCCGGCGCCGCAGTGGCCCTTCGAGCGGAATGTTCACCGGGTCCGGCGGGTGTACTCGGCCTGCGCCGCTGGGCTGGTGGACTTCTTCGGCGGGCTTCGGGCGCGGGAGGCGCTTGACGAGGCGGAGTGGGAGAGGGCGCGCGCGCTGTGCCGGGACGCGCTGGAGCCGGCGGCCGTGGGGCGGTACGAGGAGCGGTTCCGGCAGCTGGCGGTGGAGGTTCCCGAGTTCGCGCTCTGGGCCGGGATGCTCGACGGGCAGGCGACGCGGCGGCAGCTGGCGGATCTGCGGCAGTTGCTCCTGCCGGGGCCGGCGGGGGAGGCGCTGCCCGCTCAGCTTGAGACGATTTCGCGGCTGCACCGCGCCGTGCTGCGGCGGCCGATCGCCGAGACGGGGGACGTGCCGGAGGGGATGCGGCTGCCCATGCTCGGACAGGCCTACATCACGCCGCAGTTCCGCGTCGCCGACGTCCGGGAGCTGGGCGGCGACCCGGGCGCGGAGTCGGAGTGGGCGGGCCGGGAGGTGCGGCGGGATCTGCCGGGGTTCCTGGCCGGGTACCTGACCAGCGGGATGGCCACCAGGGTTCCGCTGGTGGTGCTCGGCCAGCCGGGGGCCGGGAAGTCCGTGCTGACGAAGATGCTGTCCGCGACGCTGCCGCAGGAGCGGTTCCTGCCGATCAGGGTGCCGTTGCGCGAGGTCGCGGCGGAGGCGGACCTGCAGCGGCAGATCGAGCAGGCCGTGTACGGGCTGAGCGGGGAGCGGGTGGAGTGGCCCGCGCTGGCCAGGGGAGCCGCCGGCGTGCTGCGGGTGGTCTTCCTCGACGGGTTCGACGAACTGCTGCAGGCGACCGGGGTGCGGCAGACCGACTACCTGGAGAAGGTCGTCCAGTTCCAGCGGCGGGAGATGGACGCCGGACGGGCCGTGGCGTTCGTGGTCACCTCGCGTACGGCGGTGGCCGGGCGGGCGAGCTTCCCGGAGGGAACGGTCGTCGCCAGGCTGGAGCCGTTCGACGACGAGCAGATCGATCACTGGCTCACCGTGTGGAACCACAACAACGCCGGATATTTCAGAGAACGGGGTCTTTCTCCGTTAAGTCCTGAGGTGGCCAGGGCGCAGGGGCCGCTCGCCGGGCAGCCGTTGCTGCTGCTGATGCTGGCGCTCTACGACGCCGACGGGAACGCGCTGCTGTCGGCCGCCCAGTTGAGGCAGGTGGAGCTGTACGAGCGGCTCATGCGGAGGTTCGTGGAGCGGGAGCTGGTCAAGTCCTACCTCAAGGACCAGGTCCCGGCGCTGGTCGAGCGGGAGATGGTGCAGCTGGCGTGCGTGGCGTTCTCGATGTTCAACCGGGGACGGCAGTGGACGACCGGGGAGGAGTTCGACGCCGACCTCAGGGGGTTGAGGCTGGCGGGTCGGCCTGAGAAGGAGCCGGGGTTCGCGACGCCGCTGACGGCGGGGGAGCTGGCTCCGGGGAAGTTCTTCTTCGTTCACGAGGCGCGGGCCAACCGGGACGGGCGGGCGTTGCGGACGTTCGAGTTCCTGCACGCCACGTTCGGGGAGTTCCTCATCGCCAGGCTGCTGGCCTCGCTGCTGCGCGACCTGCGGGTGCAGGAGTCGGCGGCGGTCGCGAGGGATGTCGACGACGGGCTGATGCGAGCCCTGCTGTCGTGGGCGACGCTCTCCAGCCGGACGCCCGTCCTGTCGTTCCTGGGGGAGATGGCGGAGCAGGACGGGGCGGGCTGGCGGGACCTGGTCATCAGGCTGTTCCGGCGGTTGGAGACGCGGGAGGACCACGCGTACCCGGGGTACCGGCCGTGGATCGCCGGGCCGCAGCGGCGGTACGCCTACTACTCGGCGAACCTGATGTTGATGGCGCTGGCGGGTGGGGATGTTGTGCACGCGAGTGTCCTCATGCCGGGGTACGAGGACGTGGTGACGGAGTGGCGGCGGTACGCGCTGCTGTGGCGCTCGCAGTGCGCGGCGGAGGAGTGGCGCAGCATCGTGGACGTGGTCGCGGCCTGTCCCGAGGGGGCGGACATCGCGCTGACACTCATGGGCGATGTCTTCGAGGGGTTGCCGCTCACCGAGCTGGATAACTCGGACGTTCTGCGGATGCAGGACGAGGCTGTGTTTTCCTATCAGCTCGACATGTTCGCGTTGACCCATGCCATGAGGCCGCTGGCGCACACGACGAGCGGACTGATCGGCGTGCGGCTGCACACTCTGCTGAGAGTGCTGATGCTTGCGAATGAAGGCCTGACCGCCGAGATCGCGACATACTCCGCCGCGATCAATGAGTGGGAGGGAAGAGGTGATGCCTGGTTGCTGGAGCGGGTGATGGCAGGTCATCTTGCGGATTGCCCCGACGAGGACGCCGAAGAGCTGATGGCACGGATCGAGGAGTCGTCTGAGTCAGCGCGCACCTTCATAACGCATGTTCGTGCAATGTTGAGGCGGACCGCTCCGTGACGATTTTCACCGGTGGTGCTGTCTGGACAGGCACCGGCCACACTCATGCCCTGGCCGTGACCGGCGGCCGGATCACTGCCCTGGGCGATGACGCCCTGCGCATTGACGGTGAGCGGGTCGATCTCCAGGGCGGGTTTCTCATGCCGGCGTTCGGGGACGGGCACGCGCATCCGCTCTTCGGTGGCCTGGAAGCTCAAGGCCCGCAGGTCAAGGGCCGTATGACGGTCGCGGACATCGTCGCCGAGGTGGCCCGGTACGCGAGCGAGAACCCCGGCCTGGAGTGGATCGTCGGCGGCAGTTACGACCCGACGATCGTCCCCGGCGGCGCGTTCGACGCCCGCTGGCTGGACGCGGTGGTGCCCGATCGGCCGGTGGTGCTGAGGGCGTACGACTATCACACGGTCTGGTGCAACACCGCCGCGCTGGAGCGGGCGGGGATCACGGCGGAGACGCCGGACCCTCGGCTGGGGTGGATCGTGCGGCGCGGGGACGGCACGCCCATGGGGACGTTGCGCGAGTGGCACGCCTGTGACCTCGTGCTGGATCTGGTGCCGGGCAAGAGCATGGACGAGCTGGTGGAGGGGGTGGCTGAGGCGGGGCGGGCCATGGCGGCGTACGGGATCACGTGGGTGCAGGACGCGTGGGTGGAGCCGTACATGGTGGACGCCTATGTGGAGGCGGCGCGGCGGGATGTCCTGAAATTTCGGGTGAATCTGGGGCTGAGGGCGGATCCGGACAGGTGGCCGGAACAGCGGGCGGAGTTCGGGACGCAGCGGGCGAAGGTGGAAGGGGTGGTGGCCGCTCGCACGGAAGGGGTGGTTTCCGCCCGTACGGAAGGGCTGGTCACCGCTCGTACGGTGAAGTTCTTCGCCGACGGGGTCATCGAGGGCGGGACGGCGGCGATGCTGGCGCCCTACGAGGACGCGCCGCATTCGTGCGGCATGCCCGTCTGGGAGCCCGCCGCGCTCGCCGAGGCGGTGGCGGCGTTCGACGCCGACGGGTTCCAGGCGCACATCCACGCCATCGGCGACGGCGGGGTGCGGGCGGCGCTGGACGCCATTCAAGAGGCGGCGGCGCGGAACGAGCCCTGGGACCGGCGGCCGGTGATCGCGCACACGCAGCTCGTGGACCCCGCCGACCTGCCGCGGTTCGCCGAGCTGGGGGTCATCGCGAACTTCGAGCCGTTGTGGGCGCAGCTCGACCCGCTGCAGACGGAGCTGACGATCCCGCGGCTCGGGGCGGCGCGGGCGGCGGCGCAGTACCCGATGAGGACGTTGTCGCGGCTCGGCACGGCGCTGTCGTTCGGCAGCGACTGGCCGGTCAGCTCGCAGGAGCCGCTGCTCGGCATCCAGATCGCGATCACCAGGCGGACGGTGGACGGGGGCGCGGCGTGGACGCCGGACGAGCGGCTGCCGGTGGAGGAGGCGTTGCGCGCGTACACGAGCGGCGTGGCGTGGCAGGCGTTCGCCGAGCGCCGGCGCGGGGTGCTGGCGGTGGGGACGGACGCCGACCTGGTGCTGCTGGGGGACGATCCGCGGCGGGTCGAGCCGACGTCGGTGGGGAGTGTCCCGGTGCTGGGGACGTGGCTCGCGGGGGAGCGGGTGTATTAGGAGAGTTTGTCTAGCTATGGTAGACACATGGCACTCGATGAGGGGCTGCTCGGCCAGGCGGAGGCGGCAGGCACCCGATGGAGCGAGGCGCAGGAGCACGCGGAGCGGGCCAAGGCCGAGTACCACCACGCCGTACGGCGGCTGCACCTGGCGGGAGCCTCGCTGCGGGAGATCGCCGAGGCGCTGGACCTGAGCCATCAGCGGGTGCACCAGATGGTCGAGGCGTCCGGTGGCGCCATGGGGTGGCGCTCGCGCCGGAAGGCCGCCGATCCGGCGTGCACCTTCTGCGGGTCCGGCAAGGCCCAGGTCGCGCGGCTCGTGGCCGGGCCGGGGGTGTTCATCTGCGACGGTTGTGTGCGGCTGGCCGGTGAGGTCGTCCGTGAGCCGCGCTCGGCCATGGCGCATCTCGCCCTCGTGCCGGCCGGCAGTGATCTGGCCTGCTCCTTCTGCGGCAAGACGGCCGCGGAGGTGGCGACGGTGGTGGCCGGTCCCGGGGTGCGGATCTGCGACCAGTGTGTGCGGTTGTGCGATGAGATCGTCACCGCACAGGCCGAATAGGCGGCCGAACGCATCAGGAGCCGGAATTCAGGGTGTCCGGTTTCGCCTGGCGAAATAAAGCTTCGTCTGTTATCGCATCGATGAAACTTTCTTCCCGATTCGTCTTGACCGTGGCGGTTGTCACTCGGAAGGGTGTTACGGGAGAGCCCAGGGTGAAAGGACCACCATGGTCACTGTCCGTGCGTTCACGTCGGGGGACGAGCTCCTGCTGACCGACGCCTGGAACCGGAGCATGCCGGCCGATCCGACGACCGCCGGCTGGTTACGCGACTGCGTACTGCTCGATCCGAACTTCGATCCGGAGGGCCTGCGCGTCGCCGTGGCCGACGGTCAGGTGGCGGGCTGCGCGTACGCGGTGCGCAGGCGGACGCCGCTCGCGCCCGGGACCGACCTGGAGCCGGACACCGGCTGGATCCCGTTCTTCTTCGTCACCCCCGAGCACCGCGGCTCCGGCCTGGGACGCAGGCTGCTCGGCGAGGCCGTCGCCTTCCTGAAGGGGCACGGCAGGACCAGGATCGACTTCGCCTCCTACACCCCCAACTACGTGCTGCCGGGGGCCGACGCCGAGCTGTACCCGGACGGGTTCCGGCTGCTGACCGGGCTGGGGTTCCGGACGCTGTACTCGCCGGTCGCGATGGACCGGACGCTGGTCGGGTACGTGACGCCCGGCGAGGTGCACGACCTGCGGGCCAAGCGGGTGAGCGAGGGCTACGAGTTCCGCCCCCCGACCGAGGGGGAGCTGCCGGAGCTGATCCGCTTCGCGGCCGACGCCTTCAACCCCGACTGGGGCGAGGCGATCAGGCAGCACCGCGACACCAAGCGCATGATCATCGCGAAGCGCGAGAGCGAGAGCGAGAGCGAGAGCGAAAGCGAGGGCGAGGGCGAGGGCGAGGGGGAGAGCGAGCGCGGGACTGAGTGGGGGAGCGGAGGCGCGGGCGCCCATGGGCGCATCGTCGGGTTCGCGCTCTACGCCGCCTACCGGGGGATTCCCGAGCGGTTCGGCCCGTTCGGGGTGGACGAGGGCGAGCGCGGCACCGGCCTGGGGAAGATCCTGCTGCATCTCACCATGACCATGATGCGCGCCGAAGGACTGCATTCGTCCTGGTTCTTGTGGACGGGCGAGGCCAGCCCGGCCGGACACCTGTACACCAGGGCCGGCTACGAGATCACCAGGCGGTTCCACGTGATGAGGCTTGAGGCATGACGCACGTACTCGCGATCGGCGCCCACGCCGGCGACCTCGACCTGACCGCCGGCGCGGTGCTCGCCCAGCACGTCCTGCGCGGCGACCGCGCGACGCTGCTGCACCTGACGCTCGGCGAGCGCGGCCACCCGCGCCTGCCCGTCCCCGAGTACGCGAAGCAGAAGCGCGCGGAGGCCGAGACGTTCGCCGCGGCGATCGGCGCCGGCGTCCGCTTCCTCGACTACGAGGACGGCCTGCTGCCCGAGGACGAGGACGTCAAGATGCGGGTCGGCGACCTGATCAGGGAGCTGCGGCCGGACGTGCTGCTCACCCACTGGAGCGAGTCCATCCACAAGGACCACGCCCGCACCCACCGGATCGTGCAGGACGCCCGTTTCTACGGCGGCCTGAAGACGCTCGAGCGCGAGCTGCCCGCGTACTGGGCGAGCGAGCTCTACTACGCGGACAACTGGGAGGACGCCGACGGCTACACGCCGGACGTGTTCGTCGACCTGTCGGACGAGGCCTACGAGGTCTGGTCGAAGGCGATCACGGGTTACGCGTACGCCCGAGGAGAGACGTACGGATTCCCGTACGTGGACTACTACCGCGCGCTGACGATCGTGCGCGGGGCACCCGCCGGAATGCGCCGGGCCCAGGCGTTCGCCGCCCCGAAGGGCTCCCGTGATCTCCGGGTGAGCTATTTCGGAAAGGCAGCACCCCAATGAAACGAAGCCTGGCAGCCGTCGCGGCGTTGGTCGTCGCGGTGGCGGGATGTTCGAGCTCCACGGGCGGCAAGGGCGCCTCCACCGGCGCGGCGCCGCTGGTCGTCCACGCCGTGGACGCGGGAACGTTCCAGGAGGACTTCAACCCGTACCACCTGGAGAACGTGAACTTCGGCACGGTCGGGATGATCTACGAGACGCTTGAGTTCTTCAACAAGCTCAAGCCCGGAGAGATCACCCCGTGGCTGGCGCTCAAGCACGAATGGTCCGACGAGGGCAAGACCCTGACGTTCACCCTCAGGCAGGGCGTGAAGTGGACGGACGGGCAGCCGTTCACCGCCGACGACGTGGCGTTCTCCTTCGACCTGATCTCCAAGAACGCCCAGCTCAACAAGAACGCGCTGGAGATCGCCGGCACCAAGGTCCTGGCGCCCGACAAGGTGCAGGTCATGCTGAAGAGCACCTCCTACGCCAAGCTGTACAACATCGCCGGCAACACCCCGATCGTGGCCAAGCACCTGTGGGAGAAGGAGAAGGACCCGGTCACCTTCACCAACCCCAAGCCGGTCGGCACGGGCCCGTTCAAGCTGTCGACGTTCAGCGCGCAGATCTACGAGATGGAGAAGAACCCGGGATACTGGCAGCCGGGCAAGCCCGAGGTGCCGTCGGTGAAGTTCCCGGCCTACACCGCCAACGCCGTGCAGACGGCGCTGCAGCAGGGCGAACTGGACTGGGCGGGCGCTTTCGTGCCCGACATGGAGAAGATCTACGTCCAGGGCAAGCCCGACGTGAACCGCTTCTACTTCCCGCCCGAGGGCCTGGTCAACCTGCTGCCGAACCAGGCCGACGAGACCCTGGCCAAGCCCGAGGTGCGGCAGGCCATCAGCCTGGCCGTCGACCGGGACAAGATCGTACGGGTGGCCGAGCGCGGCTACACCAAGGTCGCGCACCCGACCGGCGTGCCGATGCCCGGCGGTGAGGCGTACCTGCCGCCGGAGTACAAGGACGCGGCCTTCAAGGTGGACGTCGAGAAGGCGAAGGAACTGCTCAAGGGCATCGACCCGGCCAAGCTGAGCTTCACGCTGCTGGTGCCCTCGCCGTTCACCGACTGGGTGAACGCCGCCCAGCTCATCCGGGAGGATCTCGCCAAGGTCGGGATCAAGGTGGACACGCGGGGCGTCGCGTTCGCCGACTGGGTGTCCAAGGTCGGCAAGGGCGACTACGACCTCACGATCAGGGCCGCCGCCTCCGGGCCGACGCCGTACTTCCAGCTCCGCTCGCTGCTGTACGGCGGCCTCGCCCAGCCCGTCGGCAAGGCCGCGACCGGCAACTACGAGCGCTGGAAGGACCCGGCGACCGACAAGCTGATCGACGAGTACGCCGCCACCGAGGACCAGGCCGAGCAGGAGCGGGCCACCCAGGGGCTCGGCAAGATCATGGTGGAGAAGCTGCCGGCCGTGCCGCTGTTCTACAGCCCGTCCTGGGCGCAGTTCCGGACCAGCAAGTACGTCGGCTGGCCGTCCGAGCAGGACCCGTACGCGATGCCCTCGCCGTACACCTCGCCGGACGCGGCCGTGGTCCTGCTGCACCTCAAACCGGCGTCGAAGTGAGGTTCCTGGCCAGGCGGCTCGGGTTCTACCTGCTCACGGCCTGGGCCGCCGTCACGCTCAACTTCCTGATCCCCCGGCTCATGCCGGGGGACCCGGTCGAGCTGCTGGTGGCCCGGATGAAGGACAACGTGGACCCCGCCGCCATCGAGGCGATGCGGCGGGCCTTCGGGCTCAGCGACGCCGGGCTGTGGCAGCAGTACCTGGACTATCTGGGCAATCTCGCTCATGGGGAGCTGGGCCGCTCGATCACGTTCTTCCCCACCGAGGTGTCGTCGGTGATCGCCGGCAGCCTGCCGTGGACGGTCGGGCTCGTCGGCGTCGCCACGGTGATCAGCTACCTGATCGGCACCTCGCTCGGCGTGCTGATGGCCTGGAAGCGCGGCACCTGGCTGGACGGGGTGCTGCCGGCCGCCACGTTCATGCACGCGGTGCCGTACTTCTGGGTCGCGCTGGCCCTGGTGTTCGTGTTCGGGGTGACGCTGCAGTGGTTCCCGGTCTCGCGCGCGTACGGGCTGGACGTCACTGCCGGCCTCACCGGCGAGTTCGCCGGGAGCGTGCTCTACCACGCGGTGCTGCCCGGCGTCACGATCGTGGTGGCCTCGATGGCCGACCGCATCCTCGGCATGCGCAACGTCATGGTGACCACGCTCGGCGAGGACTACGTCGTGATGGCCGAGGCCAAGGGGCTGACCAGCAGGCGCGTCATGTGGGCGTACGCGGCCCGCAACGCGATCCTGCCGAACATCACCAGCTTCGCCCTCTCGCTCGGCTTCGTGGTCGGCGGCTCGGTGCTGACCGAGATCGTCTTCTCCTATCCGGGAATCGGGTCGATGCTCCTCAAAGGCGTGGAGAACGAGGACTTCCCGCTCATGCAGGGCATCTTCCTGGTCATCTCGCTCGCCGTGCTCGTCGCCAACTTCCTGGCCGACCTCGCGTACCTGATCCTCGACCCACGGACCAAGCAATGAAGATCAAGGCCGGCGTGGCCATCCTCGCCTTCTTCACGCTCATGGCGATCGCCGGGCCGCTGCTCATCGGCGCCGACCCGGCCGCCACCAGCAACGACGGGCTGCAAGGGCCGTCTTCGGCGCACTGGCTCGGCACCACGCAGACCGGCCAGGACATCCTCGTCCAGATCGTGTACGGGGCCCGCGTCTCGATGGGCGTCGGCGTGCTGTCGGCGGTGATCGCGACCCTGCTGGCCGTGGCGGTCGGCCTGGTCGGCGGCTACTTCGGCGGCGCGATCGACGAGACGTTCTCGGTGCTGACGAACATCTTCCTGGTGCTGCCCTCGCTGCCGCTGATCATCGTGCTGGCCGGCTACCTGCCGCAGCGCGGCGTCGCCTCCGTCGCCGTCGTGATCGCCGTCACCGGCTGGGCGTGGGGCGCCCGCGTGCTGCGCGCCCAGACGCTGTCGGTGCGGCGGCGCGACTTCGTCGAGGCGGCCAGGGCCAGCGGCGAGCGGCCGCTGCGGATCATCTTCTTCGAGATCCTGCCCGTGCTGCTGCCGGTGATCGCCACCAGCTTCCTGGCCACCGTCGTCGGCGCGATCCTGGCCGAGGCCGGGCTGTCCTTCCTCGGCCTGGCCGACCTGTCCACGGTGAGCTGGGGCAGCATGCTGTACTTCGCCCAGAACGGGCAGGCGCTGCTCATCGGGGCGTGGTGGTGGTTCATCCCGCCGGGCCTGTGCATCGCGCTGATCGGCACCGGCCTCGCGCTGGTCAACTTCGGCATCGACGAGATCGCCAACCCCAGGCTGCGGACGATCAAGGTTCGGAAGGCCCGCGCATGAACGTTCTGGAGATCCGCGACCTCAGCGTCGACTACCTGTCCGGCAGCGGGGCCGTGCACGCGGTCGCCGATGTCTCGCTCGACCTGCGCAGAGGCGAGATCCTCGGCCTCGCGGGCGAGAGCGGCAGCGGCAAGTCGACGCTGGCCAACGCCGTCGCCAGGCTGCTGCGCCCGCCCGCCGCGATCACCGGCGGCTCGGTCGTCCACCACCGCAGGGACGGCGGGCCGGTCGACGTGCTCAAGCTCGGGAGGAAGGAGCTGCGCGCCTTCCGCTGGAAGGAACTGGCCGTCGTCTTCCAGAGCGCCATGAACGCGCTCAACCCGGTCAGCACGGTCGGCGCTCAGATCGACGACGTGCTGCGCGTCCACGCGCCGGACATGCCGCGCAAGGAGCGCACCGAGCGCACGGTCGAGCTGCTCCAGCGCGTCGGCATCAGCGCCGACCGGCGGCGCGGCTACCCGCACGAGCTGTCCGGGGGCATGCGCCAGCGCGCCGCCATCGCCATCGCGCTGGCGCTCAACCCCGAGATCATCATCATGGACGAGCCGACCACCGCGCTCGACGTGGTCGTCCAGCGGGAGATCCTGCACGAGATCAAGGCGTTGCGGCAGGAGTACGGCTTCGCGGTCGTGTTCATCACCCACGACCTGTCGCTGCTGATGGAGATCTCCGACCGGATCGCCATCATGTACGCCGGGCGGGTGGTGGAGACGGGCTCGGCCAAGGCGCTGCACAGGTCGCCCAGCCACCCGTACACGCTGGGGCTGCTGCGCTCCTTCCCTCGGCTGCACGGGCCCCGCGAGGAGCTGCTCGGCATCCCCGGCACCCCGCCCGACCTGCGGTCACTGCCGTCCGGCTGCGCCTTCCACCCGCGCTGCCGGTTCGCCGTGGAGGAGTGCTCGGCACGCCGCCCGGCCCTGCTGCCAGGGGTGGAGGGGCAGGTCGCCTGCCTGCTGAACGACGACAAGGGGGTGCTCCGGTGAGCGACTTCGTGCTGGAGGGCCGTGACCTCACCAAGCACTTCACCGCCGCCCGCGGCGGCCGGTGGGGCAGGCGCCCGCCGGTGCGCGCCGTGGACGACGTGTCGCTGGGGCTGCGCGCCGGGACGGTCACCGCGCTGGTCGGCGAGAGCGGCTGCGGCAAGAGCACGGTCGCGCGGCTGCTGGCCCAGGTGTACCCGGCCACGTCGGGGGAGGTGCTGCTGCACGGCGAGCCGGTCAAGGCGCACCGCGGCGCCGCCTTCCGCGCCTACCGCCGCCAGGTGCAGCTCATCTTCCAGGACCCGTTCGCGTCGCTGAACCCCTTCCACCGGGTCCGCTACCACCTGGCCAGGCCGCTGCGCATCCACGGACACGTCCGCTCGGACGCGGACGAGCAGGAGCAGGTGGCCGAACTGCTGGAAAGGGTCAGCCTCACCCCGGTCGAGCAGTTCATGGACAAGATGCCGCACGAGCTGTCCGGCGGCCAGCGGCAGCGGGTGGCCATCGCCCGCGCGCTGGCCGTCCAGCCCGTGGCGCTGATCGCCGACGAGCCGGTCTCCATGCTCGACGTGTCGATCCGGCTCGGTGTGCTGCGGCTGCTGGAGAAGCTGGCCGACGAGAGCGGGCTGGCGCTGCTGTACATCACGCACGACATCGCCAGCGCCCGCTACTTCGCCCAGGACATCACCGTCATGTACGCCGGGCGGCTCATCGAGAGCGGCGAGGCCGAGGCGCTCACCCAGTCGCCGGCCCACCCGTACACGCGGCTGCTGCTGGAGTCGGCTCCCGACCCCGACCGGGTGACCGCGCCCGAGACCGTCCGGCTGGGGGAGCCGCCGAGCCTGATCGACCCGCCGAGCGGGTGCCGCTTCCATCCGCGCTGCCCGCTGGTGATGCCGGTGTGCTCGGAGCGGGTGCCGGAGCGGACCTCGCTGGGCGAGGGACGGTGGACGCACTGCTGGGCGGCCGCTCACCCGTCGTAGCGCTGGCTCAGCCGCCTCGCGGTGCTCGCCATCAGCTCCCGCAGCTCGGCCGGGGCCAGGACCTCGGCCTCGGCGCCGAGCCGCAGGAACTCGCCCAGCGCGTGCCCGACCGACTCGATCGGCACCGTCACCCGCGTCCAGCCCTCGTCGTCGGGCGGCTGGGCGCTCTGCCTCGCCGCCGCGACCACGCCGGGCGTCATCAGGTTGGCCAGCAGCGTCAGGCCGCGCGGCGACAGCCGGACCACCGCCTCGCCCCAGCGCAGCCGCTCCTCGAACTCGGCCAGGTACTCCTGCCAGTAGGCGGCCAGGTCGAAGCCGTCCGGGCGGGTGAAGCGCTCCTCCAGCGGGTGCAGGCCGAGGATCTGCGAGACCCGGTAGGTGCGTACGTGCTCGCCGCAGCGCGCCACCAGATACCAGGTGCCCGCCTTGACGACCAGCCCGTACGGCTCCAGCCGCCGCTCCACCTCCTGCGGGGCCTTCCAGCGGCGGTAGCGGACCTGAAGGACCCGCTCGTTCCAGACGGCGGCGGCCACGGCGGGCAGATGGGTCACCGGTTCGGGGTCGCGGTACCAGGTCGGGGCGTCCAGGTGGAAGCGCTCCTGGATCCGCCCGGCCCGGTCGCGTAACTCGACCGGCAGCGCCGCCATGAGCTTGAGCTGCGCGGCCGTCACCACGGCGCCCAGCCCCAGCTCGGCCGCCGGCCCCGGCAGCCCGGCCAGGAACAGCGACTCCGCCTCGTCGGTCGTCAGGCCGGTCAGCCGGGTGCGGTAGCCGTCGAGGAGCTGGTAGCCGCCGTTCGGGCCGGCGTCGCCGTACAGGGGGATGCCCGCGGTGTGCAGGGACTCGACGTCGCGGTAGATCGTCCGTACGGACACCTCAAGGCGTTCGGCCAGCTCGTGGGCGGTCATGCGGCCGCGGGTCTGCAGGAGCAGCAGCAAGGAGACCAGCCGGGAGGCGCGCACGTCACTGACACTACCTGTCAGTGACCCGGGTCTACCTTCGCCGCATGAACGACTTCGACTTTTTCGCCGGCTCCTGGAACGTCCTCAACCGCAGGCTCGTCAAGCCGCTGACGGGCAGCACCGAATGGGAGGAGTTCCCCGGGTTCTCGCGGGCGAGCACGCACTTCTCGGGCGGTGCCAGCTTCGACGAGATCACCTTCCCGACCAAGCAGTGGGCCGGGCTGACGCTGCGGCTGTTCAACCCGGACACCGGGCTGTGGACGATCCACTGGTCCAGCAGCGCCAGGGGAGTGCTGGACCCGCCCATGGTGGGCTCCTTCTCCGGCGGGCGGGGCGAGTTCCACGGCGAGGACCCCTTCGAGGGCGGGACCGTGCCCTGCCGCTTCCTCTGGACCGTGGACGGGCCGGACGCGTGCCGGTGGGAGCAGGCCTACGCGCGGGACGGCGAGACCTGGGAGACGAACTGGATCATGGAGTTCACGCGGGCGTGACGCTGTCCAGGACCTTGTCGAGCGCCTGCCGGGCCTCCTCGCCGTCGGGGGTCGTGCTGCCGTACACGTACGAGACGCCGCCGGCGGTCTGGACGGCCACGATGCGGACGTAGGCGGGGTCTTTGGTCGCGCTCTTGAACACGACGTGGAACGACGCCGTCGCCCCCGGCTGCCCGCCGACCGACACGGCGCGGGTGCGCAGCTGGTCGCGGCTGCCGAGGTCGGGCATGAGCCGCCTGGCCGTCTCCAGGCCCACCGCGTCCGCCTTGGCCTGGAGCTGCTCGGACGTCGACGTGCCGCCCGCGGCGTCCTGGGCCTGGGTGAAGGCGTACACGACCGTGCCGCCCGAGGTCAGGCCGGAGGTGAACTCCGGGCGGTCGGCCTTCTTCCAGCCCTTCGGGATCGCGTACGAGAGGCCGGCCTTGGCGTCGTTGACCTTGGCGGCCCCCTTGGCCGCTCCCTGAGAGGCGGTGGGCGTGGGAGCGGGCTTCTCGGCGTTGCTGTTGCCCCACAGGATGACGGCTATGGCCGCGGCCGCCACCAGGATCGCGATGCCGCCGACCACGATGGCCCAGCGCCAGCCCGACTTGGGGGGCGGGGCCTCGTACTGGGTGACGTCGGGCAGCATGTCGGGGGTGTACGGCAGGCGCCGCGTGCCCGGCGGCTCACCGGCCTGCTGCTGTTGCTGATGGGGCGGCCAGGTCTGCTCGGGCGGCGGCACGCGCTCGGTCGGCTGTTGCTCTTGTTGCTGTTGCGGCGGTGGCCACGTCGGCTGCGGCGGCCACGTCGGTTGCGGCTGCGGGGCCGGAGGCTGCTGCGGCTGTGGGGGCAGGGGCCAGCGGTGCCTGACGGTCCGGTTCGGGTCGGACGCTGGCTGCTCTGGATTCATGATCCCTCGACGCTTCAGCGGGTTTTACCAACATTGTCCCATCCCCGGCCGTCGAACGGGTCGTCAGGCGGCCGGTCCGGCGGCGCCGGGGATCAGGGCTGCGGGTTCTGCCAGCCGGGCGGGTCGGGGTTCTGCCAGCCGGGCTGCTGACCGGGCGGCGGCTGCGGCGGGGACTGCGGCTGCCAGCTCGGAGGAGCCTGCGCCTGCTGCTGCCAGCCGGGCTGCTGACCGTGCTGCTGGCCGAGCGGCGACGGCGAACGGCGGGCGACCACCGCCCAGATCAGCAGCCCGAGACCGCCGGCGGTGAACACGAAGCCGACCAGGCCCAGCAGCAGTGCGGTGATCACGTTGTAGTCGAAGCTCTGGAGGAACAGGGGCAGCCACAGGCCGCGCACCAGGGTGTACACCTCGCCCACCAGGAGCACGACGCAGCCGTACATGCCCAGCACGGCCGCCCGGCCGTGCTCCGCCTTGGCCCGCGCCGTCAGGATGATCCCCGCGACCAGCAGAACCATGATCAACACTTCGAACAGGATGAACGGTATGTTCTGCGCCAACATGTTTCCCTCGGTTCACTCCGTGCTCTTAGGATGATCACCGTACGTGGATTCGCGGAGGCTTTCCACCGCTCTGGTGATCGATCCGAGGTCCATGCCCCCGTGGTAGCGGACACCGTTGAGGAACAGCGTAGGCGTTCCCCGCACGCCGCTCGCCCGTCCCGACTCCTGGTCGCGCGCGACCCGTTCCAGCCGCCTCGGCACGTCGGCCCACGGCTCCACATCCAGTGCGGCCGCGTGACGCGCCAGGTCCTCGTCGGTCAGGAAACGCTGGTTCTCGTACAGCAGGTCGTGCATCTCCCAGAACCTGCCCGCCTCCGCCGCCGCCTCGGAGACCAGCGCGGCGGGCATCGCTCGCGGATGCAGCGTGGTCAGCGGGAAGTGCCGGAACACCAGCCGCACGTCCTTCCGCTTGCGCAGCAGCTCCTCCAGGATCGGGTGGAGACGTCCGCAGTAGGGGCATTCGAAGTCGCCGTACTCGACGATCGTGACCGCGGCCTTGGCCGGCCCCCGTACGTGGTCGTCCGGCCCGACCGGGACCGACAGCAGCTCGGGCAGCTCCTCCTGCGGCTCGGCGTCGGGCGGCGCGCACACCCCGCCCCGGTCCCACGCCATCCGGAACACCAGCCAGCCCATCAGCGCCGACAGCAGGCTCCCGGCCAGGATGCCGATCTTCGCCTGGCTCTGCACCGCCTGGTCGTCGAACGCCAGGTCCACGATGAACAGCGCCACCGTGAACCCGATGCCCGACACCGCCGCCCCGCCCAGCAACTGCCCCCACACCAGGTTCCCGGGCAGGATCCCCCACCCGAACCGCAGCGGCAGCCACGTGCCCAGCCAGATCCCGGCGAACTTCCCCAGCAGCAGCCCCGCCGCCACCCCGATCGCGACGGGCGAGGTCACCGCCGCCCGCAACGTCTCACCGTCGAGCCGCACCCCCGCGTTGGCCAGCGCGAACACCGGCACGATCACGTAACTGCTCCACGGATGCAGGCGCAGCTGCAGCCGCTCGTTCACCGAGACGGCCATCCGCAGCGTGCGCGCCGCCTCCCGGGCCGCGCGCGGGTTCGGGTCGTTGGTGAACTCGTGCACCGCCTCGTCGGCCCGCAGCAGCTTCTGGTCGCTGGGCGCGTACACGAACACCAGGATCCCCAGCGCGATGCCCACCAGCGTCGGATGCACGCCGCTCTCCAGCGTGGCCACCCACAACGCGAACCCCAGCACGATGTACGCGGGCGCCCGCCAGATCCTCAGCCACCGCAACGTCACGATCGCCACCAGCAGCACCGCGGCCGTCACCAGCGCGACCAGGTCCAGGCGCTCGGTGTAGAAGACGGCGATGATGATGATCGCCAGGATGTCGTCCACGATGGCCAGCGTCAGCAGGAACACCCGCAACGGCTCCGGGCACCTCGCGCCGACGATGGCCAGCATGCCGAGCACGAACGCAGTGTCCGTCGCGATCGGCACCCCCCAGCCGCCCGCCCCGGGACCGCCCGCGTTGAACACCAGGTAGACGGCCGCCGGCACCAGCATCCCGCCCAGCGCCGCCACCGCCGGGACGGCGATCAGCCGCCTGTCCCTGAGCTGGCCGAGCCTGGCCTCGTACGAGACCTCCAGGCCGATGATGAAGAAGAAAACGGTCATCAGGCCGTCGTTGACCCAGTGGCGCAGGTCCAGCTCGAACTCGGCGGTGCCGAAGCTCAGGCCCATGTTGGTGTGCCAGAACGACTCGTACGTGTCCGGCCAGGGGGAGTTGGCCCAGATCAGGGCCAGGAGGGTCGCGGCCAGCAGTGCGCTGGTGCTGCCCGCCTCGGTCCTGAAGAACGCCCGCAACATCGTGTCGACCCCCGGCGTACGATCATAAACCGGCCGCCTGACGCTACCGCTGCACGGGCCCGAGCCTGCGCGTCCAGGGCACACCGGAGATCGGGGCCCCGGCTCTCGTCAGGGACCTTCCGTCTCGTGGAGTCGCACAGCGCGCCGGCTCACGAACTCTCGCGCCCCGCGCAGCCTGGTCCGCAGACGCTTCTGGGTGTTCCCGCAGTCCAAGCGCACGTCCACCGGCCCCCGCAGGCCCGAGCCGGCGCGACGGCCGGACGGCAGGCGGGCCGGGTCGAGGCCGTCGCGCGACGCGATGAGGCGCCCCAGCTCGTACCGGCTCATCGGCTCCGGCCCGGCGACGTGGTGGATCCCCGGCTGCTCGGAGGCCGCGAGTTCCAGGAGCGCCGCGGCGAGATCGCTGACGTGCACGGGGCAGCGGATCTCGTCGGTGAACAGCACGCCCTTTCCGCGGTCGGTGGCCAGCGAGTGCACGAGGGCCTCGTGGGAGGAGCCGCCGTCACCGATGATCAATGACGTCCGTACGATGGCCGCGGTCGGGGCGATCGCCCGCACGGCTACTTCGGCGGCTGCCTTCGCCGCTCCGTAAGGAGTGATCGGATCGGGGACGGCGTCCTCGGGATAGGTGAGCGCGTCGCCGGAGAAGACGGCGTCGCTGGACACGTGCACCAAACGCCCTCCGTTCGCGGCGGTCGCGAGGGCCACGTGGGCGGCGCCCGCAGCCGTTGTCGTCCAGTCCGACTGGCGGTAGGCCGCGTTGATCACCGCGTCCGGACCGAACGCGCTGATCCGGTCGGTCACGGCCGCGCGGTCGCGGACGTCGAGGGGCAGCCAGCCGACGTTCGTCATCGGGCCTGGCCGGGTCAGGTAGGTGGCGGCCACCGTGTGGCCGGCCGCGGTGGACAGGCGGACGAGTTCGCTGCCGAGGAAGCCGCTGCCGCCGACGATGACGATTCTCATGGGCGGTCACCGTAGTGGTTCCTCTCTGGTGCCGTTGTGATCGGCTACCCGGATATCGAGTGGCAGGGCGGTCGCGGTGATCGGGGATGCCGGATCGGGGGGTGCCGTCTTGTGCGATCACGACCCTGGACGATCTGTCCGTCGTGGAGATCGCCTCGACGGCTCATCTGGGGCCGCCTTGACGGGCCGGTCGGATCAGGAGGTCTTGGCCCACAGGTCGCAGTGGCGGGCGGAGGTCAGGTCGACGCTACGGATGCCGTGCGGGCCGGGTGCCAGTGACTGGGTGCGGCCGTTCCGGCCGTCGAAGCGCGGCCACGCGGGCAGGCCCTTCTGGTTGGGGTCGCCGGTCCGGGCGAAAGCGGTCCAGTAGCGGATCATGTCGTCGGACAGCTTCTGCTGGGCGGCGGTGAAGCGGCCGGGCGTCCAGAGGTAGGGCAGTTCGGAGCCGTGCGCGGCGCCCATCGGGAAGCCTTCGGTGGGCGGCGTGACCGACGGGGCGTCCCGGTCGGCGAACTCGTAGGCGTAGACGGGCGCGCGGCGGGCCAGGGTTCGTTCGTCGTCCCGGGTGGGGCAGGCCCAGCCACGGTCGGTGAGGACGTTCGCCCAGGCCAGAGCGGGAGCGACAGCATCGGAGGCGGGGTAGGCGCGTTCGGCGCGGGTCGCGTCCGCGCCGAAGGTGTCCTGGAGCAGTTCGCGGTAGCGGGCCGCGTCGATGGGCTGCTGAGCCTGGGCGGCGGACACGTACAGCCGCATCTCGTCCCGGTTGTGACCGACGATCATCGGAACGGGGCGGGCGTCGCCGCCGCTCAGCACGTCGGCCGGCCTGCGCGGCAGCACCTTGGTGCCGTACGCGGGGAAGGCGAACCGCTGCGTCATCGGCAGCAGCTTGTTCACCGGCGTCTTCCGCAGGCAGGCCAGGACGTCGGCGGCCGTGGCGCAGCCGAGCGCGGCGGCCGACTGCTTGCCGAAGGTCTCCGCGAACTCGCGCGGCATGAGCGGCGTGTAGGGCGGCAGGCCGGGGGCCAGGCCGTTCTTCGGGTAGTTGACGGAGCAGGAGCCGCTCTGCACGATCGCCTTGTCGAACAGGCCCTTCGCGGCGGGAGCGGTGAGCAGGGCGCAGGTGCTGAACGCGCCGGCGGACTGGCCGGACAGCGTGACGTTGCGCGGGTCGCCGCCGAAGGCCGCGGCGTTGCGGCGCGTCCAGCGCAGCGCCGCCATCTGGTCCTCCAGCCCGAAGTCGCCGCCGTCGCGGCCGAGCGCCGGATGGGCGAAGAAGCCGAAGACGCCCAGCCGGTAGTTGACGGTCACCACGATCGCCCGGCCCCGCACGGCCAGGCGGCGGGCGTCGTAGTCGCTGCCGGCGCCTCCGAAGAACCCTCCGCCGTGCACCCAGACCAGGACGGGGAGCGGGTGGCGGGCGTCCGTCCGGGCGGGGGTCGTGACGTTGAGGTACAGGCAGTCCTCGGCGTCGCTCGCGGCTCCCTGCTCGGCGTTCTGCGCGCATCGCGGCGCCGCCTCGGTCGCCTGCCGGGTGCCCGTCCAGGGGTGAACCGGCTCGGGGGACGCCCACCGCAGGGCGCCCACCGGCGGCGCGGCGTAGGGGATTCCGCGAAACAGTCGCTGGTCGCCGGTGATCCGGCCGCGGATCGACCCGGCGTCGGTGCGTACCGTAGCGCCGCCGGTGGTGGCCACGGCGGGAGTTCGTCCGCTCGCGGCGCAGGCCGTGGCGGCGCCGGTGGACACCGTCGCGAGGGCCGCTGCCAGGAACGCCGCGAAGGCTCTCGCGCATCGTTGTCGTGAGCTCATGTTCGCTGCCTCATCCCGTGATCGATCGGTCGAGTACCGGCAGTCAACCGAGCGGTCACGGGGCCGCGACACCGTACAACGTGGGCGAACAGGCGCGGGATCCGCAACATTCGTCGGTGTCCGGAGCGGCCGTCCTGCCATAACGTGACATTCGTGACAGGCAGGCAGCGGTCGTCCAGGACGGAGGCGGCGGCCGACGCGGTGGTGGTCGGCGTCCTGGTGGCGAGCGCGGTGCTGACCGCCGGGCTGGCGGCCGTGCTCGTGCGCGCCTGGGGGCCGTCCTTGCCCGCTCATCTGCTGTGGGCGGTGGCGGTGCCGCAGATCGCCGCGAGCCCGGTCATGGTGCTGCGCCGGCGCGCCCCGGTCGCCGTGGCGGCGGTGATGGCGGCGGTGGCGATCGCGGGCAGGCTGGTGATGCTGTCCGCGCCGGACGCGCTCATCGAGCTGCAGCTCTCCGCCGAGCTGTGGACGCCGAGCGCGATGACCGTCGCGATCCACGCCATGGCTCTGTCGGACGCCCCGAGCGGCCGGCGGCGGCCGGTGTGGGCCCTGGTGGCCGTGCTGACGCTGGTCGCCGCCCGGCCGTGGGCCCCTGACCAGGGCATCGCCGCCAACGCCGTGCTCCACACTGCCGTCCCGGCGCTGCTCGGGCTCTATCTGGGCGCCCGGCGGCGGCTCCTGCGCGCGCTGACCGAACGGGCCGAACGGGCCGAGGCCGAACGTCTGCTGTACGCCGAGCAGGCGCGGCAGCAGGAGCGGGTGCGGCTGGCCGAGGAGATGCACGACCTGGTCACCCACCGGGTGAACCTGATGGTGCTGCAGGCCGGGGCGCTGGAGGTGACGGCGTCCGAGGAGGCCACCCGCAAGGCGGCCGAACAGGTGCGCGGCATCGGCTGCCAGGCACTGGACGAGCTGCGCGACCTGGTGAGCGTCCTGCGCGCGCCCCGCAGGGAGGCCCTGCACGACGTGGTGCCGGAGGTTCCGGAGCTGGTGGCGGCCTCGCGGGCGGCCGGGGTGGCGGCGACGCTCGTACGGGAGGGTCAGGGGGTGACCTCGCCGCTGGTCGAGCTGACCGTCCGGCAGATCGTCCGGGAGACGCTCACCAACGCCGCCAAGCACGCGCCGGGGGCTCCGGTCGAGGTACGGGTGCGGCACGGCCGGACCCGCCTGGAGGTGACCGTGCGCAACCCGGCCCCCTCCGGCCAGGCCGTCACCGGGGTGCCCGCGACGCTGGCGGCGGCCGGGTCCGGGAGCGGCCTGCGCGGGCTGCGGCGGCGCGTCACGCTGATGGGAGGCACGCTGACCGCAGGCCGGACCTCCGAGGGCGGCTTCGAGGTCCACGCGGACCTCCCCGCCGACCTGTCCGCTCAGGAGCATCCCGCCGACCCTCCCGCTCCGGAGGATCCGGGACGCCCGTCCGCTCGGGAGGATTCGCGCGATGAGTCATGAGGAGACGTCCGGGCCGGTGATCCGGGTCGTGGTGGTCGACGACGAGCCCATGGTGTGCGAGCACCTGCGCACCATTCTCGGCACCGCCGGCGACATCCAGGTGGTCGAGACCGCCCACGACGGCGAGCAGGGCGTCGCGGCGACCCTCAGGCACCGTCCCGACCTGGTCCTGATGGACCTGCGCATGCCGGTCATGGACGGACTGACCGCGATCGAGCGGATTCGCGCCCTGCCGGATCCGCCGGTGGTCGTCGCGTTGACGACCTTCGACGCCGACCGCCACGTCATGGGCGCCATGAACGCCGGAGCCGCCGGTTACCTCGTCAAGTCGACGCCGCCGAGGGAGCTGATCGGGCTGGTACGCGTGGCGGCGGGCGGCCACACCGTCCTGTCGCCGGTCGCCACCGGGCGGCTGCTGGCCGCCCGTACCGACGAGCGGGAGTCCAGGGAGCAGGCCGGTGCCCTGGTCGGCCGGCTCACCGGCCGGGAGACCGACCTCCTGGCCTGTCTCGGCGAAGGGCTCACGAACGCGCAGATCGCCGACCGCCTGCACCTCTCCGAGGCCACCGTCAGGAGTTACGTGTCCCGCATGCTGACCAAGCTGGACTGCGCCAACCGCACCCAGGCGGGACTCCTGGCCCAGCAGGCCGGCCTGCGCCGCTGACCAGGACCGCCCATGGGTGGGGACGGTGGGCGCCGCACGGTCGGACGTGCTGCCTGGGGGCATGGACCGCCCGGCCGTGCGGCGTGCACGGCCCCAATCGTGCGCAGCCGTTGGGGGCGTGCGTAAGGAACGTAACTCCGGTGTGCTGCCGTACGGCACCGCTTCGCACCTCCTGGAACGTGACCGGGGGAGAGATCTTCTACCTCGGGGTGGGAGATTCCTTCCTGGAGAAGGAGATCCTTCTACTTAGGAGCTCCAGGTCGAGGAGCAGCCGACGTGATGAGGCAGCGGGAGGGCGCCTTTTTCCGGTCGTGTGTTCACCGCTGCCGGAGGTTGTGCCCCGGTTGAGAGATCCTCGGCCGCACCGGATGAATTGTCATAAGGTGCGGGCGTGTTCAAACGACGTACCACCGCACTGGCTGGCATCTGCGCAGCGATCGCGATGCTCGCCGTCACACAACCCGCCGTCGCGGCGCGCGCCTCCGCCGTGGCCTACTTCCAGTTCGACGTGCCGCCCGACACCGGCAGGGTGATCTTCATGCTCACCGACCCGGCCAGGATCACCGAGGCGAGGAACATCATCAAGGGCCTCCAGACGGACCGCATCCACGTGAAGGGGACGATCGTCAAGAGCCCCGCCCGCTACAACCCGGGCTGGAGCTACCATCTCGACCCGGCGTCGGTCGTGTTCTTCTCCAACGCCGTCGAGGTGTGCGACGCGACGCCCTCGTACGTGCAGGCGCATCTCGCGGAGGTGGGCGGCTCGTTCCTGCCGGGGAACGTGTGGTGCCCGTGGCGCTCGCGGCTGCTGAGGGAGGTGCCCGCCCTGTCGTGACCGTCCGCGGGAGCCGGGCCGCGACGATCGAGGCCCGGCTCGGATGACTTAGCGCTGCTAAGGTGTCGTTCGATGGACGCGAGCAAACGGGCTCCGGTGACCCGGGAGACGATGATCGAGACCGCCCTGCGGCTGCTGGACGAGGTCGGCCTGGACGGCCTGACCGTGCGCCGGCTCGCCGCCGAGCTCGGCGTCCGCTCACCCGCCCTCTACTGGCACATCCGGACGAAGCAGGAGCTGCTGGACGGGATGGCCGAGGCGATGGTGCTGGCCGCCGGGATGGGGCCGCCGAAGGAGGGCGAGACCTGGCAGGAGTGGCTGGCCAGGCGCGCGCGGTCGTACCGCGACTCGCTGCTCGCCCACCGCGACGGCGCCCGGATCGTCTCCACGGCGGGGCAGCTCGGCCCGGCCACGCTGCGGATGTTCAACGAGGAGCTGGCGGCCATGGTGGCCCGCGGGTTCACGCCGGTGCTCGCGCTGCGGACGATCACCACGTTGTCCCACTACGTCACCGGGTTCGTGCTGCAGACGCAGAGCCCCCGCACGGTCACCGGACCGGCGGCCGAGCGGCTGGCCGCCGTGGTCGAGCAGCTCGACGGCGGGGCCGCCGCGCCGC